>CAYGCR010000017.1:0-48504 GCA_964348415.1 uncultured Ignavibacteria bacterium | reverse complement strand
CAACACCTGTGATCTGGACAACTGCCCAAGTGTTTTTAACCCTGATCAGCAGGATTCAGATGGTGACGCTTTAGGCGATTCGTGCGACAACTGTGTAACCTACTATAATCCCGGCCAAGAAGACACCGACGAGGATGGTGTGGGCGACAGTTGTGACGTTTGCCCTTATCACCCTGAGGATGACTGCTGCAATCCTATTGGATCAAATGTGCCACCGGAGATAACCTCCCCGGCGGTTGATACCGCAGCTCCGTCCCCGGATCCCTTTGTCTACGTCGCAACAGCCACGGACGAAAACTGCGACGGAACCGAGCTTGAAATAGGCTTCTTCGATACTCCATCCTGGTGCTCTGCTTCAGGTGATACTCTCTCCGGTATCGTGGAGTGTGATCACGCCGACACCTCGTTCAAGGTCATGGTCTCGGACGGGACCGCCGCTGATACACTGGAGGTGACGCTCACCATTGACCATTCAAATGTGGCTCCAACAATAGAGTCGCCCGGAGACACCCTTGAAGTTTGCTCCGATGACACATTGGCCTACTATCCGTCCATAGTTGACCCGGATGATGAGATTCACCTGATCACCTATTTGGAGTATCCTTATTGGTGTTCGGTTCAGAACGATTCGGTTATTGGCGTTGCTCCGTATGACATAACACTGGAAGCATTAACGGTTGTGGCCCAAGACTACTGCAACGCTGACACCCTGTCATTTATGGTGCTGACCTATCTCAGGAGCGGTGATGCCAGTGGAGATGGTGTGGTTGAGCCGTCGGACGTGGTTTATCTGATAAACTACTTGTTCCGAAACGGGCCTAGCCCCGATCCTTATGAAGCCGGAGACGTTAACTGTCAAGGCGGGGTCAATACCAGCGACGTGGTTTACCTGATCAATTATTTCTTTAGAAGTGGTCCATCTCCGTGCTGTCCGTAATAGCCAATATTCACTTGTCAGAGACCCAGCCGAATCTCTAACTCAGAGGTTCGGCTGTTTTCCTTGTGCGTGAGCGTCGGGCTAATGACATTCTGACCGAGCCTATTGATTTTCCTCGTGAGCCGCATGGGGGTCGGTGTTCCCCTGCTCTCCGACCCAGAAGAATCTTTATACCCTCGTATCGTGTCAATAGGCCAAAGATAGCAGGCGACTACCCCAGGTCGCAGGGGATTCCTTTGCCCGGTTTCTTGGAGCGCCCGTGGTTAACCCACCGGCCCCTTACGCAGAGGGGAAAGGTGAGGCACCCCGGACAGAGTGCCTCATCGACTGTGCCAACTTGGGCTCGGTTTTCTTGGGTCGCCTTGGCTTTTGGTGGGTCTTGCCAAAAATGCTAACTTCTTGGGGGAAAGCCGGAAAGCCTGTAAAATCAAATAGCGGGGGCAGGATTTGAACCTGCGACCTTCGGGTTATGAGTCCAAAGTTCTCCAAAATATCCCCTTGAAATTCAATCACTTACCTTCGAAACCCATCGTTTTGTGCCAACTTTGTGCTATTTCCACAAAAGTTAAGCTTGCTCACAGCCCTTGTTCTGTGGTCCGGCGACAGATGGGAGTACTGTTCCGTCATCGTGATGGTTGAGTGACCTAATAGCTCCTGAACGGTCCTCAGATCGACCCCGTTCATCACCAAGTGGCTGGCAAACGTGTGCCTGAGCGTGTGAAGATTGGCATTCCTCACGCCTGCCGACTCCAGGATTCTCGCAAACTGCTTGGTGTAGTAGTCTTTAGAATACTGCGGTCTGCCCATGCCGTTGTCGAAGATGTATCTCCCCTTCTGAGGCAGATCGAGAAGCAGTTGCTCCAGCTCCGGGCTGATCGGGATCGACCGGGCACGACGGCTTTTGGGATGAAAACCCTCCTCTACTTTTGACTGGATATGGATTAGCTTGTTGTGGAGATCAATGTCCTCCCATGCGAGATACACAAGCTCGGACCTTCGCCTTCCTCTGCCAAATCCGACCCTCTCAGAAGCGCCACAATCAACGATCTCGTCCCAACCGGGTCTCTTATAGAGAGAATCTTACCTCTTTTTATCCTTCTGCCTGGATGTCTTTATGCTATCTGGGAGGACTTCAATATTCTCTAACTGGTACCAGTTCTGCTCCAACCATAATTCCCCGCCATATTTCTTTATGGATTCACCTTCGAACAAGTGGAACAGATAGCTCCACCTCTCAACTTTTCCGGTTACTGTGTCAATCCGAAATATAGTTGAAAGTCTTTCCGGGGCGTCGCCGAACTCGTTTGTAAAGGTCCCGGCAAGAAGTTGATATCTCCCTATCTCTAAGCTCTGTGGATTTGCATTCACATCAGAAAAAACGCTTGCCCTCCCCAAGATAAATCCCAGACAAACCAAAACCACCACACCCACCCAGTTTCTGATCTCGACTTTCATAACACCCCTCCTTTCAATACCGTTTCACAAACGTTCATTTACTGAACGCTCACTCTCAGTTGCTTTTGGTTGACAGGATTAATTTAGTCAACTCCCTCAAGTTAGTCAACCTGAAATCCAAAAACCAAAAAGTAAGCAGATTTCTGCCTGGGAGTATTGACTTTTGTGTGAACTCCCTCTACTTTCAGCATACTAAAGAAAACAAAAAGGAGAAATGTCCATGATAGAACCTAAAGCGCCAATCAGACGGTTTGACGTCTTTGCCGAGTATAACAGAATCGCCAAAGGTGCGGATTAGCTGGGGCTCTCTTTGAGAGTTTTTTTCGTACGATTCTTCATGCTGTTCTTCTTCTATTCGCTCATTCGTCAACAGCACCACAAGAACCGCCAGAGATGGAGAATGTCTTATGGCAAGCGGGACTAAGTACTTGTCGCACAGACTGTGCTGATCATGCTGGGAAGGATTGCCTGACTTTATTCTGAGGATAGCCCCCCCAAGAGTGAAGGGGCCAAAGAGGGGGGGCCGACCTATTCAACACCTCACAGGTATCTCCAGGTGTGAGGAGTGTATTCGTTAAGCCAGCTCTCTTCGACTGAAGCGAGGGAATGGTCACTGCTGCTTTCCCAGTGGACTATTCCAAAACAGCCAGCTTTCAGAGTCTGACCTCTAGGGCTCTCTCTCCATTCTAGATCCGACATCTTGCTTGAGACGGTCTCACCATTCTAGTCCAGTCTCCTCTCGAATGGCTGCCCGGTACACCTCGAGGACTGCTTCCAAATCATCTTGAGTAATTGTTCGCACTTCAAAGGAGTCATCCCGAATCAACATTCTCACAATGCGAAGAGTAAAGACTCTGCCCACCTGGGCTGCCCCGTGCCTGGAAAATAACCCAGACCTAAATGCCAGGCGCGGCATGAGCGGTGGTGGTTAACCCATTTTCCCAAACCATCCGCGCCTTACTAACCACTTGGCTATTTCCAGCACCGGCGAAACTGTGAAGGCCAAAATGATGGTGATCACCCAATAGTCCAGTGGGAGGTTGAGAGTGCCAAACGGCTCTTGTAGGAAAGGCACATAGATGATTAAGATCAACAACAATAGTTGCCACACAATGGCCAGATTAAGCCATTTGTTGGCAAAGGGTTGATTCAGCACCGGGCGGCGGTCGGAACGGAAGTTGTACGCCTTAAAGAACTGAATCAGCACCAGTGAAACGAAAGTCATCGCCATCGCTTCTTTGAGACTGCGACCAGAATTTAACGCCCAGGTGAAAAGCCCCAAGTTGACTGCCGTTGACCATAATCCACCCACTACCATGAGGATAACGACCGGCCGGGTGAAGATGCCGGTGCGTGGCTCACGCGGCTTGCGACGCATGAGGCCGGATTCGGGCGGGTCTACCGCCAAAGCCAAAGCGGGCAAGCCATCAGTGGCCAGATTGACGAACAGGATTTGGACGGCGCTCAAAGGCAGAGGCAGGGCAAGTACCGTAGCGCCTGCCATCAAGCCGATTTCGCCAATGTTGGATGAAAGCAAGTACATCAGGTATTTCTTAATGTTGTCGAAAACGCCCCGTCCCTCTTCCACCGCAGCCACAATGGAAGCGAAATTATCGTCGGTCAGTGTCATGTCGGCAGCCTCTTTGGTCACGTCCGTGCCGGTGATGCCCATGGCGATGCCGATGTCGGCCTTCTTGAGTGCCGGCGCGTCGTTCACCCCGTCACCGGTCATGGCGACGATGTGGTCTTTCTTTTGCAGGGCCGTGACTACGCGTAACTTATGCGCCGGAGAAACGCGGGCATAGACCTCGATGTTTTCCACCTGGCGATCAAACTCAGTTTCGCTCATTGCCTCCATCTCCGCTCCAGTGACAACGCGACCCGTCTTGAGTAGACCCAGTTCGCGGGCCACCGCTTGCGCGGTCAACCGGTGGTCACCGGTAATCATCACCGGCTTAATCCCGGCCTGCTCGCACTTTTGAATAGCAGCCATCGCCTCGGAACGCGGCGGGTCAATTATGCCCACCAGTCCCAGAAATGTCATTTCCTGTTCAGCGTCTTCCAGTGTTGCTAACGGTTTGAAGGCCACCGCCAGAACGCGCAACGCCTCACTTGCCATCTGACGGGCCGTTTTCAGAATCGCTTCTCGACTTGCACTCTCAAGCGCCACCTCCCCCTCTGCTGTCAGCTGCCGGATACATGTGTCAAGAATGATCTCCGGTGCCCCTTTGGAATAGGCTGCCACACCTTCCGGCCCGTCGTTTAGCGTGGTCATGCGTTTGGTTTCGGAGGTGAACGGGATTTCGTTCACGCGTGGAAATTGCAGCTCAAGGTCGGCCTTGTTCAATCCGGCTTTAGCGGCAACTACCACCAACGCGCCCTCCGTCGGGTCCCCTTTAACGTGCCAGCGGTCATCCGACTCGCTATGGCCGATATGGGTGTCAGAGGCAAGCGCGGCGGCCCGTAGCAGCAGTTTCATCGGATGGGAGGGTTCAACGGTGATACCATCGCGCGAGAACTGACCGTGTGGCTCATAGCCTGCCCCGGAGATGTTCAGCATTTGCCCGGCGACAAAGATTTTGCGGGCCATCATCTCGTCTTTCGTCAGGGTACCGGTCTTGTCGGAGCAGATAACTGAAGTGCTGCCGAGCGTTTCGACCACCGGCAGACGGCGAATAAGCGCATGGCGCTTGACCATCTTCTGCACGCCGATAGCGAGTGAAATAGTGACCACCGCCGGCAATGCTTCTGGGACAACGGCAACCGCAAGCGCAATACCGAAAATAAACATCTCAACGAAGGGTTGTCCCCGGAACAGTCCCAGGGCAACAATGATTGCCACCACCACCAAGGCGGCTCGTGCCAGTGTATGACCGACTCTGTTCAAATCCTCCTGCAATGGAGTCTTGCCGGACTCAACCGTTTTTAGCATCTGGGCAATCTTGCCGAACTCGGTGTTCGTGCCCGTCGAGACCACAACCGCGCGACCCCGGCCATAGGTGGCTGTTGTGCCGGCGTAAGCCATATTCTTGCGGTCGCCTAATCCCAACTCACCATCAGCAATAGATGTGGCGTGTTTTTCTACCGGAATAGACTCGCCTGTGAGTGCGGCCTCTTCGATCTGCAGATTAATGGCTTCAATCAGTCTGACATCTGCGGGGATTTTGTCACCTGTTCGTAACAGGATAACATCGCCTAATACCAGATCTCGTGCCGGGATTTGGACCTCCTGTCCGTCGCGGAGGGTAACCGCCATAGGTGCTGCCATTTGGCGTAGCGCCTCGATAGCGCGTTCGGCACGATTCTCCTGCCCAAAACCCAACAGAACGGCAAATAGCACAATGACGGCGATGGCGATGGCTTCAATTCCATGCCCGAGGAAGGCGGAGAACGCCGTCGCAACGAGAAGAATGACGATCAGCACATTCTTGAACTGCTCAAAAAGAAGCGTCCACGGCGAGATGCGGTGGACGGCTTGCAGTTCGTTGGCACCGTGTTCCGCCAGACGTCGGGCCGCCTCAGCCCCGGTCAACCCGGCGGGTGTGGATTTCAGGCGCGATAGTACTGCTTCGGAAGAAAGGGTATGCCAGAGCGGAATTGACTCTTCAAGCGATGGTTTCATAGGAGCTGTACTCTTTTGTTTACTTCGCTGTATTTCATACTTATGATTTATTCTTTCTTTGTATTAGCAGCCCGACATTGATCATATGTTCCTCATAACATCCCAAACACCGCTTCAAGCAGTGTATAACACGCTTGCGGGTGCACCGTACGGTGCACCCCTGCGGTCTGAACCATGCGGTTCACCCGTGCCAAAAATGCATCATTTACTCGGCAACCGGTAACACCCCGGGATCAATTGATCATAATCCGATTTTTCCCAAAATCGACCATGTTATTATTATACACTATAATAACTTATGCAACCCTGTCAAGAATTATTGGCAGGCATTTCCTATTGCCGTGGGGCACCCAGGCGTTACCATATACAATTCCTCTCAAGAAATCAGGTCTTGTCAAGCAGGCCACGCCATGCTTGATGTACTCCACTATCTGGATTTCGAAAAAGGAGTGGAATTTTTCGGGCACAAATTGGGCGCAAATCGAATTTCTTTCCTGGATTCCCGCAAGTCGTTGATATAAAAAAGCGTCCCCAACGGATTTTAGTTTGAACCAGATTCTGTCGGAGATCAGAAATATCTATAAATTAAAGGAGTTAGTGCAGGTTGCCTGACGTCGTTATCGGAAGGAAGGGCTTAATTCTGACATATCCCTCCCAATGGTACTATAACAGATAGCAGAGTAATACAATAGTCTGGGAGAGTAAAAGGTGAACTTGCTTTAATTGAGAAGACCTGAAAAGAGTTTAGCTGAGAATTGGCAAGAAATGAAGATTGCACAAGAGCACATAAATGCTGTTAATCCTCTGTTAAAAGCAAATTAACACAAGGTTTTGAAGATTTAGAGTTCGAAACGGCCACATAGCTCCATCGGCTATCTTTCACCGGCACCGGAAGCAATGAAAACTGAAAATAACTTGACAATTGCTATCGTAGGACTAACTTCAAAAGTGGTACAATAACTGGGGGCAGGACAAGGTTTGCATAGCAAAAAGCTTAAAATAACGGTCACATTTGGCGCGTAGGCATAGAAAAAAATCTACAAGAGACTAATTTGAGTTATAAAGGAGTTAAACATGTATCGATACAGACGTCTTCTGGTTGGGCTCAATCTTGGTGAGGAAGATAAAACTATCATCCGCTATGCGTCCATGGTAAGTCGTTTAGCGAAATCGGAGAAGATTTACTTCATCCACGTCGCCGAAACTTTGGACATTCCGAAGGAGCTGCTTGAAGAATATCCGGAATTGCTACACCCAGTAGATGAATTCGCAGAGAATAAGATGAAAGAGATGGTCCAGCAGCACTTTGATCGAGATTCTGATGCGGAGGTGGTGTATGAAGTGGTGCAAGGATCTCCGCTTGCTGAGTTGCTACGTTCGGCTCAAAGTAAGGAGATCGACTTGATACTGGTGGGAAGAAAACAACAAAGAAAGGAAATTGGAAAGCTCCCGGAAAAACTCGCGCGGAAGGCGCCTTGTTCGGTGTTGATCGTCCCTGGAGGAACTGAGGCTAAGATTACCAAAATTGTCGCTCCAGTAGATTTCTCTGATAATTCCGCGGATGCAATGGATGCTGCAATTGCCTTTGCTTCTGCGGCTGGCATAACAAACATCCTTTGTCCACACGTCTATAGCTTTTCTCTCGGATTTGCCAGCACCGGAATAACTCCGAAGAAATTCGCTTCAATCCTGAAAAAACAACTGCAGAAGGACTATCAGAATTTCATCAGTAGACTTGACTTCAAGGGAATCTCACCGACCGCTATTTTTCTGCCGGAGTCCGATCCATCCCGGGCCATCAGCAAACTGGCCAAAAAACAAGGAGCGGACTTGCTAGTAATCGGAACCCGGGGAAGATCCGCCGAAGCAGTGCTGTTGGGGAGCGTGGTAGAACGGTTAATCCACACTGCAGACATACCGCTCATTGCTGTCAAAAAGAAAGGCACGGGTTCAAGCTTTCTGACTGCCTTGCTCAGAAAACTGTAAAGGAGGAAGAAATGAAACTGCTCGAAAAAATCCTGTTGGCCACAGATTTCAGCCAGGCCTCTAATGATGCCCTGCAAATGGCTGTTTTTGTGGCAAAAGCTTTTCGCTCGCGAATAATCCCGATTCACGTGATTCCAGAAATTCAGGATTCTCCACTGCCCATGGAGATGGTGAAAGAAACGGTCACAAAGCGATTTGAAGAAATCAACACTACCATTAATAAAGAAGGAGTTGACGTAGCCGAGCCTATAGTGGTATCTGGGACTCCATTTGACCAGATTATGCAACACGCGGGTATTAACGATGTGAACGTTATCATGGTTGGCTCCGGTGAAAAGGAAAGAGAAGGGAAATTTAGCTTGGGAATAACAGCCGAGAGGCTCATTCGAAGGTCAAACAAACCGGTGTGGGTGGTGAAACGTGGCACACATCCAGGGATCAAGAAGATACTCTGTCCTGTGGATTTTTCTGAGACATCTGCCCGTGCGTTGACCAACGCTATCCACCTGGCACGGAATCTTCAGGCCGAGCTATCTGTGATGACAGTAATTCAGGATATTTGGAGAGTGTATCCGACCGTAGGCAAAGCCGCCGCCAAGAAACAGGTGGTCTGGGTTAAACGGAACGAGTCCGAATTCCAGCGTTTTCTCCAGAAATCTGACTTCCATGACGTCAACTGGAACAAGGTGATTCGAGAGGGCAATCCGCCCCAGGAAATCCTGAGCATTGCCCGGCAAATGCAAGCTGATTTGCTGGTCATGGGGTCGGTGGGCAGAACCGGTCTTGCGAGGATTTTGGTAGGAAGTGTAGCAGAGAAGGTCATTAGGGAAACGCCCTGCTCAGTCATCACGGTGAAAGCAGAGCACGCTATCCGTTTATTGCTGGAAGAGGAGATAGCCAGTTGTACGAGTCATTTCAAGGAGGGGAGCGAATTGCTGGAAAAGGGGTTTCCGGCAGAGGCCATAGGTCAGTTTCAATATTGTGTCGACAAGGATTTGATGTTCGCAGCTGCGTGGGATGGGTTAGCCGCTGCACATAAGCGGTTGGGTCACGAGAAAGAATCTCAAAGGTGCACGGAGAGGGCAAAGTATATCCGGCAGCGTCTTTCGGAAATGAGGGTGGAAGCGGAAGCCCGTAAGCAGTTTTGGGATAAGATGCGATAAGATAGCTTTAATTTCGAGACCGAGCCAGATGCAATGGGATGACCAATTCCTTGAAAACTCAGTGATAGGAAAAGAATGAGTTGGTATCAGCTGGACGTAAAAGAAACACTCGAAAAGCTCAGAATCTCTGAAGAAGGTCTGAATGACGAGCAGGTTAAGGAACGTCTTGCCCAATATGGACCAAACATATTTGCTAGAGAAGAGAAGATAAGCAAGCTGAAGATTCTTCTTCATCAGTTCAAAAGTCCCCTGATCTATATCCTTGTGATCGCTGGTCTGGTTACGCTCTTTCTCCATGAATACATAGACACTGGTGTCATTATGGGAGTGGTGATCCTTAATGCGTTTATCGGATACGTCCAGGAGTTCAGGGCAGAGGAAAGTATGAGGGCACTCAAGAAGATGATCCTGCCAAAGGCAAGAGTTCTGAGAAATCGCAAGGAGAGAGAGATAACCAGTGAGGAGCTCGTTCCTGGTGATGTTGTGTTAATTGCATCCGGTGGTAAGGTGCCTGCTGATCTTCGTCTATTCAGAACCACTGAATTGAAGATTGAAGAGGCGCCGCTTACAGGTGAGTCAATTCCAGTTGAAAAGGTCACATCGGTTATAAAGGAAGATAACCTAACCCCTGGCGACCAGAAGAACATGGCTTTTATGGGAACAACTGTCGTCAGCGGAAGAGGCAGAGGTGCCGTTGTGGAGACGGGAAACAGAACGGTCCTCGGTCAGATTGCAGAAGAAGTCAGAGAAGTGGAGGTGGCAAAGACTCCCGTCCAAGACAGATTGGAGAGATTTGCTAAGCTTATCGGGATTTTTGTCATAGGATTCTCAGCTGTTGTCTTCGGAACAGGTATTTGGCGTGGAGAAAAGATATCCGAGATATTCATGATCGCTGTCGCTACAGCAGTATCCGCAATTCCTGAAGGGCTTCCTGTTGCAGTAACCATTGCCATGGCCGTTGGTGTGGCCAGAATGGCGAGGGGAAATGCCATTATCAGAAAACTACCTGCTGTAGAGACTCTTGGAAGCACAACAATCATCTGCTCCGACAAGACAGGAACTTTAACTAAGAATGAGATGACCGTTAGGTTGATATATGATGGAGAGCACACATATGAGGTCACAGGGAGCGGGTACGAACCCAAGGGGGAGATAACTCACGAGAAATTGCCTCTTAAAGCAAAGGAGCGAATTAATCTCGAACAGGTTTTGCGGATAGGTCTTCTCTGTAACGAGTCGGATATTTACGAGGAGAATGGGCTGTATAAGGTTGACGGAGATCCCACAGAAGGAGCTCTTATTGTTTCTGCAATGAAGGCTGGGCTTAGTCCCGTGGGGGAACGGCAAAACCATCCTCAGTTGGCGATTTTGCCTTTTGAATCCGAGCGGGGTTACATGGCAACCCTCCATAAACACGAGGATAAAAAGTTCATCTTTGTCAAAGGTTCGCCTGAGCACGTGCTTGATATGTGCACCGACTGTCTGATCGAAGGGGAACTAAAAAGTAAGCAGATTGTAAATGCTTCTACCTTTTTTGCACAAGAGGGCCTGAGAGTTCTGGCCATGGGTTTTAAAGAAGTCCCTCCCGATAAGGAAGAACTTACTCACCAGGACGTTGAAGAAGGAATAATCTATGCTGGGTTGCAGGGCATGATAGACCCGCCCAGACCCGAGGCTATTACGGCCATTGAAGGGTGCAGAAAGGCGGGCATTAGAACCGTCATGATAACAGGTGACCATGCCATCACCGCCGTTGCGATAGCAAAAAGACTTGGAATAGGTGGCGATGAGCTCAAGGTTCTCACAGGCAAAAACTTGGAAGCAATGAGCGAGGAAGACCTATTCCGGGAGGTTAGTCAAGTTCCCGTATATGCCAGAGTTTCACCACACCACAAATTGATGATAACTCAGCAACTGCTGAAGCAGGGTGAGGTGGTAGCTGTGACAGGTGATGGTGTTAATGATGCTCCTGCCCTAAAGGCTGCCCATATCGGTATAGCCATGGGCAAGACTGGTACTGATGTAGCCAAAGAAGCATCAGACATGGTCCTCGCAGATGACAACTTCGCCACCATTTTTTCAGCAGTCGAGGGAGGACGGGTGGTTTACGACAATGTTAAAAAAGTAACGCTGTTTCTCGTGTCGTGCGGTTTCGGGGAACTGATCGCTATCCTTTCCACAATCGCCATGGGACTTCCCATACCATATATAGCCGTGCAGATACTGTGGCTCAACCTCGTAACAAACGGGCTTCAAGACGTTGCCCTTGCCTTCGAACCGGGTGAAAAAGGAATCTTACAAAGACCCCCAAGAAGTCCCAAAGAGGGAATTCTTTCGAGTCTTATGATTCAGAGAACACTATTAATGGGATCTGTACTGGCTGCAGGAACATTATTTGTGTTTATAACACGCTTAGAGGCGGGCATGCCTCTTGAGAAGGCACGTACAGCAGCCCTGACCACAATGGTCTTTTTCCAATTTTACCAAGCACTAAACTGCCGTTCAGAAACGCAATCCATTTTCAAAATGAGTCTTACAAAGAATCCTTTTCTCTTGTTTAGCATGTTAGCCGCATTCTTTGCCCAGCTGGCGGTCCTTTACGTTCCCGCTCTTAGTTGGATTTTTAGAACCGAACCAATTACAGTAATGGGATGGGTTGAAATCCTATTGGTAACTTTAACGATAGTCATTGTAATTGAGTTAGACAAATGGATAAGAAGGAAAAAGAGAGCCGCAGTAGCAAGGGAGCTTGAATTGGCACCAGTAGCTCATTAATCAGGTACTCAAAAAGTCGGTCTTACTAATCAGCCACGAAAAGAGCAAGATAGTCGTAGGAGGTGACAGAAATCGGGTGGTCTATATTTTCTTTTGCCAACTCTCATTGTGATCTTTGTCTCCTTTCTCATAATAAGGGCCGCAGCTATCGCCCTTCTGTAACGGTCAAAATGGGAAAAGTCCCCTCCCGCTCAAGCAGAAGCGGGCCTTCGGGTAAAAGACCAGACGGTCGATCAGATGAAAACGCATCGGTTTCGCATCTGTTGCTCTCTGCCTCTGGTGAATTCTCGAAAATCTGGCAAAACTTCTCTTTGGCGATATTTGAATATCTGATGATGGGTCTTGGGGGCGGGTGGTCTTGGGGAACTTGGGTGAGCCAATGTTTTGCTGAGATTGTAACCGGGCTTTTTAGGTCTGGAGATGAACCGGGTGGGGGCCGGTGTCCCCCCCACTCGGAAAGGGATTCCTTTACCCAGTTCAAAGAACCGGTCGTGGTCTCCCCTCGTACCAGAGATATAGTGAGTCGAGGGGTAGGGTAAGCACGAAGCACATTGACGATGCATTCGTGGCGAGGCGTAACACTGCTTCGGCATGTGCAAACCACACGCTGGCGAAACCACGGTTCGTCCGTTACGCGAAGGAAAAAAACCGGAGGTGAGGCAGCCAAGACGAGACTGCCTCACCGTAACTGTGCCAGATTTGTGCCAACTTAGGTTGGGATTCCTTGAGTTTCGATGGGTTTAGGTGGGTTATGCCGAAATCGCTAAGTGATTGGGATATCTCGGGGAAGCACGCAAAATCAAATAGCGGGGGCAGGATTTGAACCTGCGACCTTCGGGTTATGAGCCCGACGAGCTACCAGCCTGCTCCACCCCGCGATTGTTTTCAATATACTTTATACGTTCCAATTGTCAAGCAATATAAATCAAAACTGCAAAGCTCGTCCCTTCTGTGCTTTTCTAATCGAAGATATCGCGTCACCTTTCTTGTCCTCGGCTGCCGTCAAGAAAAGGCTGAGCTTCGCTCTTGCGTGGCTAGATTGCTTTCTCCGCAACTACATGCGGTTCCTCTGGGTTTGGTTGACTTTGTTCTTGGCTCGGTTGTGCTCGGTTAAAGTGGCTGAGAAAATGTGAGTGCCGTCTCCTTTGGATACAAAATATAGATAGTTGACATCCGCAGGATAGAGCGCAGCAAGCATGCAAGCCTTTCCCGGATTGCAGATCGGTCCCGGCGGAAGGCCTGGATACTTGTAGGTGTTGTAGGGCGAATCTACCTCTAGATCCTTCAGCAGAAGCGGCAGCTCGACCTCAGGCAGCACGTAGATAATGGTCGGACAGGATTGAAGCAGCATACCGCGCCTCAGGCGGTTATGGTAAACCGCGGAAATTATCTCCCTTTCTTCCTCAGCCTTTGCTTCAGCTTCAATCAAGGAAGCCAAGGTCACTGCCTCGGGCAAGGATAAACCGATCTCCTCCGCGCGCCTGAGGAGACCACCGGCAAGGATTGTCTTAAACTGATCCACCATGATGTGGACTACTTTCTCGGCCGATGTGCCCCAGGATAGCTTATAGGTGTCGGGGAACAGATACCCCTCCAAGTTTGAGGCCGGAATGCCCGTGCTGTTGGCGACCAGACTGTCCATTGCTACTCTGACAAACTCGGAGGAGTCAATTTGAATTTCTCTTTCTAATATTCCAGCGATTTGTTTTATAGTTCTTCCTTCTGGGATTGTCACCTGCTTTAGAGCCACATCTCCGCTTATGAGTCTGGTGAAAATTCGATGAAGTGTTACCCCTTTCTCAAAGTCGTATCTCCCAACCTGAATGTGCCGATCCTTACCTAATAGCTTGGCCAAAAATGGCAACCCTTTCCCGTCTTCTATTAGTTTCGCCTCATTCAGTCTCTGAACTACCCGTGACATGCTGTCTCCCGGTTCTACCGTAATAGAGACCGTGTCGCTCTCTGATCGCCAGGAGACTGGAACAACCGCCCACTGAATGGCGAAGAACAGAAAAACCAATGCAAGGATGGAAACGAAAAATAGAACCGGGCTTCTTCTGGCTACACGCAGGAACGCAAAAATCACTCCTGAGATAACAAGGAGTACAGAGGAGAGAAATATGAACAAGGTGGAGGCAAAAAAGGCAATCCAGTCCTTTAGCGTTATGTATTTGTATTCGGATTTCATCCGTCAGAAGATTTCTAGTTTTCTTTGTTTAGGCTGTCCAAATAGCTCTGCAGAATTAGCGTGGCGGAGATTCGATCCACCGCCTCCTTTTGCTTCTGCTTTATCCCCATTTCCCTCATGCTTTTTTGAGACTGAACCGAAGTCAATCTCTCGTCCCAGGACGTCACCTCCACACCGGTCTTTTGGGCTAATTTCTGAATGAACTTCTGCACCTGCTCCCCCTCGGATCCGATGCTCCCATCCATATTCTTCGGCATTCCCACCACTATCTTCGTCACCTTTTTGTCCTTGATTATCTCTTGAATGTGAGAAAATAAGTCTTTGGTCTTCTTTGCGTCGATAGTAGGAAGTCCTTGTGCAGTGATTCGCAGAGGATCAGAGACGGCCAGCCCAATTCTTCTTTCACCAAAATCGATTGCTAGAATTCTTGCCATGGCTTTCTGTCTTGCGTTTCTCAAATTCTACATGGTGTGATACGAATTTGGCGCCTGTGAGCAATTGAATGTCAACTTCTTATGGGACCCTTGCAGGGCTGTGGCTAGTAACTGCCCCGACGGCTTAAAGAAACTCACTTTGTCCCAACCACAGGGAAAATCCCCTCAGGCTGCATACAGCTCTCTCCGAGTTCACTCAGAGTTTTACGTTTCTTAAGCTTTCCGCAGCTTGCTCCGGGGTGGTGGCATTGATGTAAAGCCCTGTTCCCCATTCAAATCCGTTTATCCGAGTATAGCGAGGCATGATCTCGACGTGCCAGTGATAGTCCTGGCTCAAAGTCCTCCAGGAATATCCCTTTCTTCTGGTACGGTTAGGCCCGGTGTGCAAGATGAAATTGTAAGGTGGATCGTTCAAAAGTATCTTCAATCTAAGGAGAACCTCTTTGAGCAAGACCGCTAGATTCTCCGACTTCTCGTCACTCATGCTTTCAAAATCTACCGAGTGCTTTCGTGGCAAAATCCAGACTTCATGCGTAAAGCGCGAGGCAAAGGGTGTGATGGCAAGGAAATCGGGATTTGAGCTGACCACTCTTTTTTCCGTTGAAAGCTCCTGCTTGATCATATCGCAAAAGACACATCTTTCTTTGTAGTCGTAATATCCTTTCGCCCCGGTCAGTTCCTCTTTCAGATTTTTGGGGGTGACGGAGACGGCAATCAGCTGAGAATGGGCATGCTTTACGGGCGAGGATCCAGCCCTTTCTCCATAATTTTTGAAGACGAAGACCGACCTCAGTCTCTGGTCTTTTTTGAGATCTGAGATCCTCTGCTTGTATATCTGGATGACCTTATTGATTTGTGAACCCTCAAGATCAGCCAAATTGGGTATATGCTGAGGCGTCTCGATGATCACCTCGTGGGCTCCCACAGCGTTCATCAGGTCGTACATTCGCTCTGCCCTCCTGTCCGGATCCAGCTCCACTCTCAGGGCAGGGGAGATATTGGGCACCACCCTCACCTCCCAGCCCGGTCCATCCTTTTCCGATCCTTTGGTCCTCAGCGCGAAAATCTCCGGAGGTGTATGTTTCTCATTACCCTCGCAAAAAGGACATATCCCCTTCTCAATGAATCCCTCCATCTCAATTAAACTGGAGGGACGGTCGTCTAGCTCATCTGGATTGATAACCCATCTGCCCGTTACAGGGTCTCTTCTTAGGGTAGGCATTCTTAAAGGTTCCCGTTTAAAGGTTCAAGAGTTCCCGGGTTCTTGCAGTCCGGACCAACCCGAACGCAATATCATTAATACGCAAACATACGCTTAATAGCTTTGGATACCATCATGGGAATGATGACTCTTCTAAAGTTGATTCTGCGAGAAAAGCCAACCAACGCTCTGCGTTGCTGTTTCGAAAAATGCTCAAAGACTGCCCGCCATAAAAGTGAGCAGTCTTCGAAACTTCATCTGGCCGACCTGCACCACCAGTGAAGTCCCTTTCTCGTGCCGTTAGAAGAAAACCTCTCTCAGTCCCCCGCGGCTTTTCTCTACCTTTATTTCGGGCAGCGCCTTGATGTTGAAACGGAAGTAGTAACCTTCACGATATCCCGTCGCGATCCAGGTGAATCTGCCCTCCCAACAGTACATGTCACGATAAAACTCAAAGGTCTGTTCGGTGATTTTGTTTTCCGAGAAATCGTACCGATTGTGATACCTTAAGTGGAGGTGTCGGGTCAGGGGCAGACTCAAGGAAGCAGTAACCCAGTGAACCTCAGGGCCCCCTCTGCTCTTGCTGTATCGATGGGTAATGTTTGCACTCCAGGACTGCGTCGCTTTCTGCGAGAGGTCGCTTTCGTCATATTCCCCCAGACCTTGCGTTTCGAGATCACTCAAGGCTCCCTCTTCGTACTGCTTTGTTTCAACCACTCCAGGCTCCTGCCAGCTTCCTCGAAGACTTATGCGTGTGTCGAAGCTGAAAGATAACCAGCGGGGCGAAAGCAGGTTTAACCTGCCGGCCTGATCATGGAAATCGTGGACGGCGGAGAAGGAAAAATCCACATCCTTGAGGGCATAAGATCTCAGAGTGGTGGAGAGATTGGATAATTTACGCTGCTGGGCCAGGAAGTTATATCCCGAGCGGAAGTTCAAGTTGAAAAGATCCAGCTTTTTTTCCTCCTCCTTGTCTTCCTTTACCGACTTCGTCTTGATCTGAACCAGATTATTTAACCCAAAACTCATAGCCGCGGTTTTTGCTCCGGAACCTCCCCTTCCGGTAAATGAAACGTACTCACTCTTGCGCTTAAACTCGGGCTGCCAGGCAAAATTCACGCTTGGCGTCATCACGTGCCTTATCCCCACCAACTTCCCTATGCGGGGATGGAAAGTTCCGTAAAGAACCGTGTTAGCAGACATATTGGCAGAATAGGTTCCACGGCGGGCAGAGCTGTTACCCGGAATGGGGAAGCTCTCAGAAAGGTTGGTCCTGAAAACGTAATACCAGGTCTCCTGGTAGCGAAAACCGGGACTTAACACCAGCCAGCCAAAGAGCTTTTGGGGGGCGGAAAGCGAGATTCGGTTATCGGAGACAAGGAACTCTTTTCTATCGAAATATCCTTCCTTCTTACGTCTGAACTGGTAATTCACGAAATTTGAGGAGAACGTATAGTAAATCGAATTGTACCATTTGCGGTCCACTTCACCCTCTTCTTTCTCTTTTGTGGGAATTAGGGGAAGTGATGGTCGGGTGAAGCTGATGAGCGGAATATTGAGGGTGCGATCGTCGGTGTCCAGGTTCCACCTGTGATCCAGCGCAAAAGTCGCACTCGCAGTGCTCCATCTCTTGCTCAAGTTGGCTTGAGAGTGCAAAGACCTGTTTCTTCTTTCCACCGGATCCAGGTTCAGATCCCGCCAGTAGTCTTTATCGCTCAAGAAAGTACCGGAGGCGGAAAGGGAGAGGGTGGGAGAGATAGTGTGTCGGTGAGTGAAGGTTAGGTCCCAGCGTTCACTTTTGGATTTCGTCAATGTAAAGAGATTCCAGCGTGACTGGTGGTTGTATGAACCCTGTATACTCCCGCTCAAAGTGTAACGCTTGGCATAGCGCGCGCGCGATTTTATTATCCATCCTGATCCCTCATAGTAGTCGAAGGCAGTTCTCAAATCCCAGTAGTCCGATAGTGCCCAGTAGTAGCCCAGATTCCGGATGAATCTTTCCCCCGCCTCCAAATTGCCTATATCAAAGGTAAGAAATCCGGAATGTCTTCCCGGCTTGATTGGAAAAACATAAAAAGGTATGGCGAAGACCGGAAGATGACCAATATACAACACCACGGGTTTGGCTATTACCTTGTCCTTGGCTATGATTTTCATCTTTCTTGCATAAAAATGAGTGTAGTAGGGCTTAGTGGAGTCACAGGTGGTATAGGTGCACCTGTCCGCCAAAAGAACCTCATCGGTTATCTTTCTAAGAAGCTCTCCTCTATAGGCTCCCTTTTGAATGGTGGTGACTCCTGCTTTTACCTTTCCCTTTCTGTCGCGTAGGTCATAGCTCATCCTCTCACCTTCTATCTGATCCTTTCCATCCTGGAGAACTGGCGAGCCTTCCCAGATTTCCTTCTCGCCTTGTCCACCCCTAATAGCCTCAGCCGCCAGAATTTGCTCCTCCGTATGGTAGAGGATCTTTCCGGCAGAAAGGGAAATCTGACCGTATATCAGACTGCTTTGGCCCTCCAAGATGATCAGGCTATCAGCTATCTGGTAGTCGATCACCTCAGCGGAATACCAGATGGTATCTTCGGCATTCGGATTTTCTCTGTCTTCCTCAGAGGTGAAGGTATATGTTCCCATGGCTCCGCCTTTAACCAGTACCCGGTTCAGCCTTTGATCGTGTAAGAATAGGTCTATAGTGTCCCCGGAAGCGACGTTTTTGTCTGTCGCCTGATTTTCCTCGGATTCCTTTGAATATTCCGGGTAGTACAGGCTGGTGGCATTTCCACTTGCCTGCACCTGTTTCAGTCTCTCATCTTCCAGGAAAAAGACCATGCTCTTTGCCCCCAGGAAACTCTCTCTGGTGATTCGGCGCGGGGAGTCTATCACCTCAACGTGGGAAGCCCTGGCGTTCCCCTCGACTTTAATTTCTCTTAGCTTTTCATCCTGGATGATAATATCCATCGCCTCGCCGGTAAGACGGTCATTCTGCTTTTGTGCCTCCGGATTTCCTGTAAGGATTATTCTATTCTCCTTATTCATCCAGGTGGCTTGATCGCACGTGGCAGTCATATCAGCCTTGGATATATGCACTCTTTCTTTGGCTGTACCTTTTTCCTCATCGACGTAATACTCCATGAACTCAGCCGTCACGTGGATGGTGCTGTCTCCTTTATCCGGCTTGAGGGTCAGCGAAGGGGACTGGTCGAACCGGACGAACTTGTCGATTCTGTTGTATTCCCCGTGCCCTCCGGTTATCTTAGCATCCTCCTTTTTGCTGAAAAGCTCCACGTTTCCGTCTGCCACCACTTTCCTTGAGCTTCTGTGATAGGTGACCTTATCGGCAGTGAGTACCTGATCGGGATCTTCGATTCTCACGCTGTCGATAAAAACCACCTGACCTGCGGTCCTGTACCATACCGCTCGACTGCTCCTCAAGCTCAGGTCACCATGTCTAAACGTGACATTGCCTATCAGATTGACCATCACGTTGTCCTTCTCCAACCTGAGCTCGGAGAAATCAGCGTTCAAAAGTTGGATGGGCTCCTTAGTGGCCTCTTGAGCAGAAGTAAGCGAGCATGACCACAGGAAAACGGAAAAGCCAAAAAGAATGTATGTGGATGCGATCTTACCCATTGACAACGCCCGTAGTTAGCTTCAAAGCGGACACTCTTCGAGTCCAGTTCCGAATCAAGTTATCAGCATCTTTCACCCATTTTGATTTCGGCATCATCTCCAAATATTTATACAATTTAAGATATCTTAATGATAGACGGAGAGCAAGAGTTTTAATGGCTCCGCGCCACAGATAGAGTCATTAGTTGCTTGGGGGAGAGATGCTGAAAGTCAGATGGATGGTAGACCTCTACCTGTACAGAGAAGAAGGTTACGGCCTTTGACTAAGAGAAAGTGGATACGAGTGCGATGCAACTTGGCTAAGCGTCGGGTAGCTTTGCAGCCCGAAGCAGCTAGGGGAAAACAAAAAAGGCTTCCGCCCGTTGCTGAGGGAAGCCTTTTTCACTCCTTGGCACAGAAACATCAGTACATGTCGCCGTATCCGCCGCCGGGCGGCATCCCAGGAGCCGCTGCCGGCTTCTTCTCCTCTGGTTTTTCTGCCACCAGGGCCTCCGTGGTGACCAGAAGCGAGGCAATGGAGGCTGCGTTCTCAAGGGCGATTCGGGTTACCTTGGTGGGGTCTATCACTCCGGATTTCATCAAGTCTTCGTATTGTTCGGTCTCGGCGTTGAATCCGAAAGCTCCGGTCTCGTCCTTGACCCGGTTGACCACAATCGATCCTTCGGTTCCGGCATTCTCAGCGATCAGGCGGATGGGCTCCTCGAGGGCTTTCTTCACGATGGACACGCCAGTATTCTCATCCCCATCAAGTTTCAGCTTATCAAGAGCTGGTATGGCCCTCAAGAACACTACGCCGCCTCCCGGAACTATGCCTTCCTCCACCGCAGCGCGGGTAGCATGCAGAGCATCCTCCACCCTGGCTTTCTTCTCCTTCATCTCGGTCTCGGTCGCAGCACCCACGTTGATTACCGCAACCCCACCGGCCAATTTGGCCAGCCTCTCCTGCAGCTTCTCCTTATCGTAGTCAGAGGTGGTCTCATCTATCTGCCTTTTGATCTGACTCACTCTTCCTTTGATGTCTTCGGTCTTGCCGCCGCCTTCAACTATGGTGGTGTTCTCCTTGTCTATGTTCACCCTCTTGGCTTTTCCCAGGTCACCCAGCTGGGTGTTTTCCAGTTTGAATCCCATCTCCTCGGAGATCACCTTCCCGCCGGTCAGAACAGCGATGTCCTCCAGCATGGCTTTTCTTCTATCTCCAAAGCCCGGAGCCTTGACTGAGCAAACCTTGAGAGTGCCTCTCAGCTTATTGACCACCAAAGTGGCCAGCGCCTCTCCTTCCACCTCCTCGGCGATGACTAAAAGGGGCTTGCCCATCTGAGCAATCTTTTCCAGAACGGGCAGAAGATCCTTCATCACTGAAATCTTCTTGTCGTGAATCAGGATCAGGGGCTCTTCCAGAACCGCCTCCATGGCGTCAGGATTGGTTATGAAATAGGGAGAGAGGTAGCCACGATCGAACTGCATTCCCTCTACCACTTCCAACTCGGTCTTGGTGGTCTTGGCTTCCTCAACGGTTATCACTCCGTCCTTGCCAACCTTCTCCATGGCGTCCGCGATCAAATCTCCGATCGACTTGTCGTTATTAGCGGAGATGGTACCCACCTGGGAAATCTCCGTTTTGCCCGGTACCGGCTTAGAGATCCTCCTGATCTCGTCCACCACGGTCTCCACCGCTCTCTCTATTCCTCTTTTCAGGGCCATGGGATTGGCGCCTGCAGTGACGTTCCTGAGTCCCTCGCGGTAAATCGCTTGCGCCAAAACCGTGGCGGTGGTGGTTCCGTCACCGGCCACGTCCGAGGTCTTCGAAGCGACCTCTTTGACCATCTGGGCTCCCATGTTCTCGAAGGGATCCTCTAACTCGACCTCTTTAGCAACGGTCACGCCGTCCTTGGTCACGGTGGGAGAGCCCCACTTCTTGTCCAAAGCCACGTTTCTTCCTTTGGGACCAAGCGTAACCTTGACTGCGTCGGCGAGCTTGTCAATTCCCCTCTTTAGTTTCTCTCGTGCTTGAGCGTCGAATTCCATTATCTTAGGCATACTTGTCAACCTCCCATCTTCTCAAGTTCGTGTTTCTTTGGGCGTTCACTTTCAGCACGTGGGTTACCCGACGATGGCCAGGATGTCACTCTCCCGCATTATAAGATACTCCACGTCATCGACGGTGACCTCAGTTCCCGAATACTTTCCGTAGAGCACCTTGTTCCCCTTCTTCACCTCCATGGGGATCTTCTTCCCATCATCGGTCATCCTGCCCGGTCCCACCTCAATTACCTCTCCTTGCTGGGGCTTTTCCTTAGCGGTATCCGGGATTATTATTCCGCCCTTCTTCGCCTCCTCCGGCTCCAAGGGCTTGATCAGCACTCTATCTGCCAAAGGATTAACCTGCATAGTGCAACCTCCTTCTTGTTAATTTGTTGATATTTTTGGTTACCTCATCGAAAATTGTTAGCACTCTACGCTGAAGAGTGCTAAAGAGTTTGCAAAAAATTTTTTGCCCTCTTCGCTCATCTGGATCAGCGCACGCTCATCGCAGATAAGCTGCTAGGCAACGGCTGTCGAATATAAATACCCCTTTTAATCTTGTCAACTATTTTTTTGATTTTTTTGCCTGCGAATAAATTCTTCTTAACCCCTCCAAGGTCAACGTGGGTTCCACTTCCTCAATTATTTTTGATTCCTTCGCTATCAGGTTCGCCAGTCCGCCGGTGGCGATGACTTTGGGTTTCTTTCTTATTCGGTGCTCCTTTTTCAGCTCCTCTTTAATCCGATTCACTATTTCCTCTATTTGTCCTACGGCTCCGAATATGATTCCGGATCTAAGGCTCTCCTCGGTGCTCCTTCCGATAGCTTTGTTTGGCTTTTCAAGGCTGACTTTGAACAATTGAGCAGCTCGCCTGAAAAGATTCAAAGAGGAGGTCTCCAGTCCGGGAGCTATTGCGCCGCCCAGATATTCACCCTTGTCCGAGATGACGTCGAAGGTGGTGGCCGTCCCGAAATCCACAACGATTGCAGGCCCACCATAGGTCTGATAAGCCGCCACCGCATTGGCTATCCGATCGGCTCCCACGTTAGACGGATCGTCATACAAGATCTTGATGCCCAAGGGAAGATCCCACCGAACCGAAACCGGTTCAACCTTAAGGATTTTCTTGCTCATCTCCTGGTAAACGGGAGTAAGGGGAGGGACTACCGAGCAGATGATCACATGGTTAACCTTTTGGTAATCCGGGAAAAGCTGCTTTACCAGGATTCCGCACTCATCCGCGGTTAAGGCATGATCGGACGTTACCCGAAAATAATCGGTTAACTTGTCTTTTTTAAACATCCCCAGTACGGTATGTGTGTTTCCAATGTCAATTGCCAGCAACATGATCTGAATCCTCGAGCATAGGTAGGTTTTGGAGCAACCTCTTCCCTTTGGTCCTTTCGAAATCTCCTTTGCTTTTTGAGGAAGACTTTAGGGTGAAGTTTTCTTAATTTGTCGAATTGACTCTCTTGTAGATGTTATATTTGCACACATGCCAATCGAGATTCTTCAGAGAGATCTTCGCTCGTTCCGGCTTTAAAGTGTTTACGCCGAAAGTTGCTTGTTTTTCGTAGTTTTGCTCCAACCAATCACTCTGTGTTAGCTGCGAATAATATGGTCCAGCAAATCCAATCAAGAAATATGCGGGTTTGTATCTCTTGAGCAAACCGAGTCGATTCATCTCTTGGTTGAACGGAATGGCCTGAGGCGAGATCAGGCCGTCCTGATCCAGAATATACCGCCCCGAATAGTAGCCCAGATAGCCGATATCCTCGGCGCAAACCGTGTCGCCTGGTTCAATGTTTTCCCGAAGCCACAGACCCATATTTTTATGAATGCCCTCCAACCCAACCTGCTCCGCAGTCACGAACTTGTACGTGCGTCTGATCTGTTGAAAGTAAATGAGGCCAGCAGATATCACAATGATCGGAAAAAGGGCGACACCCAAAGTCTTTATACTATAGAAAATCTTTGTTCTATTCCGGGAAAGTTGAAGCCATCTTTTCCAGACATGGTTAGCTTTGTCAAAAACGAAATGCAAGCCAAAGGAGACCAGGCTAAGATATCCCAGATAAAAGGGGACATAATACCACATATGTATCTTGGTCTGGGCGAAGAAGAAGAAAACGAGATACAGGGAGGTCCACAGAACCACAACCGAGTATGATCTGGCTTTGCTCAAGATTCGGTAGATCCCGGCCGTTGCAAGCACCAATAGGGGCAAGCCGACTTTGGTTTTCAGGAATAGAAACTCCCAGAAAATCTTCCATTTGGGGGTCTCCCACATGCTTCCAGCATATAAGGCCTTTTTCCCTGGAACCGAGTTGGGAATGGGAGATCCAAAATATGCCGTGGAGAAGACGAGCCAAGGTATGATCAGTGCAAGGGCTATCAATACCATTCGGGTAGGAAACCTTCTGTACCTGAAAAGAAAATGGATGAAAATGGCAAGTCCAACGATTATTCCATCCACTCTGGTCAGGAAGGTCAAGGCCAAGAAGAGGGAGGTTAGATGGAAATTCTCCTTATAGTAGGAATAAAGGGAAGAAGCGATAAAGAGCACATATAAGCTGGTCTCCATGCCGGACACGGACCACACCATCACCCTCGGGAAAATGACATAGAACAAGGCCGCAAAGGTTGCCACACCTAATTTGAACGGTCGAAACAGGAGAAAAAGCAGAAGAGCGGTTAAGCAGTCTGCTCCGATGTTTATTACTCGGGCAACCCAGATAATTGGTAGGCCCAGTTTAACCAGGAGGGCCAAAAGCAATGTGTACAGGGGCGTGGAGGTGCCCAGTATTCTTTCTCCCTCGTTGTAGACGAAGCCTTTCCCGCTGGCGATATTCTCTGCGTAGCGGAAGGTGATGAAGGAATCGTCCGCCGTGTAGTTGGACAGATACACCAGGAGGACCCGCATCAGAAGGGCGAGCAAGAGGATGACGATGATTATTGATATTGTATGCTTCCTATCTCTGTCCATTCTATTGAGTCGTCGCAGGTTTTTTGTCTTACGCTGTTCCCGCGCTTAGTTTGGGAAGAAGCAATCTGGTAACAAGATAATCGTGCTTAGGTTTGCGCCTTCACTAATCCTGTCTCCTTTTCGGGCTGTGGGCCCAGGAGAGTTTGCTAAAGAATCAGACCGCCGTCACCTCGCCGGCTCTGACAATCCTTTTTTCCTTTCTGGTTCTTATCACCAGAGAGCCATTGTCGTCAATGTCCTCGGCCACACCCTCGATTTTCTCTTTTCCGAACCTTACAGCCACACTCCTGCCCAGAAGCGAAGAGAATTTTTTTATCAACCGGCGCTGCGGAGCCAGTCCCTTTTTCTTGAAATCTTTGTAAATGGCTTCGAATCTCTGGAGGAACAAGGTTAGAAGCTCCATTCTGGAGACCTCTTCGCCGTACTCAATCCTTACTGAGGTGGCAAGCGAAGAAAGCCTTTTTGGGAAGTCAGAGGAACGCTGGTTGACATTAACTCCTACTCCTGCGACCACAAAATTGATCCTGTCCAGCTCGGCAGAAAGTTCCAGAAGGATCCCTCCCACTTTCCGACCGTTTAGCAAGCAGTCGTTGGGCCATTTTATTTTTGCCTCTATTCCGGTAAGATGCCCGATCGCCTGGGCCAAAGCCAAGCCAGCGCCGATGGAAAGGCCAGGGGCTTTAAAAGGAGGTATGTCCGGACGCAGAATAATGCTCATCCACAACCCCACCCGGGGCGGAGAATACCAGCTCCTTCCCATCCTTCCTCTGCCTTTGGTTTGCTCATCTGCAACGATCAAAGTTCCTTCAGGGGCTCCGCCTTCTGCCAGACGGAATGCTAACTGGTTGGTAGAGCCAAGGGTGCGGTAGGAAAGGACCTCTTTTCCAAAAACCTTGGTCCTCAGTTTCCTTTTTATTTCACCGGGCAGAAGAAGATCGGGCGCTCTGAGCAGCTTGTAGCCCTTTCCTTTCTCCGATGAAATTTCAAAATCCCACCTTCTCAATTCTTTTATAGCCTGATAGACCACATATGGATGCACTCTCAATCTCTCGGACATCTCCCTGGTGCTCAGAAACGTTCGCTTGTTTTGCTCCAAAAGAGCTAATAATTCCTCTTCTGCTGCCTGCATGCTTCTCTTCACGCAATACCCATCCCGTCTTCAATCGCGCGGCGGAAATGATGTCGTTTTCAAAAAACCAAATCTTTGGGCGGGATAGACTCTCGCCCTATGAGTTGGTTGACGCCGGATTTTCTTTACGTGAAATTCGTGTCGGGATCAAGTACTTATTCTTCATCGGGCGGAGCTGAAGCGCCACCCCTACGTGCAAGTCAGGGTTCGACTAAAATCAAACTTAGATCCAACGCAGGTGCGGAATGTGTCAAAGCTCCCACTGAGATAAAGTCCACCCCGGTCAATGCGATCCGTCTGATGTTTTTCAAGTCAACACTTCCCGATGCTTCGATCTTGATAGCCGGGCTGGTCAGGCGGATCATCTTCACAGCTCTTGTCATCTGGGAAATCTTCATATTATCCAGCATTATCCAGTCTGGCCCGGACTCTATTGCTTCCTTCAGTTCCCTTAAATTCCTCACCTCCACCTCAATTCTTTGTTTTCGATATTTTGATCTCGCTTTGTTTATTGCTTCTGAAATTCCGCCGTCGGCCCTGATGTGATTCTCTTTTATCAGGATCATATCAAAGAGCCCCATACGGTGATTTTGCCCGCCTCCCACCTTCACCGCATATTTCTCTAAAATCCTCAGGCCGGGTGTGGTCTTCCTGGTGTCAAGAATCTTTGTCTTGGTTCCATTTATCTTCTCCACATATCTTGCAGTTAAGGTAGCAATCCCGGAGAGCCTTTGCAGAAAATTCAAAGCTGTCCTTTCAGCGGAGAGGATCTCTTTCACCTTCCCTTGAATCCAAGCGACCCTTTCTCCTTTTTTGACCTTTTGCCCATCCTTCTTCAGTGCTTTGAACGCGACTCTCGGATTTACCGCCTTGAAGACCATTTCTGCGATGGGCAAGCCGGCCACAACTCCTTGCTCCTTAGCGACGATGACAGCCTTCCCGGAAAGGTCGCTTTTCACTACTGAATCTGAGGTCAGGTCTCCTTTCTCGATGTCTTCCAATAAGGCTAAGCGTATCAACTGCTTTATCTTGGAATCGGTGATCCGCATGAGAAGATTTCTCCAAAGGATAGCAAGTTAACACAAAATAGGACCTTGTCAACTGAAAATAACGATATACTTCTCTCTTCCCAAACGGCAGTAGTTTCGAGAAGATGGTAGCTGCACGCTTCAGCGTGCGATAGGGTCCGCAGGCTAAAGCATGCGACTGCCTGTCCGGGGTGAAATGAATCATCTGCCCCGGCGACAAAACAGGTTTCCAGCCCCAGATAGAGAAATCCCCCACCTTTGCACCACTAATGGAGGGGGATTTCTACTCTTCCGGATCAACGGCGGAAAAGGTAATTTATCAGGGCCACCACATCGGAGACATCCACTTCGCCATCCTGGGTGAAATCTCCCAGACTCTCGGGACTGGGGGGCCACTTTCCTCTGTAGAGGTAGTTTGTCAGGTAAACCAAATCAGCCACGTCGACAATTCCATCGCTGTTGGCGTCACCTGATATTACGTCAGTGTATATCCAGCCGGAGACAGTGGATGGTTGGACAAAGGTCAAGCCGGTGGTATCGGTGTAGGCGTTGTAGTGTCCCCAATCCTCGTTGGTCTCAAAGGTGATGGGCACGGCTATTCCAGCAGGCACACTGGCATCCAACCGGAAGTTGACCTTTATCAGGATACCCTCCTCGGGCGGGATGGAAGGATAACCTGCAGGTCCCCCGAGGTTCCAGGAAGGAAAGGCGAAGAAAAAAAGCTCTCCCGGATTGATCACCGGATTAACCTCCTCCCATCCTTCTAGTCGGGTCTGAGCGACATCCACGCCTTCGACGGAGAGTGCCCCCTGGTCAAAGATCAGTTTGAAGGTCGTACCCCAGGCGCTGGTGGAGTTTGACAGCCATATGGGAACAGGAACGACTTCCCCCGGATGGCCCGATGAGGAGACAAGGTTTAATACGTCACCGGGATAATCAGAGACGAAGGTCTGGTGACTTTTACAGGGGATCTCTACTGCATCGTGAAGGATAACCCGAATGAAATAGAGAAAGTCGGCGATTGTCCAGTATAGATAGTCACAGTTCACGTCAGATGCACACGTTTGAAGCTCCGGATCATGAATCAGCACTCCCGGCCCATGAAGAAGGAAGCTGTGGAACAAGTACACGTCCGCACCCTCATACGCGATGGTATTGAAGTTGACGTCCCCGCGTTTACATTCTAGTGAACCTCCAACCTGAATCCCTCCATCTGTGACATCTGAGATGCCAAGCCTGGTGAGGGGACCATCAATGGTGGCAAAAGCATTTGCCTGTACCAGGGAGGACGTATCATCGCCAAAGGAAACCGAAATAAAAGTGGGGGTGTCCACATCGGCTAATTCGAATACCAGCTTAGCTATTTGCCGCGGCCCACTGTAGAAGAATAGGGAATCGGAGAGAGACGTGGTTCCGAATGCTGGACAGGCATTCACCCTGACCGAGCCGTCCTCCAATCGAGTGGTGATAACCTCCCAATTCTCCAGAGAGGTTTCCGAAAAGTCTACGCTGACCAGAAACACACTGTCCGAATCATAGTCTATCTTGAGACTTATCCCGTGAACCGGCTCAGTTCCCTCACCTTCATACCAGATCGGAAGAACCACCGTATCACCTGGCAGCGAATGAACCTTGGTCATCCAGGTGCTGAAGTAGTCTTGAGACTGGTCTGTGGGTCCTGAGGCCTCAGGCGCGTCGTGCAGAATCACCCGGCCGAGGTGAATGAAGTTTGCTATGCTCCACCGCCAGTCATCCCAATTCACGTCGGAGTTGGCAGATTGCCGCTCAGGGTCTACCATGAGCACACTGTCACCGTATTGCAAATAATGCGAGAACAACACGAAGTCCCCCACCTCGTACGGTACCCAATTGGCGTTAATGTCTCCGCGAATAGGTGGCGACGGATGGAATATGTGTACTCCTCCATCTGAAAACTCCAATGAAGAAGATACAGGGAGATATTCCACGCTCTCCGGAGGACAATCCATGGTGTTGAACTGAACAGAATCCTGGCTGACGTATAAGGTGTCAAAAGATGGATCCTGAAAAGTATTCTCCGTACAGTCACTCACTTCCCACTCGAATATGATGGGGGAAAAAGTTCCGTCAGGGGATCCGGCGTTGTTAATTAGGAATTTCAGCACCACCAGGCTGACATGTTCAGAGTTTGGAGCGAGTGGAACGCCCTGATGAGGCCCATTCGGAATATCGCAGATTCCATAAAGATAGCATCTATAAAGGCTGTCCGTATAAGGGAGGACACGGTAGGTGAAGAATTCCCAGTCATGTCTTCCGTGGGTTGTGTCGGATAAGGCTTCCCCCCTTGAAGCAACCACAAACGATAGGTTCTGGTAGCAAAAATCGACCTGTAATTCAAACTCGCAAAACGGGACACCGTTTCTAATTAGAATCGGGACCTCGGCCAGTTGCGTTACGAATCGACTCGTCGTGTCGATCTTGATGGAGGCCAGCGTAGTCTTTGCCGCAGGATCACGACCAGGCCCGCTCGACTCTTGATCGCCCTTGAGCAGATAGGGATCAAGTACCAAAAGGGCAAGCAGAAGGCAAGCCACAACGGCTGTCCGCGCCAAAAGCGGCTTTGGTCTTGAGTAAACATATAGACCCTCCGCGTTTGAAGGTTAAAGGTTTTTAGTTTTTAAAAACCTTTAGCAAAGGGTCATAAGAAACTACAGCCCGTTTTCTGGGGTTCACTAGCAAATTAATCTACTGCCCTCCATTTGTCAAGAACTTTTTTGCCTTTTCACCCAGTTTTTGACAAATTCTTCTGCGTTACCTCTTTGAACATCCACCTTTTCACATGATTTTCCTTTACAATAGGTTCTCCTTGGCTTAGATTTGGTGTGCTATGACCAGACGGGTTGTTTTGATCATTCTGGATGCCTGCGGTATCGGAGAGCTGCCCGACGCCAAGCTCTATAACGACGAGGGGTCGAATACCATCACCAATACCGCCAAGGCCTTGGGGGGGCTGAAGTTGCCCAATTTGGCAAAGTTAGGTCTGGGGAATATTGCCGCAATTCCAAAAGTAGACCCTGTCACATCTGCGTTAGCCAACTTCGGAAAGATGGCCGAGCTCTCTGCGGGGAAAGACAGCACCAGCGGACACTGGGAGATCATGGGTCTGGTGACCGAGGAGCCCTTCCCGGTTTATCCTGATGGCTTTCCGCCAGAGGTCGTTCAGCCGTTCGAAAAAGCTACTGGCAGAAAAATCCTGGGCAACAGACCTGCTTCCGGGACAGAGATCATAAAGGAGCTGGGAGAAGAGCACGTGAAGACCGGCAAGCCCATCGTGTATACGTCTGCGGACAGTGTATTTCAGATTGCCGCGCACGAGGAAGTCATTCTGGTTGACGAACTTTATCAGATGTGCCTGGCTGCCCGCAAGATACTGATAGGTAAACACGCAGTCAACAGGGTGATCGCTCGCCCCTTTGTGGGAGAGCCGGGCGCCTTCACGCGGACGGAAAGAAGAAAAGATTTTTCTCTGTCCCCGCCCCGTGACACTGTTTTGGATCTACTGAAGAGGAACGATATCCAGGTGATCGGTATCGGAAAGATCGAAGATCTTTTCGCAGGACAAGGCCTGACCCATAGTATCCATACCAAAAGCAATTCAGATGGTATGAACAAGCTGGTTGAAGCTCTGAGAATATTCAAAACCGGACTGATTCTTGTAAATCTGATCGATTTCGACATGCTGTGGGGGCATCGAAACAACCCCGGTGCTTTTGCCGCCGGTCTGGAGGAGTTCGATAGGCGACTTCCGGAGGTTACCGAGCTTCTGGCTAAGGAAGATATTCTGATTATCACTGCGGATCACGGATGCGATCCTACCACTCCCAGCACCGATCATTCACGGGAATACGTGCCTCTGTTGGTGTACGGCGGTTCGATAGCCAGTAACCAAAACCTGGGAGTGCGGCAGAGTTTCTGCGACGTGGGCGCAACCATTGCTGAGATTTTCGGTATCAAAGGCACAGGGTGCGGTAAGAGTTTTTTGAAGGAGATTCAAATGTAGCGGCAACCTTCAGGTTGCCACATCTTCCCATGACGGAAAAAGAGCTGATTGAAAAAGCCAAAAAAGCAAGAATCAAAGCCTACGCACCTTACTCCAACTTCAAAGTGGGCGCTGCTCTTCTGACGAAAGCGGGAAAGGTTTACATGGGTGCGAACGTGGAAAATTCAACCTTTGGCTTGACCGTTTGCGCAGAGAGGATTGCAGTTTTCAAAGCAGTGAACAGGGGCGATAAGAATTTTGTAAAGATTGTGATCGTGGCGGACAAAAATCCGCCAGTGACTCCTTGCGGTGCCTGCAGGCAGGTTCTCGCTGAGTTTGTGAGGGATTTGAAAATCGTGTGTGTGAATCTGCAAGGAAAGGTGGAAAGATATAGTCTTAAGGAACTTCTGCCTGAGGCTTTTGAGAAGGGGTCAACGGATGGAACGGATTAAGCGGATATCGGTGGGGAGCGTTGTCACGGGGTGTGACTTACTTGAATGAGCCGGAGGAACAGATGGATATTGCCAGGATGATAGATCAGTCCCTCTTGAAGCCGGATGCCACGAGACAGCAGATTGAACAAGTGTGCGTGCGGGGAAGAGAGTTCAACTTCATGAGCATAGTGGTGAATCCGGTTTGGGTCAGGCATTGTAAAGATATACTCGGCGGTACGAATGTCAAAGTATGCACCGTCTCCGGCTTTCCTCTGGGGGCAAGCAAGCCCGAAATCAAAGCCAGAGAGGCCGAGGTCGCTACACGTGATGGAGCAGACGAGATCGATATGGTGATGAACATCGGAGCCTTTAAGACCGGCGATTACATGCTTGTGGAAAAGGAAATCAAAGACGTGCGCAGCGTCGTAGGGAAAGACAGGGTGCTTAAGGTGATAATAGAGGCCAGCGTCTTGACCGACCCGGAAAAAGAAAAAGCCGCACAGATCGTCAAAGCCTGCGGCGCTGATTTCGTAAAGACTTCCACAGGCTTCGGGTATGGCGGCGCCACCATTGGGGACGTGAAACTGCTACGGAAAGTGGTAGGGGAAGGTTTTGGAGTCAAAGCTTCCGGGGGAATAAAAGATTATCAAACCGCCTTAAGCTTGATTCAGGCGGGTGCCAATAGGATTGGCACTTCCTCCGGAGTGAAGATCGTGGAAGAAGGCCGTTCAATGAGGTGAACGGTTTGCATTATCGGAATTCAGATTTCTTCTTCCCTTACCGGATGCTTACTTTGTGATCGAGGCTTGGATAGCCAGGGGCGAGGTATCCATTATCGGTGGATAAGGGCGAGCAAGAGACCTTGCTCGCCCATCTTTTTGTCTCTGTGCTCCTTCTTCAAGTTTAGTATCTCACCGACCTTACCAGCCGCAGCACTCACACCAGCAATAGAAAGGCGGGTTGACGGTGCAGTACATGCACCAGGCGGTACACCAGACAGCATTGGCGTTGTTAGGAGCCGTGAACGCGACGAATCCGAAGACCATGGCCACCGCCGCGAAGACGAGCACCAGGACTTTGAACTTGTTTAAAAGCTTCATCATCTCTTATCACCTCCTTTCTGATTCTAGTGAGGCGATTTTGTGTTTGAGCTTGGCGCTATAGTCTTATGTTGGGCGAGCAGGAAACACCTGCTCGCCCCGCTGACATTTGTGCTCGTACTACGGACACCACATGCAGCACTCACACCAGCAGTAGCCAGGCAAGTCGATAGTGCAATACATGCACCAAGCGCAGCACGGCGGTCTGGCTTCGACGGTATTAGGAGCATACATCACGGTGAATCCTAAGACCATTGCCAGGAGTGCAAAGACGAGCACGAGAACCTTGAGCTTCCTCAAGGCCTTCATCTCTCCCCACCTCCTTTCTCCCCCTCTGGTTTTGGGTTTGCGTTTCCACTTCAGATTTTGGGCTTAAGTTAGGGGAGCAATCCGGTTGCTCCCCTAACACCACGCGCTCTCATTCTCACTTGTTAAACTCTCAGGGGAGGAGTGGCCCACAAGGACAACACTCGCACCAGCACCAGTAAGGCGGTTCAAGCATGCAGATCATGCACCAGCAGTCACAAGGGCCGGAAGCATCGGCTGTTTTGGGAGCGTTAAGTACGGTGAATCCTGAGACCAGTGCCACCACTGCGAAAAGGAGCGCGAAGACTTTGAGTTTCCTGAAAACTTTCATCTCTTCTCACCTCCTTTCTGAGCCTTTAGTTTTGACTTGGTGTTTTAACTTGACATTCTAAATTTATCTTGGGCGAGCAAGAAGACTTGCTCGCCCAACAGATATTTCTGCGCTCCTTGCTAGTTGATTAGACTGCTACGGAGGGGGTGGAGGGGGGCCGGGATATACTGGAGGGCATGGAATACACTCACACCAGCAATAGTAAGGTGGAATGTCCATGCAGTACATAACCCAGCAGTCGCAACCCTCAGAGGCATCGGCTGTTTTGGGAGTATTAAGCGCGGTGAACCCTAAGACCATAGCCAGCATCGCAAACAGGAGCGCAAACAGTTTAAGCTTCCGGCAAAGCTTCATCTCTTCTCACCTCCTTTCTCCGGCTTAGGTTTCGAGTCGTGTTTTCACTTTAGGTTTTAGATTTGTTTTCCAGCGGCAATCTATTGTTTCCCGAAAACACGCTTTCCAGGCTGGTGGCTTGTTTGCTGCAGAATCTCAGGGCAGGGTCGGCACTCTTCCCAGCAGACGATGGGCGGCTCAAGAGTGCAATACAAAACCCAGCAGCAGCCAGTCCGGCTGACTGTGCCCGACACATTGAGCACCACAAACCCCAGTGCCAATGCCAGCACCCCGAAAATGAGCGCAAAGGCTCTCAGTTTTTTGAAAAACGTCATTCCCTTTTAGTGGGTCGGGTACCTAAACTCTTGAACCGTACTTAGAGCCTGAAGCTCGTTTTCACTTCAAGCCTGGCCCGTTCCTCTTTCACATTCTTTAGACTTCCTAGAAGCACACAACCCGGCATTCGTAAACCGGATCGAACAAACATATCAAAAGACACTTTTTGGCTGAAGCGGTCATGCAAAGCGAGCCCCAGATGACCACACTCACAGCGAAGGTCAGGGCCAACAGCTTCATCCTTCTTAAGAGTTTCATTGTTTTCACCCCCTTCTAAGAACCGGAAGATGAGGTGATCATCTCCTCGATTTCGATTTTGTAGTTTTCCGAAAGAGGTCCGGGCCAGACTTTACGAACAAGGCCGTTTTCATCGATAAGCATGGTCTGTGGAATCACCTCCACCTTGTATTGATCCAAAAGCGAGTAATCGGAGACGGTCAAGATGGGGAATTCGAACGGGAACTTTTCTGTCAGCTCTTCGGTTTTCCCTTCTCCGGCGGTGGTGACTCCAAAGAACCTCAGCTCCGGCGAGCTACGCTTTCGATACATCTCCCTCCAGAACTCGACGTTGTGCTCGCAGGAAGGACAAGCCGCGGAAAACCAGAAGAAAACCGTCTGCTCTGAGGAGGGATACTCCACTCTCACCTCCTGACCATTCAGATCGATGCCTACAAGCGGGGGAACTCTTTCCTCCGGATTGAGGACCGTGAAAGGTCCTCTCCGTGCGGTCAACGCCGAACGCAGCTTTCGATTCTCACTCACCAAAAAGAGAATCTCAATCCCCATGGCAATGACCAGCACAATGAGAATTATTGACCATAGGTGAGTCTTTAAAAGCGAAGACTTTTCTGTCATGGCACCTCTTCCTGTTTTGAATCTCTGTTTGAAGCAGCAATCCCAACCGGCTTTTGCGGTTGCTGGCTCACGTAATTGTGACAAAGTTTCAATATCTCTTTAGCATACCCGGGCCCCTGGTAGCAACCGCAGGAATGCTGGCCGTGGAGTCTACTCCACAGGCAACCGCCGCACGATCAGGCCTTCGGGGCTTCGTTGTCCTTGAGATCAACACCCCGTCACCAAAAACTCAAAGCAACTCGGTCAGATAATGTGCAGGATGTGCTTTGGCGTTGCCCGGTCTTTGCATCAGAAGGGCAATTCCTGCCACCTTTATCTGCCTGCAGAGGGGAAAGTCCTCTAAGCCCAAGACTCACGCGGCCGACCAATCGGAGACACACCCGGCGGCTCTGCTTCGATCCCTGAACTCCTCTATGTGCACCTCCGTTTTCGGCATCAAGCTACAAAGCGGCCCTTTGGTTATGTATAAAGATCTGTTTGGCGGCTTATCTGAAGGAAAGCAGGTTAGAGCTTGATGGCCCATTTACCTGCAAAGAATTGAACAGAAAAGCCGGTCTGCGTCCGATGCCACAGCGTCCCTCGTGGGAGGAACAGAGCACTGCTTGCTAAAGCTAAGACCAGTCGCGACGAGGATGGCAGGATCCAGAAACACACAGACACCCACCCTACGGGTACTTTCCACGGGTTTTGCTGACCTCCTTTTCTCGGACTTATGCGTGTCTCTTGGTCCAAAATTATTATACCACCCCCACTCCGCATTGTCAAGTATAAAATTCAAGTCATTAACTCACAATAAGGGTAAATCTTTATGCTTGCGCCTTACAGAAGAGCGACAGGAAGGTCAGCTTTTGCCTTACGCTGGAACCCCTGGGGCATTAGGTAAGCTGTTGAGCGCACAGGAGAAGACGCTATTCAGTCCGTAATCGAGCTGAAGCTAATTTGTTCCGATCTGGGCCGCCCGAGGCGGGTCGAAAAAATCCATGATTTCACTTATTGCGTTTTGCCTATGCTTACCGCCGGGCAACCTCCTGCCTGTTTCTGGATTGCGAGGTCAGATGAGATTCTCATTTGAAATCGCCGGGGGGTAAACGATACAAAAGCCCCGGAGGATCAAAAGGAGGTCCCTTTTGACCGTCCACTAGTAATCCATTCTGGCGCAAGGAAGTGATGGGTCCGGTGGGACACCGCTGACCTTAGCTCGGGAGTCCGTTCTGGGAGGAGAACGAAAACACTAAAGCGTTCTTAGGTAAGCCAAAAGATCTTTAATCTGCTGCTCGGACAGAGAAGCAAAGGACGGCATGCTCTTGTAAGGATTCAAAAGTTGCTGGGTGACATTCTCCGGGGTCGCAGGCCGTCCGCTAACGGGAAGCTTGTCGGCCTTCAGAACTCCCTTCAAACCGGGACCAAGCTTGGATTCGGCTCTGTCTGCGTAATGACAGAAGGAGCACTGGTTGTCAAACAGGGTCTGACCGCTGCCGGCGTCTGCAGTGGCTTCCGCCTCCGAGACAGGTTTCTCCGCCTGTCTTGCCCCACCTCTTACCAGGAAGAAATACCCGGCAGACGTAAAGAACACCGCGAAAGCCAGGCTGAATACGGTCATACCCAGTCCCGGCACGTATCTTAGGAACTGCTTGTAGAACTGGACTATGGAAAGCTTGAAGGCAAGAACTACGAACAAAGCCAAGGCCAGAACGCCGTGGAAGACTGCTCTAGCGGACATGCCTTCACCGAGCATCTTAACGTAGTGCAGGCAGAAGTAGCCTATCACAAGATACATTATTGTGAAGACGGCTCCGGCACCTTTATGCAATCTCCGCAGGAGCGTGGCGCTGATCTTCCTCTCTGCTCTAGCCATCAAGGTAAGCATGCAGATCACGGCTATCAGTCCGAAACCCAAGAAGAATATAGCGACAACGGACTTAGTATACAGCGACATAGACTATTCTGTTCTTTGACTTAGGAATTGTGAGCTGGCTCGCCCCTGAAACGCCTTCTCCGGTCTGCGAACCAGCTCTCAGTCCATTTGTATTCTGATGGGGATTAGGTGTCAGATGCTAGCCGGACGGTCACCTGATCTCACGTAGCGGCACCAATCTCGCAGTAATACATTTTGTCGAGTTTGTTCTCGGATGCAACCGGGCAGGCTCCGCAAAGACAACCGCTCTTCGTCAGCTCGCAGTCGGTCTTTGCTTTGGCGCAGAACAGTCCCTGCTTGTTGTCCTTCATACACTCATTGTGTGAGGGACAGTCGCCGCAGATGCACTTTTGCATGTTTTCTGGAGTATCAGCAACTTTCGGCATAACATTTTCCTCCTCATGCTTTGGTTATCTTCCAGATGTTTCCGCCCGATTTTTCTCTCTTTTTGAACCCAAGGTCACCATGTAGATCCGTGAAGTACAAACCGTCCGGCCCGAAGGCCAAGCCGCAACAGCTGGCCGGTCCTTTGCCCACGTAGGTGGCGAAATCATTCAAGTACTTCACGTTGTCGTGTTCATCAATGAACATCTCCACGATCTTCTTGCCCTTGACTCCCTTTCCTTCGGCGTAAGCGTAACCGAAAAGGGCCACAAAGAGGTGGTCTTTGTGTCGATCCCCGAACTGATCACCGGCGAAATCGATGGCGGTTGGAGCCTGGGTGTACCACCAGACAAACAGCGAGTTTTTTCTCATGGACTGGGGCCAGCCGTAATTCTCGCCGGGAAGGATTTTCGCGATTCTGTCGTCCACCGCTGGTCCGTTGTCGGAGATATAGAGGTGATGGTCGGATTTCCTCCAGGCAGCTCCGAATGGATTCCGGAGACCCTTGGCGTAGACATAACTTTTTGGATTGGGGTTGTCCGACGGAATCGAACCATCCAGATTCATACGCAGTATCTTACCCCTTAAGTCGTCATCATCCTGTGCAACCTCTGGATTGATCATTCCATCGCCCACGTTGACGTAGAGCTTTCCGTCATGTATGGTCAGTGCCTGCACCTGATGAGCTGCATTGGTCGCGAGGATGCCCTCGATTATGGTTTCGGCTTTGCCTGCCTTGAATCCGTCCTCGGTGGGGAATTTAAGCACCTTGTTTTTGAATGCCTTCCCATCCTTGTAGAGCATGGAGGCGAAGACATCCCCTTTTTCGTGCACTACAATGCCCATCACACCTGATTCCCCGGTTCCCGGTATCTTGAAGTCCGGCTCGTAATTGAGCAGATTGTCGGCAAAAACAGAGACCTTAAACTCGTTGGTGACTACCTTGATCTTCCCGTACAGCTCCGTCACGTAGAAAAGAGGAGTTCCCCTTTCTTTCCTGGGCTTGGGTACGAAGGCCAGATTGACCGGAAGCGATAGATCGGAGATGACTTTCTCTATCTTAAAACCCTCCCTTAATTCCCAGTTTCCTTGCCGCGGCGTGAAAACCTCCCCTTGCAAATCGGCCTCTCCTCAGCTAAAAGAGCCAATTCAGAAAGCGAAGACCGGATGACAGCGGAGGTTCCTTGGGAAAGGATGACCTCCGCTGTCCAAACTTTCCCCCTGGAAAAGGGCTACTTCTCTTCCTTCTTCGGGGCTTTCTTCACCGAGGCGCAATAGGCGGTCAGGTCGGTGAGCTTCTGGTCATCCCAGGCAAGCGCTTTTCCCTTCAGGGGATTGACTATGCAGAATTGGACCACCTGGTCTAAGGTCATGACCCTTTTGCCCATCGCGAAGTACTTGGGGTATTTTGGAGCCAGGTTATCCCAGGCGGGGATGACCGTCTCCCCCATCTTGCCCTCCTTGGTACCTCCTTCCATGTGGCAGGAGTTACAGGTCATGTCAGCTGTGCCCAAGGTCTTGTCGTTGAAGAGCTTCTTCCCGTTCGCCACCGATTTTGCCAACTCCGCCGCCGGGTCGGGAGCTACCATCTTCTCGGCCTCTTCTTTCTGGGCAAAGGCATAGACAATTAGCCCTAGAAAGAGGACCAGTACCATCAGAGCTGTGGCCTTCTTCATTACCTTCACCTCCTTTCACAGTTCTTAAGCGGACGTCAAGCGAATTTCGACCTTCCTTTTTTAGATTGGTTTTGAGGTAAAAACGAAATCCCTCGACAATTAGGAAAACTGAGATTCCTCTGCGACTCCCCAGGATTTTCCCTTGATGTATGTCGAGACTAAAACTAACCAAATCGGAATTCTGTGTCAAGGAAAAAAAGCTCGGTTGTGTCAGGTCACACCCGCTAAAGGCGGGCAAGAGCTGACAGAACCGAAAACTGCCGCCTCAACTCTATCCTCTCCCCAGTGGGAAGAGGGACTTAGGGTGAGGGGAAAAGACCTCCGTTCGTCACGGACGCCTCGTCCGTGACGCAGAACCTCAGGTAACGGACAAGGTGTCCGTTGCCAACGAGAGAGAGAAGATGATCGATACGAATCTGCACGGAAGAAAGCGAATTACTGAGGGTGGCCCTTGCCGCGCGCCTCAGGCGGGCCTGTTAATGAGACCGGGATTATCGCAAAAAACATAGATAGGGTAGATCCGAGATGTCCATCATGACTTTCGGACATCAGATGTCGCATAGTCCCCGGTACGGGGGACGTATCCGACCTACAAGTTTAAAGGGCGCTTGATTCTTGTTGAGATGGAGAGATGCATGCATCTCGATCAGTCTCGTAGTTCAGATGCCCGGCCTACCAGACAAATGAATAGCGTCACGAACACGAAACTCCTGACCAACTACCGGTAGCCGAACTGCCAGGTCACGCGCTTTGGGGGCAAGACCCTACAGAACCGGAAAATCAGGTTCTCTCCGCTTCCTCAGTTGCCCGCCCGAGAAGCAGCCGCCTTCTTGCTTGACTCTTTTGCTTGCCACACATATACTGTGAGTCGTGACATGCCCGGCTGCGAGGCAGAGCTTATTTTGTGACCCAGAGGATTCCGCTCCTTTTTCTCGAAGGAAAAGGCAATGACGGAACACTGGTGCACAAGACAAAAGTGCAAGTAGGAATGGGAACGACACCAAGCAAGTTAAGCTGGAAGCTATGGCGCACAACCACGCATAATTATGCCGCACCTGTTCTCATATTCATCGCTTCCTTCGCACTCAGGCTGGCATATCTCTTTGAGCTTTACAGCAAGAGCCCGTTTTCAGGTTATTTCTATCTGGATGCCTTTCGGTACAACAGTTGGGCGCAGAGCATTGCCTTCGGAGTACAACACGCCATCGAGCCTACCTTTCGCGCACCACTCTATCCTCTGTTTCTCGCAGCGATCTTCAAAATCTTCGGACATGATCTGTTCATTGCCAGACTCGTCCAGATGCTTTTGGGTGCGTGGATCTGCGTGATGATTTATTTCATCGCATCAAGACTATTCAACAAACGAGTTGGCATCATAAGCGCGCTCATGGTTGCCTTTTATGGGCCATTGATATACTGGTCGGGCGAGATCCTGATCGTCACGCTTATCGTATTCCTCGATCTGGTCATGTTGCTCATCCTGCTGAAAGCGTTCGACAAGCCCAGGAAGTTACTCTGGCTGCTTGCTGGCGCAGTACTTGGTTTATCCAGTATAGCACGCCCCAGCGTGTTGGTTTTCACGCCTTGGGTTATCATTCTTATTCTCTTGATGAACAGGTTTCGAGAAACCGGGGCAAGGGCGAAGTTGCGATTGGTCTATGCGTTGTGTTTTCTGGCAGGAGCCCTTGTAGTGATTTCACCAGTCACAATCAGCAACTACGACAAAGCAAAGGATTTTGTATTGATCTCTTCACAGGGGGGCATCAATTTCTACATGGGTAACAATCCGGAGGCGGATGGCAGGTCAGCACAGCCGCCGGGAAGGATTACAGCGCGGGGCGAATTCCTTGATGATGCCTGGCTGGCGTCCGTAGTGCTGGCAGAAGAGGCAGAAGGTGAGAGTCTAAAGCCTTCAAAAGTATCGCGGTTCTGGTATCTGGAAGGAGTCAGGTTCATCTTGGAGCACCCGTGGCAGTGGTCTAAGCTGATGAGCAGAAAACTGGCATACTTCTGGACAGGTGTCGAAGTTACCAACAACGAAGATGCTTACTATTTCACACGGTTTTCCAATATGCTCGGATTGTTGATGTGGCAGAAAGTAATATCGTTCCCGTTCGGTCTAATCTGTCCCTTAGCACTTGTCGGCATCATAGTATCACGCAAGCATTGGCGCAAGCTCTTATTGCTTTATGGATTCATATTCTTCTACATGGGCTCAGTTGTCGCCTTTTTTGTGTGTGCCAGATACAGGATGCCTGTTGTACCCGTTCTTCTGATATTTGCCGGCTATACCATATACTATTGTGTTGAGAGATTGAAGTGGCGCCGATACAAATCCTTTCTCTACTGTCTTGCAGGCACAATCTTTCTCGGAGTTTTGGCCAACATTGACATAGGCGGAGTCACTGACCGAAATCGGGCGCGGGCGCATCTGTACGGTGGCCGTGCCTATGAGGCACGTGAGAATTACGCACTGGCTATCGAAGAATACCAGAGCGCAATCAAACTTGTACCGGACCATCTTCAGGCCAATCATGGACTCGGTATCTTATATATGAAGATGGAACGCTACGAGATGGCAGAAAAGATTTTCAAAAAAGTGCTCGGAATCGATGCTTACTTGGCACCCGCACATTTCAATCTTGGCTCGGTGTATGTGGCACAGAACAGATACGCAGAAGCAATAGACGAATACGAGGCTGCGCTTGGAATTGACCCTAACTATGAACTTGCCGCGGCTTGGGCAGCGGTGGTTTATGAGAGATTAGACCAAAGGGATGAAGCGCTCAAAAAATGGGAGCGGGTTCTGCAAATCAACCCATATAACCAGCAGGCGAAACGGAAAATAGAGGAGGCAAAACAGGGGATGCAATAGTATCAGAAGCACGGGGTTTGTGACCTAAAAACCGGACTTGCTGGACTTACTGCACTTGCTGGAGTTTGTTTTTGATTTTTTTCATCATTAGTTTTTCGAGAACTGAGTATGCGAAGATATTCATCTCCCATAAATAAGGGAAGTATCCTTCTCACCAATGAAGTCATTGTGAATTTGCTTCGGGTGGTAAGAGAGACTACGGGTTTGATCTTTTCGGTATACATGTGTACATGTGGCTGAAGCCTAAGTTATATATTTCTTCAATCAGTCAGCTAAAGCTGACTGCAATTAATTGTGTCATTTCATTCCAGTTTGCTTTAGCAAACTGATAAGCAATTGAAAACATATAGATGGCTTTAGCCACATTATTGGGCGGTCTCGAAAACTGCCTTGACCCATCCACGAGAGCACTGACAAAAAGTTGGCGATGGCTTGACCAAGCCTGCCCTCACCAGAGAGCAACCACACTGCTGGCAGATGGAGTAAATCGTATCTCCGTCTGTGACTCACCTTCCACACCAGAGTCCATCCTGTTGATTGAGTTGGTCCAGCAATTGGTCGACGCCCTTGACCTTGCTTCGGATTGCCTTGACCGTATCAATGTCTCCGTGATGGACAGCACATGCCCGGCCGCAGTATTCCATCACCTGTGCTTTGATGTTGTCTTCAACCTGACAATCCAAACCACTCAATAGCGCTGCCGCCCACTTGATCAGCAGCTCTTGTTCTTTCATCCGCTTCGCCCCTTTCACGCTTGCCGTAGCAGCTTCGCAGCTCAGGCGCCCTGCGACCAGACGGTCTCGTGCGAGCACCTGGCAAATGAATGGTGTCAGGAGCAAGAGGCTCGTTACTTACTGCAATCCCGATTTCCCGGTAAGTCCGTTTTACTTGTATCATTCATGCAACCTTGTCAACCACTTTCGAAATGCTTTTTCTCAGTCCACGGCGCCCTGGGGGAGGCTTGAAGGACCGCGACCGGCAGAGCGGAAGAATGCGGGATTCCACTGCTGCAAGGTTGTACCCACAGGGCAAGACCTGACGCAAGGGATAAGTGCCCCTCACCTCTATCCTCTCCCCCAGGGGAGAGGACAAATCCGTGCCTCTCCCCGGTGGGGAGAGGGATTCAAGGTGAGGGGAAAAGACTGGTTGCATCGCGAATTCATGCGGCCCCGCCTCTGGGGGATGTTGGCGCCCGCGGGCATTTCACACACCGGTCATTGCGAGCGAAGCGAAGCAATCTCCGCGCTTGGATGGCGAGGCGCTTAGAGATTGCTTCGTCGCCCCCCGCCAGAGGCGGGGGGCTCCTCGCAATGACAATTTTTGGGGGATTTTTCTTATCAGATGGGTCTTTACATCAAACCTGGCTTTTTGTTCTCTGCAGACCATTTGACGGTTTGCTTTATTCTTCTCTCCCGGGTCTCTTTGCGTTTCGCATCTGTGATCCAGCCAATATATAATCTCCGGTACCCGGGGGCAAAGTTGGTGAAATTCTGGAGGGCGTTTTTGTTCGCGGATAATGCCTTCTTCAGATCAGGGGGGATGACAAGCCTTTTGCTGGCTAGTCTGTCTTTTGTCTCTTTGTCCTTCTGCTTCCCTCCTTGCTTGAACTTGGTAAGTCCTGCTCTAGTCATCCTCCCCTGCTCAATCATCTTTTTGGCTCTTTTCTTGTTCAGCTCGGACCAATTACTCTTCTCATTGCGAGGAGTGAATTTCCGGACGAACTTCTCATCGTCTATCCTCCTGAGTACGCTGTCGATCCAGCCAAAGCAAAGTGCCTCTTCAACTGAATCCTCATAAGGGATGCCGGGCTTGCCGGTGTGCTTCTTGTAATAGATCAACCATACTTCTTTTTGGCTGCTGTGATTCTTACTCAGCCATCGGCGCCAATCATCCCGATTGGTCACGTATAGCGTTGTATCTTGTTTCACAGTTGCTTCACGTCTCTGTAGTATGGTGTAACTTTGCCCGTTCGTCAGGGACGGGCTTGTCCATCAGGCTGAATCCATCATTCAGGCTTTTCCTTGTTGAACTCAGAGGCTACCCTCTCCCTAACCCTCTCCCAAAATGGGAGAGGGAACCGAGTCTTCCCTCCCCCGATGGGAGGGAATAAAAGGGAGGGTGAAATGAATGATTCTTCGCTAACCTCTTGTTTTGGCACATTCAAAATGTCGTCTCGAAAGATATACCCGATCTGGCAAGCAGAGCGGGACACTCAGTGCCTCGCTTCTGGCAGATGGATGGCAATCTTGCAAACATCATCGCCCTTGAGCACTGATTCCAGCACTTCGACCTTCACGGGCTGCTGGAGGATATATTCCCATATTCCCTTGTAGAATCCGGCCCCGCAGTAACAGTAGGTGGGAGAGATCTTTCTCTTCGATGCTATCGCATCGCTGATTCTGGGACAATGACAATATAGCACTCGTTTCTTTCCCGGGTCTTTCTCCTTCATGTATTGGGTGAGATTCCCGCTTTTAGGGATTTTGGTGGCAATGATTGCATTCCCCTTTCTTATTCCTGCCAGCCCCCATCCTCGGTTCATGATGTCTTCAACAAGCTGATCGTCCGGGCCGAGGGTGTTTTTCAAGAAGGAGACGAACTTCTCCTGAAGCATACCGTGAACCACATCGATATTCTTAGTCTCTTGAAATGCTTTCTTGATTTCCTGCAGATCAGATTCAGGGTATCGACAGGCGCAGCCGGTCATTATCTGGATTCTCTTCTCCTCATCCACAAGAGTATCCAGACGTTTCATCGCCTCTTTAGTCCAGTCGATGATCTCCGTTTTGCTCGATGCAGACGTGAGTTTGTCGCTGCCCTGTAATACTTTCTTTCGTATTTCCTCTGCTGCGATTGTGTGCAGACAATCAGAGAATTTGGATAACCATGATCTTTCAAAATCGACCTCGTTCATTTCTCCCACTCTTTCAGAAATTCCTTTGCCCTCTTTTTCGTCCTGGGACTCTTGCTATTCAGTTGCGCTCTCACAAACTCCAGCATCCTCCTCTTATTCTTGGCCTCCTGGAAATATCGGCCGAATGCTTCTATCACGTAGCCTTTTATCAGGTCCTTGCGTTCCAGCCGGTGACCGGTCCTGTCGATATCCAGCAGCCTGTTTGTTATTCTGGTTTGCAGTTTCGGCTTCGCCCGGGCGATTTTTGCGGAATTGGCGGCGACATGAGAAGGTGGAATCACGCTCTCATCATCGAGCAAACCGTAGTACTTGTTGAATATCTTCTCAAATCTGCCCCTTGGATCATCCACTGCAAGGTTGGCTATGACGTAGATCGCGATGTACTTGAGGTAAGTATTGTCACTGTCCAGGAGGGTCGCGAAGAAGTCCCATTTGGGATACAAAACTTTTGGATGCTGCTCGCTAATGAAAAGCAGCACCTTGAAACAATTGAATCTGATTTTCTCCTTTTTGGAAAGCACGCCCTCAAGAAGTTCGGATAGCGCCGCCTTGTCTTCTAATGCCCTTTTGGCTACATTGTTTATGTTAATGCTTTTCCTGCTCAACTCGGTCAACATGTTATTTCAGATCCTTTTCCATGATGTTGATAAACCTTCTGTTGCTTATGGGATGGTCGGCGACCAACCTACCATCGAGAACCAGTGCGGAAATCCCAAATGGCGAAGGTGAGTTTTGCGCCTCTTTGCTTGATTTCAGTTCGATCACTTTTGGCTTGATGCCGAAGATTTTCTGAGCGGTCTCGACTATCTCTCTGGTGAATTTCGCGCTGTATGGGCATTGATCTGAGCAGATGATGGTCAACCCCTTGGCATACTTGAGCAGTCTCTTTCCCCAATCCGCTTTGAATCTGGGTGAAGCGGAGCCTTTCTTGAATTTCTTGGCGAGCAAATCAAAATCGGGCGGCGCCTTGTCGACGACTTCAAAGCCGAGTTTGAGGAATAGTCCGTTTCCTGCCATCCAAGTTCCTTTGCGAGTGACCACCGCCACGCCATGCATGTTCTGACTTTTGGCATCTTTCAGGCACTCTTTCACCAGAAGCGAGCCGTAGCCCTTCTCCTTGTATCTATTGAATACGACAAACAAACAGTGGATGAACATATATCCCTTGGCCTGGACCGGTCTCCAGGCGTATTCACCTGGAACGTATTCGATCATTCCCACAGATCCGTCCTGGGGAGAATCCAGGATTTTGACCTTCATGCCTTCTTTGAAGCGTTTTTTCAGCCAATCGGTTTTCCGTTTGTATCCTTCCTGCTTGACGTTTTTGTAGCCGCAGAGGCCGAACCCGCTGATATTGTTTAGATTGATATCGACTATCTTCACGTCACTCACGGTCGGCAACTCCTATAAACTTGAGACTTTCAGACAGCGGCGGGCAACCAAGACCGTGCGACATCGCCCATGACAAGCGAGCATTTCCCCTTTCTCGAGCGTGTCCCAATATCTCTCTAGTGAAATGTGCCATTCTGTCACAAGAACTTCGTTCGAATTCTCTTCCCACTCTAACTCCCTAATCGGGCATGCACAGGTTTTCTGCAGCGTAATCAACAAGAGCACTAATGATCTTCCTTTCTTCTCATAGGCGCACGTTCAACAGCGAATTCGTAACCAGAGGACCTACCTGGACTCTGTTGACAGCCGCAACGAGTCAATAAGTGCCCCAACCTCCACCCAGTAGATGTCGGTCGTGCCGGTACTCATGTTATTGAAGAACAAGTACTTGCCGTCCGGAGACAGGACGGGACAAATCCCCTTAAGCAGCTCACCGTTGGGCTCAAGCTTGACCGGCTTGCTCCATCCTCTGTCACCCTTACGGAAAGAGATGCGTATGCCTTCCCCGCCAATCGAATCAGGATATCCGTCCGGACAATAGATCAGAAAACTCTCGTCAGGCGCGATGCAAGGATGGCCTTCGTCAAACGGGGTGGTTATGGCGGAATCCAGCAGCTCAGGCTTAACGTAGACGTCATCGGCGAATCTCGACAACCAGATATCGCCATCGCTACCGAAATAGATGTTGCCATTGGCGGTCACTGAGAACTGCCAGTAAGGGCCCAGTTCATTTGGCCCACCCTCGATATATAGAGGTTCGGACCAGGCGGAATCATTCCGCTGTACGCACCACATGCCTCGGGGCCCTCTCCGGGAAAGAAAGTAGAGTCGCTTGCCATCAGGCGAAAAGACCGGAATGTCGTCATCCAGTCCGATTCCCGAGAATTCGGCTAACTGCGGCAGAGTCCAGCGGTCGGTCTCGATTCGCGAAGTGAGGATAAAACCTGTAGTGTAACCGGAATCGGCCAAACGAACAGAACTCGTCCAAAATGCTTCCCGCGCGTCAGGGTTGAAAGTCACGCATCCGTGCTCGAATTGGTTGGAAGACACTATATCAGGGGCAAACAGCTCCGGTGTGCTGCCAGGCGGTTTCTGGCCGAGGTACGGCCCGGTCAGTTCTGGAAATCGAACTGCTGCAGTATCGGCGCCGTGATGTTGCAGCAGCTCGGCTACACTGTCACGGCCATATGCGGCGGCTACGTTGAATGGCGTGTAGCCGGACAGGCTGCGAGCGTCAATCTCAGCTTTTCCGGAAATCAATGAGAGTGCTGCCTCAACGCGGCCTCGCTCAGCAGCATAGTGAAGCGGCGTCCTGCCGTATCTATCCCTATCATTGATCCCCTTGCCGTGCCGGATCAGCATAGCCACAATGCTATCCGAGCCCCCAGCAGCAGCGTCGTGCAACAGTGAACCGCCGGTTACCGACGGAAAATCAACACCTGCACCAGCATCAACAAGAGTGGCAAACAGCAGGGTAAGGCCATTTCTCGCCGCGTAACCGATAAGTTCGCTCTGATCGTCTGCAGGGGCTGGGAGTTCAGCACCGCGTTCGAGGAAAAAGTCGACCATCGACTCAAATCCTCTCCAGGCGGCGAGCATTAAGGGAGTATCACTAAAGATATCCTGGGCGTTGATATCGGCACCCTGGAGGACCAAGAGGCGGGCCATTTCGGCGCTTCCGGACTCTCTGGCCGTCAATAGCAAAGGCGTCCTCTGGTGGTCATCGCCAATCTCCAATTCGGCTCCACTTTCGATAAGCTTGCGGGCGAGTGTTACATCGCCCATCATTGCAGCATAGTGCAACGGTGTATTATCGCTGCTCGTCTGCCCATTGATGTCCGAGCCAAGTTCGATTAATCGATCAATCATGTCATACTGTTGTCGAGCGGCAGCATAATGCAGGGGGGTCAAACCACGGTTATTGGCTACGGAGATGTCTGCACCGTTGTCTATGAGCCAGCCAGCCGTCTCGTGCTGCCTAAAGGATATGGCAAACAGCAGAGGCTTGGTGCCATTATTGTCGATAGCGTTCACGTTGTCGCCCCTGGCGATCAGCAGATCGATGACCTCAGTATGACCCCCTACTGCTGCCAGATGGATCGGCTGGCTGCTGTCGGCGTCACCGATGGTGTGGTCTGCACCACGGTCAAGCAACTCCCTGACGATCTCCAGATGCCCGTGCTTGGCCGCCAAGAGCAGGGGCGTCTCGTGATCTTGATTGGTGCTGTCCATGAGATGGGGATGAGCATCTAACATGAACTTCACTGCCGAGAGATCACCCGATGTTACAGCGTCGTGGATCTCCATCCCGGCGGCGCTCTGAACGATCCCAAGCATAACAACCAGAGTGACAATCAGAAGGCGAGACATGGACTTCTTCTTTCCCTCCAGAAAATGATGGCACTAAAGACGTAAGTGTTGCCAGTAGGTGAGTGTTGCAATGAGGTACATTCCTGGGACAAATGATCTGTGCATGGGTTCAGCACGAAAGGAGCACTATTCAGCGCAAACCGCCTTGACACTCACCGCCATTTTTCATCGATCTGGCTTCACCGTATGAATGTCTCTGAGGTCGCTTGGCTAGACCCTGAGTTTATCCTACGTAATACTGCCCCCCTTTGTTCGTCCGAAGTGAGGACATAATCCGTGGCGTGTATAAGAAAGCGGAGCCGTGGGCCGTACGCTTCATGGCGGAGAGGCCGGGATTCGCCGTCAGAGCCTGAGCGAGTCCAAAGGACGAGTCGAAGGGAACCCGTCGATCAACAACTCTTTTTTGTCTCTGCGCCAGCCCTTCAGTTGAGCTTCTCTTTTTCGCGCACTTGCGTAACTTCCTTGTTCTTCTGCATACACCAACTTAACTGGTCTTCGCTTTTTCGTGAAGGCAGATCCTTGTCCAGCGTTGTGTTCCTTAACACGGTCCTTTAGGTCTGTGGCAACACCGACGTAATATGAACCGTTATTGCATCGTAAAATGTAGACAAACCACGTTTGAGCTTTCTTGCTCATCTTAGCCCTTCGACAAGCTCAGGGCCATTGCCTATCGGCAATGGCGGAGAGGCCGGGATTCGAACCCGGGGT
>CAYGCR010000016.1:0-56393 GCA_964348415.1 uncultured Ignavibacteria bacterium | reverse complement strand
TACCCCGTAATCTCTCTTACCACAAATAGCAAATTCACCACAACCTTAATGGTCAAAAGGATAGCTCCCCTCTTTATGGGAGACGAATGTCTTTTGCACGCACGGCCCCCTCAAGGGAGAAGTAGAATCATATGAAGCATCTGACTGAAACCGACCGCGAAACAATCGCAGACCCTGAGTCTTATCGAAGGGTAGACAGCAAGAACTCGAAGCTTCTCGATGTTCTAATCGAGAGGTGCATTGAGAGATTACAAGACAAATCCTACAAGCCGAGAGTCAGGGATGCCTTAAAGGCAATCCAGCTCAAACAGAAAGTGGCCAAAGCCTCGGAAGCCGAAAAGATATTTTGGGAGTTAATTGAGTCTATAAGAAGAGACGAGCTGGAAAAACCTTATTCACAAACCCTCAACCTGGAAGCTCAAATTCTAAATATTATCATATCACTTAAACCACAGGTAAAAAATGGTATCCTTCCGGTCAAAACCATTACCGACACTTTCAATCAAGGCAGATCCAAAGAAAGCCAACTCACTTATCACCGCATTGGTCGGCTCCTCTCCTCCATGGGATTCAGAAAGGCTAAAACTCGAACCGGAACCTACGCCATCCTCTGGGATGACAATCTTCTACCTCAACAAAAATCTTCGAATGATGAAAAAAACGAAAAACAAAATCCAGCAAGTCCAGCATGTCCAGTAAGTCCTGCTGGTAGGTCCGGAGCCCCGCACATTCGACATCAAAATAAGTCAGGAGACGTTTTCGCCGTGGCAAGGGGGTCGACCACGAACTATCGCGGCACGACTTCTATCCCTTCCCTTTTGAACAACGCCGCGGTCACCCCGTCGCCTTTCACCAGCTTTCGTTTTCTCTTTATCCATCCGCATCCACAGGACGGGCTGTTTTGTTTCAGCCATGCTTTTTTTATTTTGAACTTTCTGGCGATTTGCAGGGAGGCGAAAGCACCGCGCAAAAGAAAAGGCGATACGTCGATACCTTTTTGAGAAAGTACCGGAGCGGACCCGGAGAGAACATCCTTTCCCTCTCCCCGGGCTATGTCGACGCGTGACCTCGGAACCGGGAGCCCTCCTAAGACCTCCGGACAGATGGGGATCGCTTTTCCCGTTTTCACCACTCTCTGCACGTCTTTGTCTGTGGCAGTTTTTCCATTGTAACGGCAGGGAATGCCGCAAAGACATGCCGAAACCAAGTAGTGGAACTCCTTGGCCATCAAACGCACCTTATCTTAACGAAGAGACAAAAAAACCTCGACTGCCGTCGAGGTCATCCCAGATGGTCACCACCGGATCAAGGATCAGTCCGCCGCGTACTTCGTGCCCAGAAAATATGTGAAGGGGTTTTTGGCTCGACCCTGGTAGTGGACTTCGTAATGAAGATGAGGTCCGGTGGAGTAACCCGTGTTTCCTATCGCCCCTATGATATCTCCCCTTTTCACGTGCTGTCCCCGCTTCACCGCAACGGTGGACAGATGAGCGTAAACGGTGCCGTAACCATACAGATGGTCGATCTCAATCAGTTTCCCCAATCCCACGTCTCTCCTCACCCTGCTCACCACTCCGTCGGCCGTGGTATACACGGGGGTACCGATATCCGCAGCCAGGTCCACACCCCGATGAAACTGTCTTCTGCCGGTGAAGGGATCTATCCTGGTTCCAAAGGCGCAGCTTAAGTACCCGGCTGAAGGTCTGATGGAAGGCGTATGGTCGAGATCTTTTTTCTTTTCCAGCAGGCTGGAATATATCTCTTCGAAGTTCTCCTTCTCAAATCTTGCCTGTCTCAGAAGCTGCTCCACCTCCAATTCCGTTAGATTCGCCTCCTGGAGTTCCGCACCTATTTTTACCGGAGCGCTGGGCCTGGGACCCCCCACTCCCAATCTCCTTATCTGTTCGTCTACTTCCGGCAGACCAAAAACCAACCGGACCTGTTTCTCCTTCTCAATCAACCCCGCCATTTGAACTTTCAAATCGGATACGGTAGCATCCAACTCCTTCTGCTTTGCGGCTAGGTAAAGGTTTTCCCTTTCCAGACGGCTTAGCTTGAGCTTTTCCTGAGCTCTGCTGGAGGCATCGAGGAAGAGAAATACACCGGAGCAAAGCAGAAGAGTAAAGCCCAAGAGAAGGAGGACACAAATATGAGGGGAAAGCTTGGCCTCGAAGACCTTGCCTTTTGTGTGGGGAACGAACAATATGGAAAACCTTCTTTTGAGAATCATCTTCAAGTCCGGTTAGAATCCGTTAATATTCAGCTTCAGTTAAAACCAAACCAAATTGTGACAAAGTAAACCCCTCCCCCCACCTTGTCAAGCGTTTTTTTCTTTATAGGATTTCTTCGACTCAGCTAGGAAGCTAAGGACGGGAGTTGTTACTTGATCAGAATATATTCTCTCTTCAGAATTTTGTTGACCACTTTGATGAATTTCTCGGAGTTGAGATTCTGTAGACTGTATATATGCCAATAGGTCTTCTCCGGCTTCTTGTAATCTGACTTCCTTCTTCTCGGCATCTCCCTTAATCTCCCCCACTCTTCCTCAAAGGTTGGCGCGGGCAGATCAAGAGAGCCTACACTAACCTTATCGGAACTCGACCGAACTTCTGGAGTCAACTTCTTCAGCATCTTCTCATGCAATTGTTGTGCCCGGAAGGAAAGCCTGCTAAAAGTTTTTACGTCAAGGCGCCAAGTCTAGCTCATGCTTGAAATTAAGCACCCAGAAAAGAATGCCTGTGGCTGTCCACAGAAACGCAGCCCGGTAAACCTATAGGCGGTCCACCAGAGAGTATAGCTTCGCCTCAATAATTCTGGGGTGGAGCTGTCAGTCATTTTCACACCTCTGCTTATCAAGCCGAATCTCTTCTGGTTGGGGCTGGCTTGTTTTAGCCGCCGCCGAGAACGCACAAAGAACTTCTCTGATTTAACATCCCTTAGTCTTTTTAGTGTAGGCAGAAAAGGAAATGTCTGGAAGCGCTATCTACGAAGATCTAAAGAGAAAACCGCCCCCTCGCGGATTCAACAAGTCTCAGGCTGCTGAACTAAGATCTTCAGACCTTGTCCTCTGCATTTCTTTCCTTTCTCTCACCTCTCACCAAAAACTACAAAGTCCTCAAAAAGTTGTCAAGCATTTTATTGTGGAAGGGGCTAAAAAGAGAATCCCGATCGATTTGGCCCTCTAATCCCAAACTCAGCCAATGGCTTACGGGGCATAGGTACTTCTGCGTATTTTTCATAAGGAATGCCCTACTGAATTTCGGTCCGCCGATTTGCATTTTCTGGCACGCGGGTGCTAAGAGTTGGCAGCGGGATGTTCCGATCAGCCGCAGAAGAATGACGCCACCAGCGTTCCGGCCGTGGCACCCAGGCAGCGCTCTCCAACCCTTAGCCAGTGCGGGCGGAAGGCGAAATGAAGAAGAATATATTGCCCCTCTCAAAGATTGCCCATGCAGGTTGGATCGGCATAACTTTTCAGTTGTATTTCCCTTTTCAATTTGCTATTTTTGACGGGAATTGCCGAAACTTATTCGGGCATTGAACGTATTGAGAAGCTGAAAGGGATCCTTTTGGTAAGAGAGGACGACCAGATCCTGATAAGAAAAGCCCTGGCCGGCAGTGAGAGTGCCTATCGGGTTTTGCTGAACAGGCACAAGGAAGCCATTTATCGTTTGATCATAAAGATCGTCCGCAACCAGGAGGAGGCGCGGGATTTGGTGCAGGAGACCTTTATGAAGGCCTTCGGGTCCCTTTCAAGCTATAAGTGCCAATACAGATTTACCACCTGGCTGTATAAGATTGCGGCCAACAGCTGTATCGATTTCTTAAGAAAAAGGAGGCTGGTCTCCATATCTTTGGATCAGCCTCTGGAGACAAAAGATGGAGAGGTGACCATTGAGTTAGCGGACTGGACCTACAATCCCGAAGCAGACTTAGCCTCCAGGCAGAAAGCCCTCTCCATAGATGCGGCCATCGAGTCGCTCCCCAAGAAATACCGGGAGGTGATACTCTTCAGACACAAGCAGGATAAGTCTTACGAGGAGATTGCGCAGATTCTGAACATCCCGGTGGGTACGGTGAAAGCGAGGATTTTTCGGGCCAGGGAGCTTTTGAAGAAGAAATTGAAGTCGTTAAGATAAAAGTAAAATTATGCGTGTAAAAGCGCCTATCTAATATTCTCCTAATGCTTGCCCGGGCTGGTTAGGTGTGTTGCCTATTCTCGCACTGACAAGCAGAGAGGCGATATGAACATCTCATTTTTCAAAGCAAGGTTGTTTCTCCTGTTGGCGGTACTGTTATGCGGGTTTTCGGTCTTGACTCTGGCTCAAACCAAGGAGTCTCCCCGGAAAAGCAGCCGCCCAGACACGACAAAGCAGGAAGAGGAGGCATTTCCCTTTGAAGCTGAAGAGATCAGCATCAGCGAGGACAGGATCTTTATCCGCACTAAAGACGGAAAAGAATACCTTGTCGGTCCCGGAGGCAAGATCCATCTTCCTGCCAAGAAAGGGGAAAGGATCATTCTTGGCGGAGAGGAGCCGGTAGAGGCAATAATACTGGATGAAGGCAGGATCAAGATAGGCGATATGGAGATAGATCTGGAAGACTTGGAGGCTTTGCATGAGATACCCCCGATCAAGGCTCCAAAGGTGATTGTCCCGTCGCCTCGAGTCTCTAGCGAGGGGATATTCAAGATGGGAAAGGATGTGGTGGTGGAGGAGGACGAAGAGATAGACGGGGATGTGGTGGCCCTGGGCGGAGACGTTGAGGTCAGGGGGACTGTGAACGGAAGCGTGGTGGCTATTGGAGGCGATGTGGATATCTTTACCACCGGCGTGGTGGAAGAGGATGCAGTCAGCGTGGGCGGACAGGTGACCAAGCGGGGAGGAGGAGTTGTTCGCGGTGAAAAGGTCAGTGTCGGATTCCTCCGCTCCCCCGGAATAAGGTTGCCTTTTGGGCGAACCCACTTTCCCATGTTCCACCCTTTCGGTTTCCCTGCTTGGGTTTTCGTGGCGCGCATCTTCAAGATTTTGTTTTTCATATTCCTGGGCATTGTGGTGCTGGCAATTCTCCCCAAAAATGTGAACAAGATAAAGGAGAAGGTTAAGCAAGATTTTCTGAAATCCGGCTTGGTGGGGGTGTTGGCTGAGATCCTGGTCATTCCCGTCTTCATACTCCTGATCATCACCATAATCGGTATACCCGTGGCCTTGCTGATCCAACCCCTTCTGATCATAGCTGCGTTGATATTGGGCTATACCGGCACCTGCCTTTTCGTTGGAGAAAAACTTCAGGAGCACACCAGCTTAAAGCCGGACACCAGAGTCATGATGCTGGTGATAGGAATATTAGCGGTGGAGCTGGTGCCCCTGGTAGCGCGCACAATCGGAATCTTCGGAGGCCCCTTCTCTCCCTTGGCCTGGATTTTTTCCGTCATCGGATGGCTCATCGCATATGTGGTGATAACGGTAGGATTCGGTGCCGCCATTTTGACCCGTTTGGGGACCCGTCCGAAAGATGTGAGTCCAGCGCCAGCGCCTGCCAATGCAACCCGACCTGACTCTAACGAAAGAGCCTCAGCCTAAAAAGGAAGTGTGGCCATGAGAGAGAATGCCAAAAGAGTTTTCGCCGGAGCGCTTGCTCTCGGCATCATTGTAATCAGCCTTTTCTACTCGGTAGACGTGTGCGCCAGAAAGCACGAGACCAAGAGAATAACCAAGAAGATTGAGTTGACCGACGAGAAACGTCTGAACGTCAGAATGGATATAGGAGCAGGAACCATCGATCTTAAGAAAAACGATACTGGCGATATTCTGGACGCAGACGTGGAGTACGACCCAGACGAGTTCTGGGTTGATATAGATTACCGCAAGAGCAAAGATAGAGGACGACTGCAGCTTGAGAGCAGAACCAAGGATAAACACGTAGATCTGGACGGGGAGGACAATTACTGGAATCTTGAGTTCACTGACAAGATTGCCATAAGCTTTGAGATAGACATCGGGGCTTGTGAAGCCGATTTCGATTTTACCGGTCTCAAAATAGACCAACTGGACATGGATCTGGGTGCATCTTCCATAGAGGTCGACTTTCGAAGGCCCAACCCCGAACGAATCTCTGAGATCAGTATAGATGTGGGGGCCAGTTCCCTGGAGATCAACGGGCTGGGGAATGCCAATTTCGAGGAGCTATCTTTCGATGGAGGAGTGGGAGATTTCACCTTAGACTTCTCGGGGGAATTCAAGCACAGGGCGTACGTGGACATCGAGGTAGGGCTGGGGAGCCTCACCATTCTCATACCAAAGGACGCAGGGGTACAAATCAGGAGCGAATCGTCGTTTTTATCATCTTTCGACATAGACGAAGATGATTTCGAGGAGATAGAAGACGATCTATACGAGAGTGACGACTTCGGCCAGACGGAAAAGGAACTGGTCTTTGACATAGAAGTGGGCTTGGGTTCGGTCAAGATAGAATACGTGAACCGCTGATTTGGCGCGCGTCTTCCGACCATCTTGCCTGTACGGAAAAGGCCCTCATCCAAAAGAGCAGAGTTTCCTTCATCACCGCTAAACTCCAGACGAGCAACTCCCAAAAGCCAGAGAAAGGAATAATGTTATGGCTAGCGAAGCAAAATCATGCGAAAGCTGCGGCATGCCCATGCCGGAAGCAAAATATCACGGCGCTGGAGACATGAACAATCGCTATTGTGTCTACTGCACAGATGAAAAGGGCAAGCTGAAAAGCGGACAAGAAGTCCGGGAGGGGATGATACATCTGTACATGGCGCAAATGGGGAAGTCAAGGGAGCAGGCCGAAAAGTTCGTGGATGAGCAGATGAAGAAGCTGCCGGCGTGGAAACACCAGTAGAGTAGAAGGGTTATGCCGAAAGCTCGCTAAGGACTGGTTCTCTGTGAAAAGAGACAGGAAGCTCTGGGAAGGTTCGCGTAAACGCGAACACTGCAAATTCTTCCAAATGCGCGCGGAGCTGAAGCCCAGCCCCTTCTTTACTTCAGCAGTACCAACCTTTTGGCCTGCGAGAAATCGCCAGCTTTTATCTGATACAAGTGAATTTCTGGTTGCGTCGGCACTCTGCAGTCCCGATGCGTTCCTTTCATGGGTTTATAGTCCGCGTCGCAATAACAGTATCGGGGCGCAACGCGAGACCAATAAATCGGGCAACCACCCTCCCAGGTGATGGACGAGAGCATCCACTAACAACGTGGGGCAACAAGGATCCCCATTCGCGATTGGGAAAAGTCTTGGCGGAGTGTCCAGCTTTAGCTGGACCAAAACAAGGTTACAACTTTTGTTCCGAGAAGGTCTGCCTGAAGGCAGACACTCCAAAGCTCCATAAACACTTGGAGAACGGTATTGCTTAGGCTAGAATGAAAAAGCCCTCCGCAGTTTGCGGGGGGCTTTTCCTTCTTCAAGACTTTTCGCGATTTTTAGTTCAGGTAAGCACGCAGGGATTTGCTGCGGGAAGCATGCCTCAGCCTTCGGATAGCTTTCTCCTTTATCTGTCTCACCCTCTCCCGGGTCAAGTTGAATCTGGCTCCGATCTCCTCCAAGGTCAGCGCCTTCTCCGAATTCAGACCGAAGTACAGGTTGATCACCTCTGCCTCGCGAGGAGATAGAGTATCCAAAGCTCTTTCGATCTCCAGCTTCAAAGACTCGGTAAGCAGATCCTCGTCGGGCGCAGGCTGGAATTCATCCTCCAGCACGTCCATGAGGCTGTTGTCCTCGGAGACGGAAAACGGAGCATCCAAGGACAGGTGGCTGTTGGAGATTTTTAAGGTATCCGAGACCTCCACGGCAGATAATTCCAGCTCTTTGGCGATCTCATCCGGGGAGGGCTCTCGTCCGTACTCCTGCTCCAGTGAGCTGGAGATCTTACCGATCTTGTGCAAAGTTCCCACCCGGTTTAAAGGCAGTCTGACGATACGAGACTGCTCTGCCAAAGCCTGAAGTATGGCCTGCCTGATCCACCATACCGCATAGGAGATGAACTTAAACCCTCGGGTTTCGTCGAATCTTTTGGCTGCTTTTATCAGCCCTATGTTACCCTCGTTGATCAGATCGGCCAGGGATAGACCCTGGTTCTGGTATTGCTTGGCTACCGAGACCACGAATCTTAAGTTGGCCTTGGTAAGCCTCTCCAGAGCATCTTGGTCACCCAGCTTGATCCGCTTGGCTAATTCCACCTCCTGTTGCGCGGTGATTAGGGGAGTCTCTCCGATCTCCCTCAAATAAAGATCCAGGGATCTGTCTTCATCCCTGTATCTTCTCACTTGCTTTGCCAATTTTTGACTTATCCCTCCTTTCGGCGGCTTTTAGAGGTTTAAGGTGAAAATCGACAACAATCTTCTTTGGATAAAGCCCTAATCCGGCTTGACCGCCACAAAATGCGGCTCTCCTCCTCTATAGACTTGGAAAAGAACGGCTTTCTTCTTATCCTTTAGCGGCTCCGAGGCGGCGTAGTAATCGTCGGAATCCTCGATCTCCCGGTCGTTTATCCTGGCTATGATGTCGCCCGGTCGCAATCCCGCTTGAGCAGCTGGGCTCCCCATCTGTACCTCCAGCACTATTACGCCGGGCTGAAATCTCACGTTATACTGCGCGGCCAACTCTCTGGTGGAGGTATTGACCTTCATGCCCAGCCATGGGTGAGATGTCTCCTCCTCGGATGGCCAGGTCTCTATCCCGGAGGTGAACTTGTCTCTGTCCACCAAGGTGAGCCTCTTGGTTAGCCTCCTTCCATCTCTTATGATGTCGATGCTCACCTTCTGTCCCGGGCCTGCTTCAGCGACCATGATTCTGAATCTCTGTCCGTCGATCACCTTCCGTCCGTTGAACTCGGTAATAACGTCGCGCACTTCTATCCCGGCCTTATCTGCCGGAGTACCCTCCTGCACCTGCCTGACCAGCACCCCTTCTGCCGAAGGAAGGCCCAGAGCCTCAGCCGTGTTTTTATCCACATCCTGCAGCACTATCCCCAGAAACCCCCTGGATACTTTGCCCTTTTCTATGAGGTCAGGGATAACCGACTTGGCCAGGTTGATGGGAATGGCAAATCCGATGCCAATGTTGAATCCTACCCCGGTGGGATTGGTGATGGCGGAGTTTATCCCCACCACCTCTCCATGGATGTTAACCAGGGGCCCGCCACTGTTTCCCGGATTGATGGAGGCATCGGTCTGGATGTAGTTCTGATACTCGGGAGTGTCGTCTCGACCGAACCGCAAATTACCCCGTCCCTTGGCGCTGACCACTCCGACGGTCACGGTTCTATCAAGACCCAACTCAGGGAAAGGATTACCGATAGCCATAACCCATTCGCCCACCCTCAAAGCCTCCGAATCTCCGAACTCGGCAACTGGCAGGTCTTCTTCCACTTGGATCCTCAGCACGGCAAGATCTGTATCCTTGTCCAGCCCCACCACCTCGGCCTTGTGTTGGCTTCCGTCAGGCAGCTTGACAGATATGTTATCCGCCCCGGAGACCACATGGTTGTTGGTGACGATATAGCCATCTTTCCTGAAGATGAAACCGGAGCCCAGACTCTGTCCCCTTTGAGGGGGCCTTTGTTCTGGAAGCTCCCCGAAGAATCTGCGGAAGAAATCATCGAAGGGGAAGAAGTCGTGGAAGGAGCGGCCCTGCACTACCTTCTCGGCCCTGATGTTAACCACCGCCGGGCTAACCTTTTCGGCCACGTTGACAAAAGGATTTTCCTCGCCGGAGAAAAGTTCGCTTTTAGGTCCGAAGAACTGCTGTGCGTTGGCAGCCGCTATTTGTTGCGAGGTAGTTGCATTCAGGCTGGCTGAAGAAGGCCACTTTAGGCCGGAAGAGAGGATTAAGCCTACCCCGACGAAGAGAATTGCAAAAAACAGAAGTGCGAAAAACTTTTTTACCTTGAAAAAGTATTCGCTATCTTTCAAGCTTTAAGCTCCCGGAATTTCGCGAAAACCTACAATAACCCTGGGCCCCCATTGTCAAGAAAATCTTGCGGCTGCTTCCTCAGTACGGATCTATCTCTAGTTCAGATCTATTCTCCTGCAAAAACTTGCGCGCCAAACGCAAAATAATATACGCTTCAACTCCAAATCTGTTGCATCCCTGATTGAAAAAATTTGGTCTTTCCGACCGCATCACATCCACACGAGCCTGTACATGCAGGTTCTTCAGGATAAATCCCTGGTCCAGGTCTTCAAGATCTGCCCACGGCAGACATCCGGGCATTTGCGGAGCCTGTCGACTGGGCTGCAGCCTGACTTTTTCACTTGACCGGGGCAATTGTCGATAAATATATATAGTAATTTCGTATAAGAGATGAATCGGATTTGGCATCTCTGGTATGAAAGGCAAAAATTATCCGGGAGGAGATATGAGAAAGCGCATTTCCCCAATCCTTATTTTCTCAGGGCTTTTGTTCTTTTGCTTCAACGTGGCTGATTCCACCCTTGTTTCCGGGGGAAACGACAAGAAGACGCTCAAGCTTTTCGACGATTTACAGAGCATCATCATCTCGGTGTCAAATACCATAAAACCGTCGGTGGTGCATATCGAGGTGGTCAAGAAGACCGGTCAGATAAAATATAAATCCTTAGCCTCCGGTCTGGTGGTGGATAAGAAGGGCTTTATTCTGACCAACGAGCACGTTGTGGATGATGCCAAAAGCATAACCGTGACCCTTCCCAGCAAGCTGGAATACCCGGCGGAAATTATCGGAACGGACAAGCAGACCGATCTGGCTTTGATAAAGATAGATACAGAAGAAGAGCTCTCGGTGGCCAGGCTGGGCAATTCGGATGAGGTGGAGGTGGGAGAGTGGGTGGTTGCCGTGGGCAATCCCTACGGATTCGATCGAACCGTCTCATTTGGCATCGTCAGCGGCAAGGGAAGGGTGCTTCCCAACCTTCCTCTGGAAAATCAGCTGATTAATGATTTCATCCAGACCGACGCGGCCATCGATCCAGGCTCATCCGGCGGACCCCTGGTGAATCTCAGAGGAGAAGTTATCGGAATAAATTCCATTGGATTCGGTAGGGGGCAAGGCTTTACGATTCCCATGAACACAGCCAACGAGGTAAAAGACAAGCTTCTGACCAGCGGCACCATCGAGCGGGGCTGGATCGGTATAGCCATCCAGCCTCTGAGCCGTGATTACGCCAAGTATTTCGGAGGTTCCCTGCTGGAGGGCGTTTTGATCTCAGACGTAATTCCTGATTCCCCTGCCCAAAGATCGGGTCTCCTGCCGGGCGACATAGTGGTTGAATATAACGGAGAGAAGATCTCTGCGGAGAAAGAGGAAGACTTAAACAAGTTTCAGGTTCTGGTGTCACAGAGCGCCGTGGGAAAGCCCGCCCGCCTCAGGATTGTCAGAGAAGGCGCGGATACCACCATCTCCGTGGAGATCTCTATGCAGCCCAAGGTGAAGGCAGACGAATTCGAGACCGAACTGGGGTTCACCGTTCAAGAAATCACGGATGTGATATACCGACAGTATATGCTGGAGGACAAAGAAGGTGTTCTGGTCTCCTTCGTGGAGGTGGGGGGAGTGGCCAGCACGGCCTTGTTGGAGGACGGGGACGTGATCAAGAAGGTAGAGGAGTTTGAGATCGACGACCTGGAGGGCTTTAAGCAAAGCCTAGATCAGCTAAAGGAGAAAGAACAGATAATGCTGACGGTGATGAGGGGCAAAGAGAAAAGATTCGTTCTGCTTCTGCCCAAGAAACAGGAGGAGGAACAGGCAAAGCCTTAGGCCCGCATTTTTGGAGCCACAACTCTCCTCAGCTCCGGTGTAGAAGAACTCCGGTTCACAATTTAAACGGGACCTCCCATAGCAGGAAGTGTCGTGCTCTCAAGGGGCGGAGAGATTCTCGACCTTCGCGCTACGCGCACTCACACCCCGGTTCGGTCCCGCCTGCAAACAAATAATTTATCAGATAGATCAAATCTTCTACACCCACCAGTCCGTCGCAGTTGGCGTCCCCGGCTATCGGCGGCTCCGGAGGAGAACCGTCTCTAAACAGATAGTTTATCAGATAGACCACGTCACTGGAGTTGACCGCTCCATCCCCATTTCCATCGCCACGAACGATTCCTTGCAGGGAAGGGTCTATTTTGACCAGATAGAAATCAATAGAACCGGCGCCGCAGGACTTAGTCTCTCCCGAAACGATGCATGTTCCATCCGCGTTCACCAGAACGTTGGCACCCACGTCGGGCATGCCGCCCCCATAGGTTCTAGTCCACAGACTATCCCCCTGGGAGTCGGTTTTGATAAGATAGACGTCCAGGTCATAAGGCTCGCGCGATTCCCAAAAGCCGACGGCCAAATAGCCGCTATCGGAAGTCTGTCGGACGGAATGACCCCAATCAGGGTATCCTCCGCCGAAGTGTCGGGTCCACACGGTGTCTCCGTTTGCGTCAGTCTTGATCAAGATGACGTCGTCATCATAACTGCCCGGGTCCGGATTGCAGGTGCTCCATCCTGTCACAATATAGCCTCCGTCCAGGGTTTGCTGGACATGCTTACCTACGGCGAAGTAGCAACCTGAAGCATCTAAGGCTCTGGTCCATAGGGTGTCACCCTGCGAATCCGTCTTGATCAGATAGACCCCACGGTAGGGTGCAAAAGATTCCGTGTAACCAGACACGATGTATCCTCCGTCTGTGGTCTGTTCCACCCAAGTTCCGCGGTCATCCGCAACTCCGCCGTAGACCCTAGTCCATTCCGGCACGCCAGTGAAGTCAGTTTTGACCAGGTAAACGTCCCAATGACCGGCGCCGTATGAATGGGTTGAGCCGACAAAAATGTATCCTCCGTCCGATGTTTGCTGGACGGAAATGGCATCATCGAGATCGACTCCTCCGTAGGTCCGGAACCACAGTGTGTCACCCCGGGAGTTGGTTTTGATCAAATAGGCTTGAACAGCGTTGCCGTATGAGTCACCCCAGCCTGCCATGACGTAACCACCGTCCGCGGTCGGCTGAACTGAGTTGGCTTGATCCCACCCGTATCCTCCATAGACTCTGGTCCAGAGGGTATCTCCTTTTGAATCCGTCTTGACCATATAGATCTGAATGTCGTAGCCATACACGGTTGTGAATCCGACCAACACAAATCCGCCATCGGCGGTCGGGCAGCTTCCCCATGCCCGGTCAGATCCATACCCGCCGTAAGTCTTAACCCAGACAACCTCCTGGGCCTGGGCATGGCTGCCCAACAATAGCACCACAATCATGACGAGTTGAGTCAGAGCTGAGATGACTAGCTGGAATGAGGACTTAGGCACAAATACCTCCTTATTGACGGTGACCTGGCGACATTGGTGCTCTGGTTCAGCTTAAGCCTATGTGCACATGCACCCTGGCTTCGGGCCGCCTGTAAAAAGATAGTTTATTAGATAGATGACATCTGCTGCATTGACAGACACATCGCAGTTTGCATCGCCGGCTATGAGCGGTTCCGGAGGAGGACCGTCCCTGAACAGATAGTTTATCAGATAGACCACGTCGCTGGAGTTGACTGCTCCATCCCCATTTCCATCTCCGCGAACGAATTGCGCCAAAGGGTCTATCTTGAGCAGGTAGAAGTCGGAATCACCGGCGCCCCACGAGCGGGTCAATCCTAGCACTATGTAATTCCCCGCCGAATCCAACACCACCTCGGTACCGCTCTCATCAGCGTTACCTCCGTAGGTCCTGGCCCAAAGGCTGTCGCCATTTTCGTCCGTTTTGATTACACAGAGATCTTTGTTGTCAGCTCCGAACGACTGAGTCATGCCAACAGCCACATAACCACTGTCAGGAGTCTGTCGGACAGCATTACCGAAGTCCGCAAACTGCTCGCCGTAGTGTCGAGCCCAGATGGTATCTCCGTCCTCATTGGTCTTGATCAAGATCAGATCATAATGACCGGGTTCCGGGTAGCAGATGCTGTTTCCGGTGATTACGTACCCTCCATCAAGAGTTTGCTGGACCCACTCGCCCACGGCCATATAACAACCGGGGGCGTCATAAACCCTGGTCCAAGCGGTGTCTCCCTGCGAATCAGTCTTTATCAGGTAGACACCCGAATATGAGGCAAAGGATTGGGTGTAGCCGCATACGACGTATCCTCCGTCTGTGGTCTGTTCTACGGAAAGACCTCGATCATCCCGATTACCTCCGTATGTTTTGGACCATTCGACTTCACCCGAAGGGTCAGTTTTGACCAGGTAAACATCATACTCTGAGGTAGCCAGAGAGTAGGTTGAGCCAACCAGGATATATCCCCCCTCTGAGGTTTGCCTGACCGAGATCGCATCAGCAGCGTATCCAGTTATATAGGTTCTGGTCCACAGGGTGTCTCCAGCGGAGTCGGTTTTTATCAGGTATGCCGCAAAGGGATCACCGTATGATGCAGTCCAGCCGGCCAGAATAAACCCCCCGTCTGTGGTCTGCTGAATCGAGTTGCCTTGATCCCAACCATACCCTCCGTAGTTCTTTGTCCACAGCGTATCTCCGTTTGAGTCGGTCTTCACCACCAAGACCTGAGATTGGGTGCCATACGAGGAGGATTGACCAGTCAAGATAAAGCCCCCATAGGTAGTAGAGCAGATTCCGAATCCCTGGTCCGCGGCCCATCCGCCGTAGGTCTTGGTCCAGATGACCTCTTGCGCCGAAGCGCTACTGGAAAGGAACAGTAACGCAACCAGAAGCAGTTGACTTGAGCACAGGACGACCAAAGAACAAAGAGAATTGCGCATACGCCACCTCCCTGGCTAGGGCAACAATCTCCCCCTTTCCTGTTTACTGTGTTTCCTCCTTCTGCAGCCAAACAGGACTCTGGGCAAGTTATCCGACATGATCTCTTCGGGTCTGATCTGACGAGGACTTTGGATCACCCGAACCGGTCTATCACTGAAACGCTGAGCTTGACCTGTGGAAAACAATGTAAGTTGTTTCCTTTACAAGTTAGCATCCGAACTCTGATTTGTCAAGGATTTTTGTGTAGGTGCTTACGAACCTTTTACACTTTTGGGTGCGGTTAGAGGGTCAGAAGCAACACGCAGAAATAGAAGGTTAGGACGGAAAACGAGTTGACAATTTGAGTGAACGAGGATATATTAGGGTTTTCGCAAATGGAATCTCTCTTGCGAAATCTGTGTTTTGGGTGAACGAAACCGACTGAATTCGCCTTATTTGACGGGTAATGAGAAAAGAAGCGAACATCAGCAGTCATGCACTATTTTGAGGAGGTTCTATGGCAAACGGAAAGGTCTACAAGAATTTCATCGGCGGTGAATGGGTGGATTCGGTCACGGGAAAGACGTTTGAGAACCGGAATCCAGCAGATACCCGAGAGCTTCTGGGCCATTTTCAGGCATCCAACGAGGAGGATGTCAAGCGAGCTGTTGACGCGGCTGAGGAAGCTTATAAGAAGTGGAGACTGGTTCCTGCTCCCAAAAGAGGCGAAATCCTTTTCAGAGTCGGAGAGATCCTGGTGAAGAGGAAAGAGGATTGGGCCCGCCAGATGACCCAGGAGATGGGTAAGATCTTAAAGGAGACCAGAGGCGACATACAGGAAGCCATAGATATGAGCTACTACATGGCGGGTGAGGGAAGAAGGCAGTTCGGGGTAACCACTCCGTCGGAGCTTCCCAACAAGTTCATGATGTCGGTACGCATGCCTCTGGGTGTGTGTGCTCTTATCACACCCTGGAACTTCCCCATGGCCATTCCCTCCTGGAAGATGATGCCGGCCCTTGTCTGCGGGAATGCGGTGGTGTTTAAGCCGGCTTCCTACACTCCGCTTTCCGCCTACAATCTGGTGAAAGCCTGCGAGGAAGCTGGAGTACCTAAAGGAGTGGTGAACTTCGTCACCGGATCGGGAAGAGGAGTTGGCGTGCCTTTGATGAAAAACGATGACGTGAAGGTGGTATCCTTTACCGGCTCCACCGAAGTGGGAAGGGCTGTCTCTGAGGCATGTGCTCCCAGCTTCAAGCGGAGCAACATGGAGATGGGTGGAAAGAATGCCCAGATGGTGATGGCCGACGCCAACGTCGATCTGGCAATTGAGGGAGCGCTGTGGGGTGGATTCGGCACCACCGGTCAAAGATGCACCGCCACATCCAGGGTGATCGTGCATAAGAAGGTAATGAAGGAGTTTACCGACAAGTTCGTTGCCCGAGCCAAGGCTCTGAAGATCGGGAACGGGCTGGATCCCAGCGTGGAGATGGGCCCGCTGGTATGCGAGGATCAGCTCAATACGGTAATGAAGTATGTGGAGATCGGAAAGAAAGAGGCCAAGCTCCTTTGCGGAGGCAATCCGCTGACCTCCGGTGACTACGTTAACGGATATTTCCACGAGCCTACCATCTTCTCAGACGTAGATCCTCACGCTACCATAGCTCAGGAGGAGATATTCGGCCCAGTGGTTTGCGTAATCCCCTGCGACAGTCTGGAGCAGGCTATCGAGATAAACAACAACACCATCTACGGCCTGTCTTCTTCCATCTACACCCAGGACGTGAACAGGGCGTTCGTGGCCATGAGGGACGCCTATACTGGCATATTCTACGTGAACTCCTCCACCATCGGGGCGGAGGTTCATCTGCCCTTCGGCGGCACCAACCACACGGGGAACGGGCACCGTGAGTCCGGAACCGCAGCACTGGATGTATTCTCCGAATGGAAAGCCATTTACGTGGATTACAGCGGCAAGTTGCAGAAGGCCCAGATTGACGACATACTGCCCTAAGCTTTATTAGCTGAGTATGTTAGAGGACAATGGTGGGCGTCCCCGGGGACGCCCGCCAGCATTTAGGTTTGAATCAGCAGTCAGAAGAAGGCAAGAGCACATCCCGAGCAAGCAAATATCGCACTAGAGGCTTGAGCACTTATCACCTTAGTTAATCTTGACGGTCATTCCGATGAAGACGCAGTCTCAGAGCGTATTCTTTTGACGGAGATAATTTCACTGGCACTGATTCTTGAACGAGTTGGTGTGTATTTCACCTCCGCACGGGCGCCGAAGCGCAGTGGAGAGGTTTTGAAAGGAAACAGACTCAAAGGTACTTTAGCGGCATTCGAAGCAAGGGAGTTTTATGCGTAAGAAGAAGGTTCTGATAATGGGTGCTGCGGGGCGGGATTTTCATGATTTCAACATGGTGTTCAGAGACAATCCCGAATACGAAGTGATAGCTTTTACCGCCACCCAGATACCCAATATTCATGGTCGAAAATATCCGGCCAAGCTGGCCGGTAAGCTCTATCCCAAAGGAATTCCCATTTTGCCGGAAGATGAACTGGTGGAGCTGATAAGGAAGCACAGAATCGATGAGGTAATTTTCTCCTATAGCGATGTCTCCTATCAATACGTGATGGAAAGAGGCGCAGCGGTAACTGCTGCCGGCGCTGACTTCAAGCTCTTGGGCAGAGAGCAGACCACGTTGAAATCCAAGCGGTCAGTCATCGCTGTTTGCGCCGCCAGAACAGGAAGCGGCAAGAGCCAGACCACCCGCAAGGTGTGCCAGATCCTGAAAGAAAAGGGAATGAAGGCGGTGGCAATCAGGCATCCCATGCCCTACGGCGATCTTACCAAGCAGATCTGTCAACGCTTCGCCAAGCTCTCGGACATGGACAAACACAAATGCACCATAGAGGAGCGGGAGGAGTATGAGCCTCACATACGTCAGGGAATCGTAGTCTACGCCGGCGTCGATTACGGGGTTATCCTGACGGAGGCGGAAAAGGAAGGGAACGTGATCGTATGGGACGGAGGCAACAACGATATACCGTTCTACGAGCCTGATTTGCACATCACTGTGGTCGATCCGCACCGACCCGGAGATGAACTATGTTATTTTCCCGGCGGAACAAACCTTCTGTTGGCGGATGTGGTTCTGATAAACAAGGTGGAATCTGCTGACCATGAGAACGTTGAGCAGGTTCGGTACAACGTGAGAGAGACAAATCCAGAGGCCATTCTGATCGAAGCAGCTTCGCCGATATCTGTGGATGATCCCGAAAAAATCAGAGGCAAGAGGGTCCTGGTGGTGGAAGATGGTCCGACCTTGACTCATGGCGGCATGACCTATGGAGCCGGGGTGATAGCCGCAGACAAGTTCGGAGCCAAAGAAATTGTGGATCCCCGAGATTGGGTGAAAGGCGAGATGAAGGAAGCCTTCGAGAAGTATCCCGAGATCGGGGGGCTGCTGCCAGCTTTGGGTTACGGGGAAAAACAGATAAGGGATTTAGAGAAGACCATTAACTCCATATCCTGCGATTCGGTTGTGATAGGCACTCCCATAGATTTGACCCAGATTCTGAGGATCAACAAGCCTTCGGTCCGGGTGCGCTACGAGCTTCAGGAGATAGGGAAACCTGATCTGGCAGAGGTAATAGAGAAATTCCTGAAAAGGAAAGGATAGAGCTTACCTTTCCACAGATCGTTGGGAGAGGAGTTTTTTGCCAGTTCGCCATGAGAAGAAAGACTGCAGTGGTGGCTCTGGGCGGTAATGCCATCATCAAGAAAAGTGACCAGGATACCATCGCCACGCAGTTCCAGAACACCAGGGAGAGCTTGCGAGGAATAGTGGAGCTGATCAGGGACGGTTATAATCTGGCCATAACCCACGGCAACGGGCCTCAGGTGGGGAACGCCATCCTTCGGGTTGAGCTGGCCAGGGGAAAGGCTCCCATACTGCCCTTGGGCATATGCGTGGCAGATACGGAGGGCGGAATGGGTTACATGATAGAGCAGTCCCTTCAGAATCGACTCGAAAAAGAAGGGATAAAAAGGGACGTGGTTACGATCGTTACCCAGGTGATAGTGGATAAGGACGATCCCTCCACAAAGGAGCCCACCAAATTCATCGGTCAATTTTACACCAAGAAGGAGGCCAAGAAGTTCGCCAAGGAGAGGGATTGGGTGGTTAGGGAGGATCGAGGAAAGATGTGGAGAAGGGTGGTTCCCTCGCCCATTCCTCTGGAGATCGTGGAAAAAAAAACCGTAAAGAATCTGGTGGAGAAAGGCGTAATCGTCATTGCTGCGGGTGGCGGAGGAGTCCCTGTCTATGTGGAAAAGGATGGAACTTTAGAAGGGATGGACGCGGTTATCGACAAAGATAGAGCCTCCGCGATCTTAGCCCGGGATATCGGAGCAGAGCTGCTGGTGATCTTGACCGAGGTGGAAAGGGTGGCACTGAATTTTGGCACGCTCCTGCAAATTGATTTGGACAAAATGACCATGGAGGAGGCAAAAAAGTATCAAAAGGAAGGACATTTCCCTCCGGGCAGCATGGGACCGAAGATAGAGGCCGCCATCGCATTCTTGGAGTCGGGAGGGAAGGAGGTTATCATCACGTCCATACCCAAGGCCTATGATGCGGTGAAGAAGAAGATCGCCGGGACCAGAATAGTGTTGAAGTGACCTCTCCCCCTTAGTCCCCCTCTCCGTGAAACGGAGAGGGGAAAATAGGGGGTGAGGTATGAAATGATATGCACAAATCCCAAACACCTGGCTATGTTTACGACCTCTGTCGAGAGCTAGGCAAGAACGCAACAGAAGCAGAAAACCTCTTATGGAATTGCCTTCGAACCAACCGTCTTAAGAGATTGAAGTTTGGAAGACAGCATCCCATCGGCAGATACATAGCAGATTTCTATTTTCGAGAGGCACGTTTGGTCATTGAATTGGAGGGAAGCGTTCATAATCAAAAAGACCAGAAGGAATACGATAGGATTCGCCAAGAGATACTCAAGGTGCGTGGGCTTCGAGTTTTGCGCATTAAGAATAAAGAAGTCGAACGTAATATAGAAAAACTGTTGCATAGGATACTGTCTTTGACCTCTCCCCCTTGAGTCACCCTCTCCACAAGTGTGGAGAGAGGGAAATAGGGGGTGAAATATCTGAATTTGCTCATGGAAAAGATCGCTGGATTGAACGATCAGATTATAAAAGCGATTCTGGAAAAAGGGAAAATCTACGAAGTTGGTGGTGCGGTACGGGACAAGTATATCTCTCCTATCCTTCCCGATAAGGACAAAGATTACCTGGTCACCGGGATCCCTTTGGATGACCTGTCTTCTCTGTTGAGCAGATTCGGGAAAGTAGACCTGGTGGGAAAATCGTTCGGGGTGATAAAATTCAGACCTTCCAGAGAATTCGATGGGGAATACGTTTTCGACATCGCCCTGCCCCGAAAAGAATACAGTACCGGCCCGGGTCACAAGGACTTCAAAGTAGAATACGATCATAACCTGCAGGTGGAAGATGATCTTTCCCGCCGGGATTTCACCATAAACGCCATGGCAGCAGACCTCTCCACGGGAGATTTGGTGGATCCTTTGAATGGCAGAAAGGATATAAAAAAGAGACTAATCCGCATCACCAACCCCGGTTCGTTCAAAGATGATCCTTTGAGGATGCTTAGAGGAATACAATTTGCCGCCAGGTTTGAATTTGAGTTGGAGAAGGGGACCCTTCGAAGCTTGGAAGAGAATGCGGATTTGATCTTAACCATATCCCCAGAGAGAATCCAGGAGGAATTGAATAAGCTCTTACTGAAGGCAAAATACCCTAGCGCCGGGTTCAGGGTAATGCAGAAGGTGGGGCTTCTGGACAAGATCTTGCCGGAGTTAGCTGCCTGTGTTGGGATAACCCAGCCGGGCGGCTATCACGCATATGACGTATTTGAGCACTCCATCTTGACTGTGGACTGTGCTCCCAGGGAATTGGTGATTCGACTTGCAGCCTTATTCCATGACGTATGCAAGCCGGAAACCAGAGTTCCGACCCAACATGGTGCTACTTTCTATGGGCATGAAAAAAGAGGTGCACGGGTCGTTCAGAGGGCGTTACAGAGGCTGCGCTACTCTAACCACATTATTGAGCAGGTTACTCTTCTGGTGGACAAACACATGTTCACCACCGGAGTGACCGATAAAGGCGTGAGAAGGCTCATCAGAAAGATGGGCGAGGAGCCTGTGTTTTCTCTTCTGGAGTTGCGCAGAGCCGATGTGGTAGCCCAGGGGAAAGGGGGAAGCACCCGGGACGTGGACGAGCTTGAAGAGAGGATAAGACTGGAGTTGGAGAAGAAGCCTCCTTTCGGCTTGAGGGACCTGGCAGTAAACGGGCACGACATCATGGCGGCTTTTAAAATTCGCCCTTCGCCTCTGGTAGGGCAGGTGTTAAATTATCTTTTGGAGTTGGTTTTGGACAGTCCAGAGCTTAACCAGAAGGAAAGGCTTATGAAGGAGGCAAGATTTTTTCTGAAGAGTATCTCGGCCGATTCGGCAAATAGAGAATAAGGAAGATGAACTCAGTCCCTATCTCCCCCGCCCTTAGCGGGATCTTCGACATTTCGTGGAGAGCGGGATTCAGGCGGAGAGGTAAGGAGCAGGTTACCACATTTGGCTGCGAAGATTATCTAATTTCGCAAATGGATAGAAGAATCAATCTCTCACCAGACTGAAAGGAGTCACAATGAAGATACATGAGTACCAGGCTAAACAGATATTCGCCAAGTATGGCATTCCTCTTCCTGCCGGTGAGACGGCCACCACCCCGGATGAGGCAAGAGAGATGGCAGCGAGGATCGGCAAGTCGGTGATGGTAAAAGCTCAAGTGCACGTGGGAGGGAGAGGCAAGGCTGGTGGCATAAAGAGAGCGGGTAACCCGGATGAGGCCTTCGACATAGCCTCCCAGATCCTGGGTATGGACATCAAGGGATTGACCGTCAAAAAGGTTCTTATCACCGAATGCAAGGAGATCGCCAGCGAAGCCTATATAGGAGTTATAGTGGATCGAAAAAGCAAGAAACCGGTGATCATGGTCTCGGCGGCCGGCGGAATAGACATCGAGGAGGTGGCAAGGGAGACGCCGGAGAAGATTCACAAGCTGGAGGTGGATCCACTTCTTGGCCTGAAGCCTTTCCAGGCCCGGAACTTAGCTTATCTGCTCTACTCTGACAGGAGGATCGCCAATCAGACCTGCCCAGTCATCCTTAAACTATACCGAGCCTTTGTCGAGAATGACTGTTCGTTAGCCGAGATAAACCCGTTCATCACCACGCCGGATGGTGAGGTGTGCGCCGTGGATGCTAAGATCAACATCGATGACTCCGGGCTGGCAAGACATCCGGAGATTGAGGAGATGCGGGACGTGGACGCGGAGGAGAAGGCTGAAATCGAAGCCCGGGAGAAAGATCTCTCCTTCGTGAAACTGGACGGAAATATCGGCTGCGTCGTGAACGGTGCCGGGCTGGCCATGGCTACCATGGACCTGGTTAAGAAATATGGAGCGGAACCAGCTAATTTCCTCGACATCGGTGGAAGCTCCAGCCCGGAGAAGGTGATAAACGCCATGAACATCATACTGCGAGATTCGAATGTGAAAGCCATCCTTTTCAATATCTTCGGAGGGATCACCAGGTGCGATGACGTGGCCAATGGAATCGTTCATGCGGTCAACCAACTGAAGCCAAAGGTCCCCATCGTGGTGAGATTGACCGGGACCAACGAAGACAAGGCCAGAGATATATTAAGACAGGTGAACCTCAGCGCCACCACCTCCATGGAAGAGGTGGTGAAGAAGGCAATAGAGCTTTCGGGAATGAGGCAAACCACAATGTTCGAGGCCTAGTCTGAGGCCGAGCCCGACAATACGGAGAGGCAAAGTATCTTGACATCCTCTGAAAATTACCCAGATCGGTAGAAAATTATCGCAGGCTGAAGCCTGCAGCTACCAAGCAATAAGGAGATTTCGATGAGTATTTTAATTGACGGAAACACAAAGGTCGTCGTCCAGGGGATCACCGGAAGGGATGGAGCGTTTCATACCAAGCAGATGCTGGATTACGGAACCAAAATCGTCGCCGGGGTTACTCCGGGAAAAGCTGGCCAGACGGTGGAAGGAGTTCCCGTGTTTGATTCGGTGCAGGAGGCAAGGGATGCCACCGGCGCAAATACTGCGGTAATCTACGTTCCCTCGAAGTTCGCCGTAGATGCTATCTACGAGGCGGCAGAAGCTGGACTTGATCTAGTGGTCTGCATAAGCGAAGGCATTCCAGCCGTGGATATGCTTCAGATATACAACTATCTGAAAGGTAAAAAGACCAGGCTGCTGGGACCTAATACACCCGGCTTGATCACCCCGGGAGTCACCAAGGTGGGGATAATGCCGGGGCAGATTCATGTGAAGGGCAACGTGGGCGTGGTGTCCCGCAGTGGAACTTTGACCTATGAGGTGGTGTATCATCTTACCCGGAATGGCATTGGTCAATCCACCTGCCTGGGGATTGGCGGGGACCAGATTGTGGGCACAGGATTCTTGGATGTGCTGGAGCTGTTTGAGAAGGATCCGCAAACTAAGACGGTTGTGTTGATCGGTGAGATCGGCGGAACTGACGAGGAAGAGGCAGCAGATTACATAAAGAAACACATGAGCAAACCGGTGGTGGCCTTTGTAGCAGGAAGGACCGCTCCTCCAGGAAAGCGCATGGGACATGCAGGTGCGATAATAGCTGGAGGAAGCGGAACAGCAGCGGAAAAAATCGTCGCTTTCAACAAGGCCGGAATCAAGGTGGCGGAAAGCCCGGCGGAAGTGGCGGTTCTGATGAAAGCGGAACTGGAGAAGGTGGCGAAAAAAGCAAAAAAGCCTGCGCGGAAGAAGGCCGTGAAGCCGAGGAAGGTAAAGAGACCAGCCAGGAAGGTTGCCAAGCCAAGGCGGGCTACCAAGGCAGCCAGGAAGAAACCAAGGGCAAAGGCGAGGAGGACGGCCAAGAGGAAAGCCACGAGAAGAAGATAAGAGGTAAATTGGGTGAAAAATCTCACGTCCTCAGTCCCCTCTCCATATTGTAGAGAGGCGGATACTGGGGGGATAGGTTGGAGTCACGGTCATATATTAGCCCGTTGGCGATGGAGAAGTTGTGGTGAGTGAGTGTTGTGCAGGTTTTGTGAGCAAGATCAAACTCTTAGATCTGATATCACTGTCGGTTGTTCTGATTTTCTTTGTTTCCCTGTCAGCAAATTGCCGGACCGAATCCGTCGAGTCAAAAATCGAACTGAAGTCGTCGGTGGATCAGTCTGAGCTGCCTTTCAATCGTGAGTTAACCTTTACTGTAGAGGCAAGCTGGGAAGGAGAACAGGGCAGATTCAGCATAACTCCGGTCGCCCCTCCGGAATGTGAGAAGTTCGAGATACTGGGGACTTCGTCCGTGAATCAGACGAAGATTCAGGAGGGAGTTACCAGATCGCTCAAGATATTCAAATTCACTTTACGACCAACTGAAACCGGGGTAGGAAGAATCGGTTCGATCGAGCTGAGCTACATTGACAATGTCACACAGGACAGCTCCTCCCTGTCCACGCAGCCCGTGAGCGTGCGGGTGACCCTTCCGGTGAAAGAAAAATTATCGAAGTATCAGGGCGTCCTAATCATAGTTTTCAGTCTGGTATTAGTTTACCTGCTCTATTCGGTCACCATTAAGAGGAGACGCGTCAAAATAGCAACGGAGGAGAAACGCAAAGAGCCGATATCTGAAGTGGAGTCTCTTGAAGATAAGATCTTGAAAAAGCTCGACGCCATCCATGAAGTGATTCAAAGGGGAGAGGTGGAGACTTTCTCATCTGATGTTTATAAATTGCTCACTGGCTATCTGGAGGCAAGGTATCAGATCGTCACCACCGGGAAAACTTCTGATGATATTATCAGCTCGCTGTCGAGCCTGGATCTTTCATCTGAAAGGATCGAGATGCTAAAACCAATATTCTCCACCTGTGACCTGATCAAGTTCGCTAAGGATGAGTTGGGAAAGGATAGATGCGAGGAGACAATCATCAGGGTGCGAGAATTCGTGGAACAAAACCGTTGAAAGGGTGTAGAATAGAAATCGGCTGTTGCGAGAAATTGGCCTGAATCCCGCAAGCTGCCCGTCGTAGGCAGATCCGCCTTCGGCCGAAAGCTTGCAGCCGCGTTCAGACCAGATCAAACGATTCCTGTTGGAGGAGAATTATGGAGGGACAAACAGTCAAAACTGCAACTGACATCAAAGCCATCCAGGAGAAAGTGGAAAAGGAAAGCCTGTTTGTGCAAGAGCTTTTAGCGGAGATGGGGAAGGTGATCGTGGGGCAGAAGTACCTGGTGGAGAGACTCTTGATTGGTCTTTTGGCCAACGGTCATATTCTGCTGGAGGGAGTCCCCGGGCTGGCCAAGACCCTGTCCATCAAGACCCTGTCGGATGCCATACAAACCAGGTTTCAGCGGATTCAGTTCACCCCCGATCTACTGCCGGCCGATCTTATCGGCACCATGATTTACAATCCCCAGAGCGGTGATTTCAGCACCAAAAAGGGGCCCATCTTTACTAACCTGATTCTGGCAGACGAGATAAACCGTGCCCCGGCGAAGGTGCAGAGCGCGCTTCTGGAAGCCATGCAGGAAAGACAGGTGACCATCGGGGAAAACACTTTCCCGCTGGAGGAGCCGTTTTTGGTCATGGCGACTCAAAATCCCATTGAACAGGAGGGAACCTATCCCCTGCCCGAGGCTCAGGTAGACCGATTTATGCTCAAACTTCTTATCACCTATCCCAGCAGAAGGGAAGAGCTGGACATCATAGATCGCAATGCAGAGGTGGGATTCCCCGAGGTCAAGAGGGTTATCTCTCCTGAGGACATAATCAAGGCCAGGCAGGTGGTGGGTCAGATCTACGTGGACGAGAAGATAAAGGACTACATCTTGAACATAGTCTTTGCCACCAGGGCTCCGGACGAGTATAGGCTTGACGATATGAAGGACTTGATCGCCTATGGTGCGTCTCCACGGGCTTCGATATATCTTAACCTGACCGCCAAGGCGCATGCTTTTCTCAAAGGGAGAGGATACGTAACCCCGGAGGACATCAAGGCTATGGGTATGGATGTTTTAAGACACCGAGTCATCGTCACCTACGAAGCGGAAGCCGAGGAGATTACTTCAGAGGATATCGTAAAGAAGATATTCGACGAAATAGAGGTGCCATAAGCATTTTGACTTGATCAGAGACATATTCTGGAGTGTCAGGCTTCAGCCTGACTCTTGGCCTGCCTAAAGGCAGATAGTTCAACTGTTGACCGAAATCTGGAGTGTCAGGCTCTAGCCTGACTTTTGGTCTGCCTGATGGCAGACACTCCATCGGGAAGATAGCGGATGCTGCCCAAAGAGATCATAAGGAAGGTCAGGAGAATCGAGATACGGACCAAGAAGCTGGTCAACGACGTTTTCTCCGGGGAGTACCATTCCATCTTCAAGGGGAGGGGAATGGAGTTTGAGGAGGTTCGGGAATACCAGCCCGGGGACGATGTTCGGGTCATCGATTGGAACGTCACCGCCCGGTATGGCCATCCTTTCGTCAAAAGGTTCAAGGAGGAAAGAGAGCTGACCGTGATGCTTCTGGTGGATGCCTCCTCCTCCGGTGAATTCGGAACCGCTCAGCGGATGAAGGGAGACATCGCGGCGGAGCTATGTTCGGTCTTGGCTTTCTCCGCTATAAAGAACAACGATCGGGTGGGGATGATTATCTTCACCGACCGGGTGGAGAAGTACGTCCCTCCCAAGAAGGGAAGCTCCCACGTCTTGAGATTGATTCGAGAGGTGCTTTACTTCAGACCGCAGCATACCAGGACTGACATTAGCTGCTCGCTAGATTTCTTGGGACGTGTGATCAAAAGAAGAAGCGTGGTCTTCTTAGTTTCGGATTTCCTTAGTAGCGGCTTCGATAAAATGCTCTCGATAGCCAACAAAAAACATGATCTTATCGCTATCAAAATAGCTGATCCCAGAGAGTTAGAGTTACCCAATGTTGGCTTCATTGAACTGGAGGATACGGAGACCGGCGAGCAGATCATCATAGACACGAAAAACTCTGAGGTCAGGAGAACTTTTCAAGAGCAGGCCTTAAAAGAGAAGAGTAAGCTTGACAAGGGTCTCAGATCCATTGATCTGGATCATATCTACATAACCACCGACAAATCATACGTGGAACCTTTGATGGCCTTTTTCAGAGTTAGAGCCAGAAGGTTCCGTTAGGAGGAGTTATGATTGGAGGAATCGGGGCACAAGAACTCTTATTGATTCTTTTGATCATCCTTCTGCTCTTCGGAGCAAGAAAGATCCCGGAGATAGCCCGGGGGCTGGGGAAGAGCGTAGCGGAGTTCAAGAAGGGCGCCAAGGATCTGGAGGATGAGATCAAAAAGGAGGAACCCGAGCAGCGCCAGCCGCCGGAGAAGAAGGATCTGGCTGGATAGGTAATCGAGCGAATTCATAAATCTTCGAAACAATTGGGTGAAGCTAAAGCTTCACCCCTACACTGAGCTTTGCGGGGACGAAAGCAGGAATTTCGTCTCTGTAAATGCTTTTTTTACATAATTCTAGAAGTTGTTGTATCGCTAAGGAAGAACCGGAGACTTACAACAAGATAGGGGAGAGGAATGAACGCAACCGGCAAATCCAACCCCATTCTGATTATCACTATGGTCCTGGTCGGGCTGCTACTGGTCATTTCAATCCTGATGTATCTTCAGTTTCAAGGCATGAGCCAGTCACGAGTGGACTCCGGACAGCAGCAAGATCTGGCCGGAGAGCTTGAGGAAAGCAGACTCTATGCCCAGGCCGTGGCAGAATACGAAAGGCTGCTCGATATGGGTGGGCTTAGCAGGAAAAAGCAGGCAAACATAAATTACATCATTGGAAACATCTATCTCAATGACCTGAGCGACTACGAAAACGCCGCGGCTCGATTCATTCGGGCGAAGGTTTTGGATCCGGAAAGTGAATTGAAAGACAGGATCAACAAGAATTTGGTCATCTGTTTTGAGAGGATGGGTCGATCTCTGGAAGCCCAAAAACAATTGGAGCGGAGCACTGATCTGGATATGGCCAAAGCTGAGAAAAAGGGCGGGGTGGTGGTGGCCAAAATCCGAGACCGGGAGATCACCATGACCGAGCTGGAAGATGAAATCGAGAAGCTTCCGCCGTCGGTTCAATCACAGTTCAAGGACAGAGAGGGCAAACTCAAGTTCCTGCAAAGCTACGTAGGCTCAGAGCTTCTTTATCATGCCGCTATTCGCAAGGGGTTGGAGAAAGACAAGGACGTGAGTGAGGGGGTCTTCCGGTTCAGAAAACAGATGATGATCAAGAGACTGCTGGCTGAGGAGATACCTCAGGATATCGAGATTACCGAAAGCGAGGTCAGACTTTATTATGATGCTCACCAGGAGGAATTCAAGGACGAAAAATTAAGTGAGGTCAGATCCCAGATCGAATCGGAGCTGAAGAGGACGAAGCAAGAAGAGGCTTACAACAAGCTGGTGAGCAGGATGCTTGAAGCCGAGCAGGTCAAGATATTTGATGACCGTTTTTAGAGAGATACAAGGAAAAAGGGACAATATCTCAGAAATGATTAGGCGCAAGAAATCAAAAGGACCGAGGTTCGTCGGTTTGCTATTGGCGGCAATCTTTTTCGGTTGGGGCTTCACGACGTGCCTTTCCGATGAAGCCGAGAAAGAAGAGAAGTCCGTGATTTCCGTGGAATCGCACGTGGATCGTGCCACCATCACCATCGGCGACAGAATCGTCTATACCCTCATTGTGACCACCGACCCTGAGGTCAAATTGGAACCCCTGGGTCTGGGGTCTAATCTGGGAGCGTTCGAGGTCAAAGACTACAAAATCCACGATGCGGAGAAGAACAAAGAAGGAAAGGTAGTAAACAAGAGTGAATACGTGATTACCACCTTCACCACCGGAGAATACGTCATCCCCCCGATCACCATAAAGTATACTGATCCCGGGGGTGAGAGAAAGGAGATCAAATCGGAGCCGCTTTTCATTCTGGTTAAGAGCGTGGGAGCTTCCGAGAGCGATAAAGAGGACGTAAGGGGATTGAAGCCCCCCATTGACATAAGGGGAGCATACTGGGCGTATCTTATCATCCTGCCCGTCCTGGCTGTCCTGGCGGCAGCAGGGTTTTTGTATTACCGACAGAAAGCAAAAGGCTTAGCTCTGCCTGAGATTCCAGAAGAGCTGCGAAAGCCTCCCTGGGAGGTGGCTCTCCTGGAGCTGGATTTGCTGCAGGATTCCGGTCTTTTGGAGAACAAGCAGATCAAGGAGTACTTCATTGTCCTGTCAGATATCATCAGGAAGTACATGGGGCGCCGATACGAGATAAAAGCTTTGGATCGAACCACCGAGGAGATAAGACAGGAGGTAAAAGGACTTAAGCTTGAGCAGCAGATGGCGCAGCTGATCTTTGGCTTATTGTTGTTCTGTGATCTGGTGAAATTCGCCAAGTACATCCCTTCAGACGAAGAGGTGGAGAAGAGCACAGACGAGGCATACAGCATCGTTAATCTGACCAAGCAGGAGGAAGTGAGGGAAGATACGTTGGTACGGAATTAGTCCGCTGGGCCAATTAATACTGTTAGGGCGCTTTCATAACCTCGCGCCCTGTTTCCCCCTCTGTATGAGATGGGGGGGGACAAAAGAGGGGGGAAGATTTGTAATCGCAGTCTATAGGCTGCGCAATAAGAAAGAAGAAACTGACAGAAATATCCTGATTGGACATGTTCAGATTTCAAGATCCCATATTCTTGGTTTTCATTGTTGTTGCCATCGGACTTTTGGTCTATTACTTTAAGTTCAAGAAGGCCAGGGTAGCAAGCATCAGATATTCAGACGTTAATCTGGTCAGGAGATTGAGACCCTCTTTTCGGCTAAGGGAGAGGCATATTTTGCCGGTTCTGAGAACGCTGGCGATAGTGTTCTTGGCATTTGCTCTGGCGAGGCCTCAATCCGGAAGAAAAGGCCAGGAGGTATCCACTGAGGGAATTGACATCATGCTGGTTCTGGACATTTCGGGAAGCATGCGGGCAGAGGATTTCAAGCCTCATAATCGTTTATACGTGGCCAAGCAGGTGATAAAAGAGTTCATCGAGGGCAGGCAAAGCGATAGAATCGGACTGGTGGTTTTTTCTAAGCAGAGCTTTACCCAGTGTCCTTTGACTTTAGACTACGGAGTTTTGTTCAACTTCTTGGATCGGGTAGACTTCGGGATGATCGAGGACGGTACCGCCATAGGTCTGGCAATTGCCAACGCTGTGAACCGGCTTAGGGAAAGCGACGCCAAGAGCAAGGTGGCAATTCTCCTTTCCGATGGAAGGAACAATGCCGGGGAAATCGATCCCATTACGGCTGCTCAAACTGCAAGGGCAATGAACGTTAAGATCTACACTATAGGGGCGGGAAAGCCCGGGAATGCACCCATTCCAGTAGATCATCCTATCTTCGGAAAGAGATACATCTGGGCTGAAACGGAGATAGATGAGTCTACCTTAAGACAGATTGCGCAAATCACCGGGGGAGAGTATTTTCGGGCCAAGGATGAGAAGGCGCTTGCCCGAATTTATAAACAGATAAGCCAGATGGAACAGACGGAGATAAAGGTGAAAGAATACTTACAGTACAATGAACTGTTTTCGAATTACGCCTTCCTGGGACTGGTGCTTCTACTGGCGGAGACTGTTCTGGCCAATACGAGATACCGGAAGATTCCATAGTTTTTGAGTCTAAAGAATCGAAGGGCGTAAGACGGTTGCTGTTTTGATCTACCCGCGAGTTGAGCAATGCGATTTGCCGAAATTGACTATATATACGTGCTCTTGGCTTTGCTCCCCCTGCTGGTGATTTTCTTCTGGCTGGTCCTCAAGACGAAGAAGAATGCCATGCAGAGATTTGGCAATCTGGCGTTGATGGAGAGGCTGGCGTTATCCTTCAGCCCCAAAAAACAGAGGTGGAAGATCGTCTTGCTGCTATTGGGGATTTTCTTTCTTCTGTTTTCGCTGGCCAGACCTCAGTTGGGAACCAGGCTGACCTTGATGAAGAGAGAGGGAGTGGACATAGTCATCGCTATGGATTGCTCCCTGTCCATGCTGGCAGAGGATTTCAAGCCATCCCGCCTGGAAAAAGCCAAGCAGGAGGTGAATGGCCTTATCTCCCGCATGCGGGGAGACCGGGTAGGACTGGTGGCTTTCGCCGGGGTGGCCTTCATCCAATGTCCCCTGACCCTGGACTACTCCGCAGCCCAGATGTTTCTGGATATAATGGACATAGACCTGATTCCTACGCCCGGGACAGCCGTGGGAGATGCCATTCGCGCCTCTGTCAAGGCGTTCAATCAGAAGGAAAGGAAATACAAGGTGCTTGTGCTTCTCACCGACGGGGAGGATCACGATTCGGATCCTTTAGGTGCAGCAGAGGAGTCAGCCGCCGAGGGTATAAAGATCTACTGCATTGGTATAGGATCCGTTCAGGGAGAGCCGATACCTCTAAAGAACAGGCGGGGCGAGGTGACAGGTTACAAAAAAGACACAGAGGATAACGTGGTGGTGAGCAAATTGGATGAGACCACCCTGCAGAAAATAGCGCTCACCACAGGGGGCAAATATTATCACGCCACCAGCGGTGAGATGGAGCTGGATAAGATCTACGACGAGATATCCAAGATGGAGAAAAAAGAGCTGGAAGGAAAACTCATGACTCAGTATGAAGATAGATACCAAATTTTCCTCTTTCTGTCAATCCTGTGCTTGACGGGCGAGTTTCTGCTGTCCGAGAGAAGAGGCAGAAAGATGGTGGAAAAATTAAAGTCGGAATCCAGGGCCAAATGACAGACTGTTAAACTCTTGAGCGTTTACTTGAGAGGTGGTGACTTTGAAGAGATTTCTTGCACTTATCATCTTGATAGTGATTTTCCTGTGGGCAAGTCCGTCTTGGGCGGATTCCTTTTCCTCGCGAAACAAAAAAGGCAATAGGGCCTACCAGAGGGGTCGGGAGCTTCTGGGCCAGGGAGAAAAGAACAGGGCGGCTGAGGCCCTGGAGGAAGCTCTGAAGTTCTACAAAGATGCTGAGATCGAAAAGCCCGAATCGCCTGAGCTCTCCTACAATCTGGGGAACGTGATGTATCAGCAGGAGAAGTACCAGGATGCCCTAGAAAGGTACTGGAAGGGTTTGAGCTCGGATGAACTTCAACATCAGGCATGGTCTTATTACAATTTGGGCAATGCGTTTTATCGGAGCGGTAAGTACCCTGAAGCGATCCAGGCATACAAGAAGTGCCTGGAATTGACGCCGGAGGATGAAGACGCTAAGTATAATCTGGAATTCGTTCGAAAGAAGATGAAGGAGATGCTGGATAAGGAAGCCAAAAGACGGCAGAATCAACAAAGCCAACAGCAGCAACAACAACAGCAGGATCAGCGACAACAGCAGCAAAAGCAACAGCAGCAGGAACAAAGCCAAGCACAGGAGCCTGAAGGCAAGCAAAAGCAGGAACAACAGCCGGAACAATTCAAGCCCAAAGAGGGTATGACTAAAGAGGATGCGGAGAGGATCTTAAATGCTCTGAAAGATGACGAGAAGGAGATATTGAAGGAACAAAAAAGGGCTCCTCGGGGACAAGGAAGAAGAGGAGGAAGGGACTGGTAGATGAGTAGGAAAGCAAGACTCGGGTCTCAGTTCTTGGTTTTCAGCAGGAAGAGCGGAATTATCGTTGTTGCTGGGTTGTTTTTCCTTGTACTGTTGACGCAACTCTGCCCTGCCCAGAACATCGAATTCAACGCCTCAGTTGACAAGACCCAGGTGGGCTTGGATGAGCAGATTACCCTGACCGTCTCGGTTTCGGGGGATGTCAAATCTATCCCTGAGCCTCAGCTGCCTTCCTTAACTGGCTTCACCGTTTATTCCGCGGGGAGGTCACACAATTTCAGCTTTGTCAATGGACGGGTTTCCACCCAGGTGACCTTCAATTACATCCTGCTTCCCAGAAAGGAGGGAAAGTTCACCATAGGTGCCGCGCGGATAGAGTTGGAGGGGAAAACCTATCAGACCACACCCATTGAGATTACGGTGTCAAGCGGTGGGGCCCCCCGATCGACCCCTGAACCTTCCGGTGAGAAGAAAGAGCAAGAAAGACCTCAACTGCGAGGAAAGGATCTCTTCATAGAGACTCTGGTCAACAAGAAGAAGGCCTATGTGAATGAGCAGATTATCCTGACCTTCAGGTTCTATCAGGGTGTCAGATTATTCAACAATCCCGAATACACTCCGCCATCGCTCACGGGATTCTGGTCTGAGGATCTGCCTCCGAAGAAAAGCTATCATAAGATGATCAACGAGAAGCAGTATTACGTGCAGGAGCTTAAAACCGCTCTGTTTCCGACATCCACGGGCAAGCTGACCATCGGGCCGGCAGAGTTGAAGTGCACGGTAGAGGACATAGACCGCTTCTTTTCCCGGGATCCGTTTTCCATTTTCGATCGGGACTTAATGAGCCTCTTCCGGCAGGGAAAGCCCCAGGTTCTGAAGTCGAAGCCGATAGAGATTGAGGTTTTGCCGCTGCCGGAGATGGGCAAACCGGACAACTTTAGCGGAACGGTGGGAAATTACAGGATGAAAGTGAGCGTGGACAAAACCGAGGTGGAGGTTGGGCAGCCGATAACTGTGAAGGCAAGAATCAGCGGCGAGGGAAACGTGAAATCGGTGGGAAAACCTGCCATTCCGGAGCTTTCGGATTTTCGTACCTACAGTTCAGGCAGTTCCGAAAGCGTCAGCAAGGAGAACTATAAGGTAAGCGGAGTCAAGACCTACGAGGAGGTTCTGATTCCCAAGAAAGCAGGCAAATATACCCTTCCGCCGATGGAATTTTCGTTTTTCGATCCCAGAGCCAAAAGCTACAAAAACTTGAAAGGCGACCCGATCCTTCTGACTGTCCTTCCACCTGCTCAGGCTTCTCCCATTGAGATTGCGCAGCTTTCCAAGCAGGAGATCGCCGCGGCGGCTAAGGACATAAGGTATATCAAGATATCCGCAAGTGAGCTGAAAAATCAAGGAGAGGATCTCTATAAGAAGCCGTTGTTCTTGATGCTGCAGCTGATTCCTCTTTTGGCCTTTGCGGTGTCATGGCGATACCAGAGGGTGAGGGAGAGACTGAACTCCGATATCGGTTACGCCCGCGGGAGAAGGGCGCACAAGTTGGCCCGAAAGAGGTTAAAAGGTGCACGTAAGCTGATCTCCGAGGGGAGGCCAAAGGAGTTCTATTGCGAGGTCGCCAGGGCTTCGCTTCAATTCGTGGGAGATAAGCTGAACCTTCCCGCTTATGGCCTGACCAAAGACCGGATTGAGGCCGAGCTTTTGGAAAGAGGACTAGCCAAAGGAAAGATAGAGGACCTGGCCAAGGTCTTGGATTCGTGTGATTTTGCCAGGTTCGCTTCGGTTTCCTCCACCAAGGAAGAGATGGAAAGATTCCTTAAGGAGGCGGAGAAGGCAATCGCTGAACTTGAGGAATAAAGCCAGGCATACAGGTTTGAAGCACTATGAGAAACAAAGTAGCCATCTTCGGGCTTTTGGCACTGTTGATTCCCTGCTTGGAGGCTCACGCAGACCTTGCCTCTGCAACCGCGCTTTTCAAAAAGGGCAATGAGAGTTACGAAGAAGGGAAATTCGACGAGGCTATTGAGGAATATGAGAACATCCTGAATCTGGGAGTGAAGAACTTCAGGGTGTTCTACAACCTGGGGAACGCATATTTTCGTCAGAACGAGTTAGGCAAGTCTATTTTGAACTACCGACGGGCGCTGGTTTTGGAGCCGAGAGACGAAGACGCCCAAGCCAATCTGTCCTTCGCCAAGCTCTTCACCCTGGATAAAGTCGAGGAGCGAAAAATCAACCCGTTATCCAATATGCTCCACTCGTTTCTGGATCTCTGGAGCGTAGACGAGTTTGCTATGCTTGCCTCATCCTTCTACACCCTGACCATGGCTCTGGGAATCCTGATGCTTTTCAAGGGATCAAAAAGATACGTCAAGATGGGGTTTGTTGCTTTCCTGATCCTCATGGTGGTGTTGGGGTCATCGCTTTTTGCCAAGGTCTATTTCGAGTCTCTGGATTACGGAGTAGTGGTGGTTCCCGAGGCGGAGGTGAGGAGCGGACCGGGAGACGACTACATGCTCCAATTCAACGGTCACGAGGGTCTGGAGTTCCGGGTGGATGAAGAGGCAGAAGGGTGGTATCGCATATCGCTTCCCAACGGGACAAGAGGGTGGATCCCTGTAGAGGCAGTGGAGATAATCTAAGGCCGGAAAGCACAAGCGGGGTAAGCGGACCCTACAAACTGAGCAGAGCAACCGAGGTCAAGCAGTGTAGCGTCCGAGCTTGTCTCGGACGAAGAGGTTTGGTCCCGCTAAAGCGGGACACTCCAAAGGTGTATTTCGCCTTCAATAAATGTATAGATGTCAGCGGGGCTATTTCAACACAGGTAGCATTGTAGCGTCCCGGCTTGTCTTGGAGGAGGAGCATCTGAGTCGCGACGGTACACCTCACTGCGTCAGCCGATTCTTTTTGCGATCCTGCTTTTTTCCAGATAGATTGCTTTCTCGGGGCAGAGCTCGTGACAGCACATGCAGTTGATGCAGTTGGAGTAGTCGAAGGAAGGTCGTTTTTCGCCCGCGCGGATACTCTTGGTGGGGCAGTTTTCCACGCATATATTACAGTTGATGCAGTTGCCATCCACAATGTTTGGCTTCACCCAAACAAATGGCGCAACCAGACCAAGCAGGAAGCTCGGGATCATTTTTATGAGCCGATTTGAGGGAAGCTCGAACTTGGGCACTGGGATCTCATTGAGTTTTTCTCCCAATATCTGAATCTGATCGAATGACTTCGGTCCGAGGCCCCTTTCCTGAGCAATAGAGGTGGTGTCAATCTCCCCGTCTTTGAATCCCATGATTCTTGACGCGAGCATGTCCAGAGCCACGGCATCAGTGCTCGAAAGAAGCAAGCCCAGATATTTGGGATCGCCGGAGGAGGGTCCATCCTTCTCCATGCAAACTATCGCATCCACTAAAGTCAAATGGGGTCTTGTCAGGGAAAAGATGTCCACAATCACTCGGGCGAAATCTCTTGGTTTGGGTGCCTCCTTGTGATACTGCCCTTTTCTGAATCCGGGTATGGAGCCGAACATGTTTTTCACGGCGCAGGTCATCAAGGTCAGCGTATGGGTCTTGAGTTTGGCGAGGCTGATGATCACGTCCGCGTCTATCACCGGTTTGGCTATGTAGTATGTTTTTCCCTCCGGGGTAGTTCTTGGATACACTCCCGAGCTTTCAAACGGCACCAGCTTAGCACCGGTCTGTCCGGCCACCTCCGCAAGTTTGGTATTTTCCCACACCCTTCTTATCCCTCGATCGACCCCTCCCGGGCTGTCTCCCAGGATAGGCACTGCTCCCAGCTTTTGCACCTCCTCCACCACCGCCCGAACCACTGCCGGATGCGTGGTGATGGCCCGAGAAGGATCTTTGGCGGAAAGCAGATTCGGCTTGACCAGAACCTTCTGATCTTTCTTTACGAACCTGCCCAGGCCCCCCAAATTGCCGAAGGAGGCTCTGACCGCTGATTGGACATTGGGGTAGGTATAGTCATCACAAACGACGACGGAGACCTGGCTAATCATTTCGGGAAAGATTGTTTGAGGGAATGCTGGAGGGCGGCAGGACAGTAATCTTTACGGTCTTTATTCTCTGACCTTCCACTTTCTCCACCAGCAGACTCAGCTCGCATTCTTCAGATTTGTATTCCAACACCATGCCCTGGTCCGGGACGCTGCCTTCCAGATCATAGATAAATCCTCCCACAGTCTCGAATCCCCTTTCCTCGATTCTGGTGCCCAGGGTTTCGTTCAGGTCCTCTATACTTACTCTGGCATCCACCCTGTAAGTTCGATCACGCAGCTTCTGGATGGGAGGAACCTCCTTATCATATTCATCCTGTATTTCTCCCACGATCTCCTCCAGGATGTCCTCCAAGGTAACCAATCCCGCGGTGCCACCATACTCATCCACCACGATGGCCATGTGAATTTTATCCTTTTTGAACTCTTTCAGAAGCTCATCCACCTTCTTGCTTTCTGGTACAAAGTATGCCTTTCTCGCCAGGGAGGATAACTTGGCTTCCTTTCCCTGACCATCCGACCTGAGAAAAAGATCCTTGACATAGATGATCCCGCTGATATTGTCGATGTTCTCCTTGTAGATGGGGATGCGGGAGTGTCCGTGCTTTTCTACCAGCTCTCTTATCTGATCCAGGGTGGAATCCTCTTGGGCACAGATCATGTCCGGTCGGGGGCGCATGATCTCCTTGACCTCCGTCTCGCCCAGTTCCACCACTCCGTGGATCATCCGTTTCTCTTCTTCTTCCAGTTCTGTCTCGGGGGTGTAAGTCACCGACTCGTTCTCCTCTGCCGATACCTCGCCTCTATTCTCCTGACCACGACCCCTCCTCTTAGGGACATAGTCGAAGAGGCGATTTAGGAATGTCAATATTGGATGGGCAATTCTATGAATAGGTCTCACGATCTTAACTTCCGTCGAAATTTCAATGATTGACGGTGAATTGGCATTACACAGATTCCGGCTCTTTTGGTTGGCTTGTTAGTCTACTTTGCCTCTCCCCTGCACATCTGCGTCTCCTCTTTACGCAGAAAGGGGACTCGAACCAGGTCAGTTTAACTTGATTTGAAAACTTTTCCTACTTTCCTCAAGTGCAACTGTTCTTTTCTTCGCATAATGTTTTCTTCTTTCTTGTTCTTGTGGTCGTATCCCAAAAGGTGGAGAAGCCCGTGTACCACCAGGAGTGCCACCTCGTCTTGGAAACCCACGTTGTATTCTGCTGCCTGCCTTTTCGCCTGATCCAGGGAGACGTACACGTCTCCCAAGCTGGGACACTCTACTCCAGCCAGTTGGCTTCCACTCATTTCGAAGGAGAGCACGTCGGTGGTGCCGCCTTTTAGGGTGAACTGCTTGTTTAGTTTCCTCATGAACCTGTCGTCAACAAATATCACATCCACACCGGAGTTGGCTTTCTCGGAGGCCAGGACATTTTGCACTAGAAGCTGGATGGTTTTCTTTTTCACCCTGAGTCCCGGATGGATGTTTTGGATGCTGATTCTTTTCAATCGAGTTTTTCCTTGGTTAAGCCAGAAGCTTTGAACAATCAGGTGGTCTTTTCCGCAGGCTCAGGATATTCCACCCGGGGATGGAAAATACTTATCAGCACGGGCAGGAAGGCTTGTTCGACGGCACTGAGGTCCTTAAAGGTCAAGTTAGAATCGGACAATTCCCCGGCCTGCAATTTCGAGTCGATTATCTTCTTTATCAAGCTCTTTATGCGTGCGGGTTTGGGATCTTCCAAGGTACGCGCAGCTGCCTCCACCGCATCTGCCAGCATCACAATGGCAGTCTCCTTGGAACGGGGCTTGGGTCCAGGATACCTGTATTCGTCTTTCAAATCCTTTCCGGCTCCCTGTTCCAAGGCTTTGTTGTAGAAGTAACTCATCACGGTAGTACCGTGGTGTTGACGGATGAAATCGATAACCGCCTGGGGAAGATTAACCTCCTCCGCCATCTCGGCCCCCTCCTTCACGTGTGATTCCAAAATCAGAGCACTCATTGAGGGAGTAAGCTTCTCATGTTTGCTTTTGGCTCCCATCTGATTTTCCACAAAGTATTCCGGCTTTTCCACTTTGCCGATGTCATGATAGTAAGCTCCCACCCTGGCCAGAAGTGTGTTGGCACCGATGGCTTTGGCGCCAGCTTCAGCCAGATTACCCACGATGATGCTATGGTGGTAGGTGCCGGGAGCCTCCAGGGAGAGTCTTTTGAGGAGAGGATGGTTCAGATCAGAAAGCTCCAGAAGCGTGATGTCGGTGGTTACGTCGAATACAGATTCGAAGATGGGCAAAAGTCCGATGGTCAGAATGGTGGAGATGAATCCATTAAACAGTCCGTAGCCACACAGGGTCAGAATGGCCCCGGAGGGGGAAAGCTTGAGCGATTCGGACAAATAGACGAACACCACATAGGCAAAGGACACGAACAGCATGGGACGATAGAACCTGTACCTGTGCGTAACCTCCCTGACGCTGAAACACGCCAAGCCGCCAGCAACAATGACGATGAAGGCTAACTTGAAATTGAAGTAATTTAATACACCCAGAAGTATCCCCAGGCAGAAAGTGAAAACCAGCCCCACCTCCAGATCCACCAGGATGGTCAAAAGCATGGAGGCGATGGTAACTGGGATGAGGTACTCGGAAAGCTGCCAGCGAAACAGGATCAGATAGGTCAAGATCAGCTGTAATATCAGGATGCTGGTGACCATCAGAAGCTTGATGTTGTTAAAGAAGACATTGGGTTTGACAAAATACAAAAACAAGGCGAGTCCTAAAATGACTGCTCCGGCGAAGAAGATTCTGCCCAGAAGGGGAAAGACGAAATGCCAGGGATCCGACTTAAGACCGGATTCTATTCGGGATTGGGAAAGGGAATAGAGCTTATCCAGATCCCTTCTGGTTACCTTCTGGTTCTTGGCCAGTATGACTTCGCCCTTAAGTACCATCCCCTTCTGGCGAGTGATGGCATCCAGAACCTTCTGTTTCCTGGATTCGATTTCGTTTGTATCCAGCTCCAAATTGGAAAACAAGAATCTGCTTCCGATCTCATACATGGCCTTGACCAGAAGCTGGTCGTGCTCAAATTTGACCAAGGCCAAAGACAAGAGTCTCTCTTTTGCTTTGGGAACATCCAGAAGCTCGTCATGTGCGACGGAGACCTCGCCGTTGGGCATCATGATGACGGCTTTGGGGTTGTCGCCGAAAGGCAGATCCTCCAGTCTTTCCACCATTCCAGCCCGGTAGAATTCGCTGAGTATGGAAACCAAATTGGATCTGAATATCTTCAAATCCTCGTTCGCGCTCAGAAGGAATATCCCCTCCTCCTCCAGATCAGGGAATACCGTACGCATTCCCCTAATTCGGGTCTCGGGAATGCGATTAGCTCGGTTGATGCTGTCCACCCGGCCAAAGAAATTGCTCACCTCTCGGGTGATTGAATCCTCTCTGGTAGGGTCGAGACTAAGGATCACCGGCAGGTTAGACAAAACCATGTTCTTATCCTGTTCCAGCTCCTCCTCGCTTTTTAGAATGGGATAGGTGAAGGGAGCAATGATATCTTCCTTGGCGATGCTTCCCTCGGCGGGCAGACTTATGGATTCGTATACAGAAGAGACCGGGAAGAGGACCACGATTATGGCAATGATGATAATACCCAGAGCCGCCCGAAGGCCATAGATCATGGTTTTGTGTTCGACGTCATTCTTGTTCGAATTGTGCTTGTAAGAAACCAACTTCTTTACGCTACTCATAGAATGTTGATATCACCACCGGTGGCCTTTTGTCAAAAAGGATTAATTATCTGGAGCCTTTTTTTGGTCAGCTTTCTTAGTTTGGGGATTGACACGAGGGGCTAATCGGTTTTCGTATTTCTCATATGCCTTTATAATTTCCTGTACCAGACGGTGTCTGACCACGTCCTTTTCTGTAAGGTACACGAATTCTAAGCCCTTCACTCCTTCGAGGATTTTCTGAATCTGGACCAATCCCGAGGCCTTTTTGTCGTCCAGGTCTATTTGAGTTATATCTCCGGTGATCACCGCCCGGGAGTTCTCTCCCAGTCGAGTCAGAAACATCTTCATCTGGGCCACGGTCGTGTTCTGGGCTTCATCCAGTATGACGAAAGAGTTGTTTAGCGTTCTTCCTCGCATGAAAGCCAAGGGAACGATCTCAATCACACCCATCTCCATCAACTTGCGGATCTTCGCTGCAGACAACATGTCATGGAGAGCGTCATATACCGGTCTTAAATAGGGGTCTACCTTAGCCCGGATGTCTCCCGGAAGGAAGCCCAGACTTTCGCCTGCCTCCACGGCGGGGCGCACCAGAATCACCCTTGCCACCATTCTTTTCTTCAGCGCGGAGACCGCCATGGCTACTGCCAGATAGGTCTTGCCGGTGCCGGCAGGTCCTATGGAGAATACGATGTCGTAAGATTCGATCGCCTTTACGTAGTCCTTTTGGCCTATGGTGCGCGGTTTTATCTTCTCCTGGGTGACAATGGAGGTGACGACGGAACCCACCTGGAGGTCGTTGAATGGCCCGATGCCGTTCTGCTTCACCATGCTGATGGCATAAAGTACGTATCTTTCCGAAAGCCTGTGATCCCTCTTCAGCTGGTTAATCAGATCACCGAACAAGGTCTCCAGAAGGCTTACTTCCTTCTCCTCACCTTGCAGCACTATGCTGTCACCCCGGGCTATAATCCTGGCGTCGAACTGGTCTTCTATAAGGCGAAGATAATACCCTCCCTGACCGAATAGCAATCTCTGATCTACGTCCCCTATGTCAATTCTTTTCTGTTTTGCCAAGACCTTTGTTTTGGGCCTCCTCAATTTGCAGCCGGATTTATGTTTTTATAGGCGCTCGATTTATCGAGCTGGTGCAAGGCCCAATGAATTGGGCAACTACAAAAGCAACAGGTCGCTTTTCGCTCCTCCTTCGCAGGTCAAACCGGCGATATCTTCCTCTCTGTGGGCCGGATGAATCCGACCCCTGCAGTTTCCGGTTACCAGATATTCGAGTAAAGTCATCCTTTGCCTTTCTGGACCCTTATCCCCAACTCCTTCAACTGCTTCTCGTCTACCTCTGAAGGTGCTCCATCCATCAAAGAGAGTGCCTGAGTTGTTTTGGGGAAAGCTATAACGTCCCTTATGGAATCACAGCCGGTCATCAAGGCTATTATACGGTCCAGTCCTGGTGCAATGCCTCCGTGAGGCGGCGCTCCGTATTCTAAAGCCCTTAATAGGAAGCCAAACATCCTCTCCGCTCTCTGATCGTCAATGCCCAAAGCATTCAGAATCTTCTGCTGGAGTTCCCTTTTGTGGTTCCGGATGCCTCCTGAAGCGATCTCCACGCCATTTAGGACCAGATCGTACTGGTGAGCTCTTATGTCCACCCAGGGATGCTCTTTGTGATCCAGCGGAAGAGTCGACGTGAAGCCCGCGTCCAGCTTTTCCAGATCCTCCTCGTAGGGCATGGTGACGATGTTGTGCATGGCATCAAAGCGTCCCTCTTCCGGATTGTATTCAAACAGTGGAAATTCATAAACCCATAGAAAATTCCATTTGGTTTTGTCTATCAGATCGAATTTCTGGCCTACGTGAAGTCTCAGTTTGCCCAGAGAAGGGAGGACGATATTGGGTCGGTCAGCGACCAAGAAGCCAACATCTCCCTCCTCCAGAGCAAGTCCTCCGGAAATGCCACTTTGTTCCTTCTCACTTATGTATTTCAGGATGGAGGACTTCAGACCTTCGCTTGTTTTGGCGATCCATACCAAGCCCTTGGCTCCGCCCTGCTTGGCCACCCGTTCCAGATCGTCTATCTCCCTGCGGGAGAGTTTCCCTCCTCCTTTGAAGTTGATTCCGCAGACTATTCCTTCGTTCTTGAGGGTCTGAGAGAATACCTTGAACTGCGAGTCTCTCACAGCATCCGTAAGCTCCCTGATTTCCATGTCAAAACGGGTGTCAGGCTTATCGGTACCGTATCTTCTCATTGCCTGGTTGAATTTCAGTCGCGGGAAAGGAGTCTTTACCTCCGCGTTCAAAACCTCCTTGAAGGTGTAAGCCATCATTCCCTCAACCACGGAGAAGACATCGTCTTCGGTAACGAAGGACATCTCCATGTCGATCTGAGTGTGTTCCGGCTGTCGGTCTGCCCTGAGGTCTTCATCTCTGAGGCAGTGGGCAATCTGAAAGTACTTATCGAAGCCGGATACCATCAGAATCTGTTTCAAAAGCTGAGGAGATTGAGGCAGAGCATAGAATCGTCCCGGATTCATCCGGCTGGGGACGATGAAGTCCCTGGCCCCTTCGGGAGTGCTGCGGATCAGAAGAGGAGTCTCGATCTCATAGAATCCCTGATTATGGAGAAAGTCCCTGACTGCCTTTGTGGCCAGATGGCGGATCTTCATCCTGTACTGCAGAGGCGGCCGACGCAAATCCAGATATCTGTATGTCAGCTTCAGCTCATCGCTGGCCTTGGGATCCTCCACGATCTCGAAGGGAGGAGTCTTGGAGTCATTCAGCACTGTCATTTTCTTGGCGATGATCTCTATCTCACCGGTAACCATGTCTGGGTTTGCCATCCCTTCCGGCCTCTGGTTGACCTCACCTTCTACACTGATGACATACTCAGCCCTTAGGTGAGATGCCTCATTCATGGTCTTCAGGTCCAGAAGGTCCGGCTTGAAGACGACCTGGGTTACGCCGTATCTGTCTCTTAAGTCGATGAAAAGCAGGCCTCCGTGATCCCGCCATTTGTGGACCCAGCCATTCAAGATGACGGTTTTGCCGGCATCTGCTTTCCGTAATTCACCGCAAGTGTGCGTCCGTTTAAGATTCTCCAATTTGACGATGTCTCCTGTCTTTGTATAGGGACATCCCCCCGATGCATGAGCATTCAATCTTGCTAAAGCTTTAAAGATCTCTTGGATCCTTTAGACTTGCACTCGGGTTCCATTAACTCCTTGTCTCCCCTGTCCCTTTTAGAAAGACCACAAACGATCCAAGGCAGAGAAATGAGATTCGTTATGAAAAAGGCTATTATGAAAACAAATATTACAATAGAGAACGGTTGACCATACCCAAATCTAATAATCCAATCAACCTTCCTTATAAAGATCACAAAGATTCCAACTAATACCAGAAAATTGAAAAGAAACACTAAATAAATCATCACCAAGTTGACGCTGCCTTTCAGAAAATACTTACGAATATCTATCGGTAATAGAACATATCTACGAAAAGCAGGTTCTACATTTTCTACTGCTCTATGAACAAAGAATTTTCTAATCGCATTAATGGCATTTATATACTCAACTATAACTTTTCTATTGTTGTAAAGAATGCGTAACGTTGCTAAACCAACTACATAGAGCATGAATAAAAAAACGCAAAATACCTCCCAAGCATATTCATTTGTTTCGCCTACTTTTGAAGTCACGCCTACAATTCCCACCACAAGAGTCAAGAAAGTAATATAGAATTTGAACCAACTTTCGTTTCTATTGTAGGTATCGATGAGGGGAGCCCAACAGGCATCATATTCTTTTAACAAGAATTCCTTACTTTCTATCCAAATATCTTCTTTACTTCTCATAAATGATTCTTCCAGTTCTCTAGATCTCACCAAGAAAATCTAGCTTGGTGGCGTTTTTGTATTCGTCGAGAGTGTAGCCCAATGCCTCGATTTCGGTAGCCTCTGCTTGCCAGGCGAGCAGTCCCATAAAGACCAGCCGCTCGTGAAACCCCATTGCCTCAAATGGCTTGGAGACAACGGCCAGGTCGATATCACTCCACCTCTTTTGCCTGCCCCTCGTGTAGGAACCGACGAGTATAATCTTCTCCAGTTCGATCTTGCTTTTGAGCAACTCTGTAAATCTTCTGATTCTCACTACAGCTTCAGTTCTCCTTTTAGCCATTTCAAAATCTCTTTGGTTCTATTGTATACGGTTTCTGCGGTCTGAAGTGCCTAATTCCTGTCGACTCCTTATAAACGGAGTAAAGTGCGGACACGTAATATTTGTCAATATCAACTATTCCTTTGACAAGATCTTGGGGAACTCTTAGCGTCTTCTTTCCTAGGTTCTCCACAGGTACGGGTTCGTTTCAGATGTTTCAGCACAGTAGAATCTCCGGCTTTCAGTTTGTCGACTCATCTAGAATGGTGTCGATATCGGAAACACGGGTATTTTGAACAGGCGTTGACCTATCCCCTACGTGCGATTCCTTCGAAAAGAGTCAAAGTTTACTCCGTAGCTAAGTCTGCAAAGGTTTTTCTTATGTCAATCTGGTCTAATGTTCGGACCCTTTTGTAGGCTCGAGTATCTTCATCAAACAGCGCCCGATAGGCGTTTTTTTGGCAAAAGGATCGGTCTGCTGGGCCAGCAAAACTCCAGCCGTACCATACTTTAACCAGGATAGAGAAAGACGCTGAATCATGCCTCACAATTGTTGGGAAAACCCTGCCGTCGCTGGCTTGAAGTCTATCGAGGGTATAAGTGGTACTCCCAATCGAGGCCTCAGTATTGTATCGAACATATGTCCTAATTGTGAGGCTATCCGCGTCAGAAAGCCCCTTATTCTCTATCGTTGTCCAGACTTGGGTGCCCACAGAGTCTTTGCTTATGTCAGTCAAGGTCAGGGGACGGATGTAGATCTTGGGACGGGTTTTCTCAATGATTTCTGAGCGTACCACTTCGTTTCTAGCCATCTCTAGCGCAATCGCTTGCGATTGAAGCCTGTTTGATTCATGCATCAGTGTTATGGAGGAGTCCATTCTCGAGATGGCCGCTTCCGACAGCTTATTCTGCTCGGCCATTCTTTCAACAGACTCCCGCGCGATCGTGTTTTGCTCTGCCATTTTCTTTATAGAAGTCTTGAAAGCGAGGTGATCGCATACCATCATAACCAAAACCAAGAATGCAATAAGGGCGCCGATTATCTTGACCGACGACTCCAAGTCTTTCATGAGTCCGTAATCTCCTTGCTTAGACTGCAGGGCTGGATGGCCCCTCAGTCAGAGTTCCTCCTCAAAACGCCCAAATTAGTATGGGAGTCCCCTAAGGACTCCCCTGACAATGCTTCTGGATTGTTCAATCTTTAGAAATTGCTCATACATAAAGCATGCGCCGCTGTGCTGCGTCTACATGGAAAGTCTATAAGATATATCGGCTTAAATCCTCGTCCTCCACGATATCCTTGAGCGTTTTTTGCACCAACTGTCTGGTTATCTTGACATTCTTCGTCTTGGTATCCGGAACCTCGAACATGATGCTCTCCAGCAGGGTGGTCATGACGGTATGTAGCCGCCTCGCCCCAATGTTCTCCGTTCTCTCGTTCACCAGGTTGGCTATCCTTGCGACCTCCTTTATACCATCATCGGTGAAGGTAAGTTTCACCCCCTCGGTGGCCATAAGGGCGGTATATTGCTTGATTAAGGCGTTTTTTGGCTCGGTGAGTATGCGCACAAAATCGGCGGCAGAGAGGCTGTCTAACTCCACCCGGATGGGAAACCTACCCTGCATTTCCGGAATCAGATCCGAAGGTTTCGAGGCGTGAAAAGCGCCCGCAGCGATGAACAGAATATGGTCGGTCCGGACCAGACCGTACTTGGTCATAACGTTGGTGCCCTCCACTATGGGCAAAAGGTCTCTTTGGACTCCCTCCCGCGATACGTCCGGCCCCTCCTTTGGCTTGTCTCCAGCGATTTTATCTATCTCATCGATAAAGATTATACCGGAATTCTCCACCCTCTCTATTGACTCGGAGATCACCGCGTCCATGTCGACCAACCTACCCAACTCCTCTTGGGTTAAGATCCTCTGGGCCTCCGCCACGGTGACCTTTCTTCTTTTGGTCTTCTTGGGAAGCATACCGGAAAACATCTCCTGGAAATTGACTCCGAGTTCTTCTATCCCCTGGGGAGAGAAAACTTCTATGATAGGGAATCTGTCGTCAGAGGCTGTGATCTCGATGGTTCTTTTGTCCAGCTTTCCCTGGCGCAAGTGAGCCCGCAGCTTATCTCTGGTTTTCTCCCATTTCTGTTCGGGGTGTTCATCAGTTTCCTCTCCGAAGGTTAAAGTCGGCGACTGGCTTTCCGGCGCGGGCAGCTCCGTCCTCTTTCGGCGAGGCCTGGGGGGCAGCAGATAATCTAAGACTTTCTCTTCGGCTACAGCCTCCGCCTTGGGACGAATCTCCTCTGCCTTTTCCCTTTTCACCATGTTGACTGCCAGATCGGTCAATTCTCTGACCATGGATTCGACGTCTCTTCCCACATAGCCGACCTCGGTATACTTGGAGGCTTCCACCTTGATGAAGGGGGCATTGGACAGGTTCGCCAATCTCCGGGCAATCTCCGTCTTTCCCACTCCGGTAGGGCCAATCATGATGATGTTGTTGGGCATTATCTCTTCTTTCAGATGCCCCTCTACCTGCTGCCTTCTCCACCTGTTTCGCAGAGCTATGGCCACCGACTTTTTGGCCTTATCCTGCCCAATGATATATCGATCCAGTTCTTTTACTATCTCTTTGGGAGTCAGCTCGCGCTTCCAATCTTTTTCCAAGGTCTCTTCCCCCTCTTCAACATCTGTTGGCCCGAGAACAGTTGAACTCTTTACCTGACTCATGTCTTGTTTTTCTCCTCCACAGAAGCAGGTGTGCTTCCCCACCTTCACCTGGTCAAATATAACATATTTTTGGATTTTTCAAAGTTTTTGCCTGATAGAATTCTCGATTTTCCTCAGACCTTAGGACCGACGCTTTCGAAGTCAGAACGGTTGGTTGTTTACTCTTTGGGGCCAAGGCCCGCCTTGGACTAAGTATCAGTTTGTCAGCAACTTGCGAACAAGAGAGGTCCGGGACCGCCGGGAATGCGGTAATGTCAAGCTCCCAGGATTCAAGCCTGCCCCTTCTAAGCTACTGGAATTTGTCTGCTCTGAGCAGAGAAACAGGAGCAGGATCTCATACTCTGGAACATCTTTTGTGCTAAAGTTCCTCTATCACCATCTTGTCGTTGGTATAGACGCAGATGGAAGAGGCTATTTCTATGGATCTTTTCACTATGTCTCTGGCATCCAGGTCTGAGTGGGCGATGAGCGCCCTTGCCGCAGCCAACGCGTACGGTCCGCCGGAACCTATGGCTACGATCCCATCGTCCGGCTCTATGACGTCTCCATTCCCCGAAATCACCAGAGCGTGGTCATTGTCCAGAACCGCCAGAAGCGCTTCCAGCCTCCGCAGATACTTATCCATTCTCCAGTCCTTAGCCAGCTCCACCGCTGCCCGGGGCAGATTACCCCTGAATTCCTCTATCTTTGCCTCAAACCTCTCGAACAGAGTAAAAGCATCTGCGGAGGTGCCGGCGAAACCAGCTAAGATTTTGTCGTTATACAACTTACGGAGCTTGTTGGCGTTCTGTTTGACGATGGTTTCCTCCAGGCTCACCTGCCCATCTGCACCGATGGCTACTTTGCCCCGGTGCCTCAATCCGATTATCGTAGTGGATTTGGTCATTTGCCCTTGTGCCTCATTTTAATCCAAATCTCTGTGCCCAGATTCATCCTCTATCCCTGTCACTTCATTTTTCTTCACTACAATTCCACTGAATTCTACGCTCGGGGATGGGCTTTTTTGTATACTTTCTTCAGCTTCTCTGTGGTCACGTGAGTATAGATCTGGGTGGTAGATAGACTTTCGTGCCCCAGAAGTTCTTTTACCGTTAAAAGATTGGCTCCTTCATCCAGGAGATGAGTGGCGAAGGTATGCCTCAGCGCATGGGGGCTGGTTCTTTTGTCCTCGCTGACTTCTTGCGCGTGTTTCTTGACTATCCTGCTAATACTGCGGGATGATAGCTTTTTCCCTGATGGGTTCAAGAATGCCGCCTCGCAGTCCACCTCATGGCGATTTTCAAAAACCAGTCTCCGCTGATCAAGATAGTTCTTCAGGGCTTTTAGTGCTTCGGCTCCGATGGGAACAATTCGTTCCTTCTTGCCCTTTCCCATCACCCGGATCAGCTCCCGGTCAAAGTCTACAGATGAGAGCCTAAGTTCCGAAAGCTCGGAGAGTCTGACGCCGGTGCTGTAAAAAAGCTCGAGAATGGCCAAATCCCTTAAACCGGTGAGGTGATCACGCGAAGGTCGCTTGAGAAGTGCTTCCATCTGTGAAATGGTCAAAAAGGAGGGGAGAGATTTCTTTCTTCTGGCGCTGACCAACAAAGAGCCCAAATCTGTTTTCGTCTTTCCTTTTCTGAGAAGATATTTGAAAAAGGACCTCAACACGAATACCCGGTGGGCTATTGTGCTTTCATTCAAGCCCTTTCTTTTCAGAGAGATCAGAAAGTCCCTGAAAGTTGCTCGGGAAAGCTGGTGCGGGAAATCTTCCCGGAGCCCTTTCTTTGTCAGAAATCCACCGAAGACGGAGAGGGCGCAACCGTAGGAGACGACGGTGTTCTTCGAGAAGTTCTTTTCCTGCCGGAGATGTTGAAGGAACCTATTCTTTTCGGCCTCAAAGTCTTGCATAACCCCACCAGATTAAGGTGACCTGACTGTGCAAAATCGCGAGTCCCTGTCCGTTTAATCTGTTGACCGTCTTATTTTCTGACCTTTTCACCTTCGGCTGGCTGAGCTTGTTCGTGGCCACACTTAATGCATTTCAGAAAGTCGCCCTTGACCTTGGAGGATTTTTCCACGAGAAACTCGGCGCCACAATTTGGGCAACTCTGGTTCACCGGCTTGTCCCAGGTGGCGAACTTGCAATTGGGATAGTTCGAGCACCCGAAGAATATCCTGCCCCGTTTTGTTTTTCTTTCAATCAGAGAGCCGTCGCAACCCTCCTGGGGGCAGTTTACACCGGTGGAAAAAGGACGGGTGAATTTGCAGTCAGGGTATCTGGAGCAGGAGAGAAATTTGCCGAAGCGGCTCACCTTTATCATCATGGGTGCTCCGCAGAGCTCGCATTTCTCGTCGGACAGCACCGTCCCGTTTTCGTCTCCGGGTAGAGGTTTGGTGTTTTTGCATTTGGGGAAGGCGGAACAGGCTAAGAATCTCCCGTTCCTTCCCCAACGGATGATCATGGGGCTGCCGCATTTCTCGCACACTTCATCCGTTTTCTGCTGGATGAGCTCTCGAATATCCTTTTTATTGCTCTCCACTTTTTTCAAGTTGAGTTGGAAGGGGGTGTAAAAATCTCTGAGAACCTTGACCCACTCCTCTTTGCCCTCCTCGATCTTATCCAATTCCTCCTCCATGCTGGCAGTGAACTTCACCTCGAATATCTGGGGGAAGTTCTTGACCAAAATCTGATTTACTGTCTTCCCCAGCTCGGTGGGGAAAAGCTTGCGACTCTCCGACTCCACGTACTTTCTTTGTTTTATGGTGGAGACGATCTGGGCATAGGTGGAGGGTCGACCTATACCATTCTCCTCCAGTTCCTTTATCAGCGTGGCCTCGGAGAACCGGGGAGGAGGTTTGGTGAAGTGTTGCTTGGGAACCAGTTCAAGAAGATTCAATCTTTCTTTCTCCTTCAAAGCCGGCAGCTTGTTCTCCTCCTGTTCATTCGAGTTGCCTTCTTTTACTTCCTGGTATACTTTCAAAAAACCGTCAAACAAAAGCTGGCTGGCCGAGGCCTTGAACAGGTATTTTCCTGCCTCAATCTCCACGCTGGTATGTCTGTATACGGCCGGACTCATCTGAGAGGCTATTAACCTGTTCCAGATTAGCTGGTAAAGCCTGTATTGATCCTTGGTTAGGAAGCCCCTGACCTGGTCGGGCTGATGATCCACATTAGTAGGTCTTATGGCTTCGTGGGCCTCCTGAGCGGTCTTTCTTGATCTATATTGAGGTGGTCTGAGTGGCAGGTAATCTTTCCCGAAACTGCTCTCTATCAGTTCTCTGGCCGCCTTTTGAGCCACCTCCGCCACTCTAAACGAATCTGTGCGGATGTAGGTGATCAGGCCCACGCTCCCCATTTCACCCAACTCTACCCCCTCGTACAACTGTTGAGCAACTCGCATGGTTTTTTGAGCTGAGAAGGACAACCGTCGGGCAGCATCCTGCTGCAGGGTGCTGGTTATATAGGGAGGATACGGGTTTCGCTTCTTTTCCTCCTGGCTTATCCTGGCCACCAGGAACTGCTCCCCCCTGATGGCGGAGCAGATGCTCTCTGCCTCTTTTTGATTGGAGATTTCAAAGTTTTTCCCTTCGATTTTCTCCAATTTGGCGGAAAACGATTCCTTGCTTTCGGTCTCCAAAAGGGCGCCTATGCTCCAGTATTCTTTGGGAATGAAATTCTCAATTTCCTCTTCTCTCTCACAGACGATGCGCAAGGCCACCGACTGCACCCTGCCCGCGCTCAAACCCCTGTATACGGTCTTCCACAGAAATGGGGAGATCTTATATCCCACCAGGCGATCCAGTATCCTGCGAGCCTGTTGAGCATTTACCCTGTCCATGTCAATCTCACCGGCCTGCTGTATTCCCTCCAGCACTGCGCGTTTGGTAATTTCATTGAAGGAAGCTCGGAAGATTCTGGGATTGATCTTTTCGATTTCCTGGGCGATGTGCCAGGCGATGGCTTCTCCTTCCCGATCCGGGTCAGGGGCGAGGTAGACTGCTCCAGCTTTTCTGGATTGTGATTTGAGCTGGTTTAACACCTTGTTTTTACCCTTTATGATCTCATAATTGGGGGCAAAGTCGTTCTCTATCTGGACTCCAAGCTTCTTCTGCGGAAGATCCTTCACATGCCCCACCGAAGCCTCCACCATATACTCTTTGCCCAGGAATTTTTTCAAGGCTTTGGTCTTGGCGGGCGACTCAACTATGACCAGGTCCTTATCCACTAAGATCGCTCCTTATCCGCGGGCTCGGGTCTTTGGCGATTTGACCTCCTCAGGCCATCAGACTAAATCTTCTCTCTTCTTTCGAACTGCACATTTCCTTCCAGTACGTCCGTCAGAGCTTGGAGGATAACCTTGGGCTGTTTTTCTTCTCCGTTGGTTTCTTCCTCTCCTTCCGACTTCTCCCTGAGCCTTTCTAAGTTCAACCTTCTGGCGTGCTTGGCCGCCAAAAGGATCGCTTCATATCTGTTCTTGTACATTCTGTCAAATTTTTCAGTGGCGTCTAAATGCATCAGTTCCTCCTTTAGATATCCATTCTCAGGGCAAAAAAACTAAACGAAGTTTCCTCAATGAATCTTTGCCTGATCTCTCAAAAAAACCTTTTGTTCCGGTACCTGCCCGCACTCTCCCGCGGCACGATGCATCCGACAGGTACGGACTATTAGCCTCATAAGGCAGAACTCAACTCGCATCTTAAATGTGCGCTGTTGGCTCACATATGAAAAGTCACGGGGTGGAATGCCCCGCAACGACGCTGGCTTCACCATGTTTTCGCCTTACAAAGAACAATTCAAGCTTCGTTTTTGACTTTCTAGCCCTTTGTTGGCTCTCTTGCTCCTGCCCCAACCAGCATAATCGAATCGGATGGATCTGAACCTTTCCGATTGGATGATTTTTTCGATGGACTTTACGGTTTGACTTACGCTTTCGTTGATCACGACATAATCATACTTCGACAAGAAGCCTATTTCCTTTAACGAAGTCTTCAGCCTTTGTTTCATCTGTTCCGGCCTTTCCGTTCCTCGCTTGCCGAGTCTTTTTTTCAATACCTTCATGGATGGCGGCAAAATGAAGATCAAAACGCTTTGGGGATGCTTTTTCTTCATAGCCATTCCACCCTGGACGTCCAGCACAAACAGGGCTACCTTTCCTTCCTTTTTCGCCTTTAGCACAGATCTCTTCAGGGTCCCGTATCGATGCCCATGCACCCAGGCCCATTCGACAAACTCCCGGTTTCTTATTCTTCTTTTGAATTCCTCCTGGGTGACAAAGATGTAATCCTTTCGGTGTCTTTCCCCCTTCCTTCTCTCTCTGGTGGTGACGGAGACAGAGCGCATGTAACCCTTATGTCTATTGAGTATTCTCTGACAGACGGTGGTCTTTCCTGCCCCTGAAGGGGAAGAGAGAACCAAAAGCATTTCTTTTTGTTTCCTAATCATACCGCCAGCAGATCGGAAGTAGATTGGCGTTTTCAATTCTGTACAACGGTGAGGCTCCAGTAAAGATGGTTGGGCCAGAGCCAATCACTCGACATGGGGAAATGGTGATTGAAAAGCGAACTTCCAGAGACGACTCGTATGGACTTTTGCGGTAGCATCACTCGATATTCTGTACCTGCTCTCTTATTTTCTCAATCTCTTCTTTAAGAAAGATTACCTTTTGCGAGATTTCTGCGTCGGATGCCTTAGATCCGATGGTGTTCGCTTCCCGGTTCATCTCCTGAAGCAAAAACGTGAGCCTTTTTCCCACGGGCACTTTTTCCTCTAAGGCGGAGAGAAACTGGTGATTATGGCTTTTGAATCTCACGCACTCTTCAGTGACGTCGCATTTCTCCGCCATCAATGCCACCTCAAGCTCCAATCTGTGCTCGTCCACCGCGGAATCATCGATAAGTTGTTTTGTTCTGGCTCTGAGCTTTTTCCTGTAATTCTCTATGCTCTTTGGAGTGAGTGTCTCAATTTCGGGCACGGTTTTCTCCAGGCTGGCTATCCGTTCGGATAGATCCTGAGCCAGTTTTGCCCCTTCCGCCTTTCGCATCCGGTCGAACTCTTCCAGAGCCTGACGGGTGAGCCGGGAGATGATCTCCCAAGCTTCTTCCAGGTCCGGTTCCTCCTTTTCCACCTTTACCAGATCCGGCAGACCGAAGAATTGGTCCGTTCTGATGTCGCCGGAGAGATTGTAGCGTGACTTCAGCTGGGTCATTATGTTAAAATAAACATCCGCTGCCTCTTGGTTGAGTTTAACATAGGAAGCCGCCGGAGAGGTTTCTTCCCAGGTCAAGTTGAAGCTTATCTTGCCCCGGCTGATGGTTGAAAGGATTATCTCCTTCAACTTGGATTCCAAGGGAGAGAGATTTTTAGGCAGGCGAAATTGTATCTCGCAAAAGCGATTATTCACCGAGCTTATCTCCACGGTGGCTTTGATGTCTTTTTCAGCCAACTCGGCTCTACCATATCCGGTCATGCTTGCTACCATAATATTCTCCAGAGACAAGATGCTATTATATTCGAATACTCAGTTTTGTCAATCAAAATTTGCGCCCGAGCCGCTTTCGTCCGAGACAAGCTCGGAGGCTGCATTCGGTAGGCCAGCGTATAGAAATACGAAGAAGGTCGGATAGTCCCACCGCAGGACAGACATATCCGACCCGCCAATAATGCTCTTATTCCACGGTCACGCTTTTTGCTAGGTTTCTGGGCTGATCCACATTGCAGCCTCGCTTAACCGCCATGTGGTAAGCCAGAAGCTGCAGCGGGATCACGGAGAGAATGGGGGTCAGCAACTCTACAGTCTGGGGAATATAGATAACGTGATCTACCTTATCGGCGATTTCCTCGTCCCCTTCGGTCGCCACCGCGATAACCTTTCCTTTACGCGCTTTGATCTCGGCTATATTGGAGAGAACCTTGTCGTGCACCTTATCCTTGAGGGCTATCACCACCGCAGGCATGTTCTCATCAATCAAAGCTATGGGCCCATGTTTCATCTCTGCGGCTGGATAGCCTTCTGCGTGGATATAGGAGATTTCCTTCAGTTTAAGGGCGCCCTCCAGGGCAACCGGGAAGTTAAAGCCCCGGCCCAAATACAAGAAGTTGTTCTTCTGGTAATACTTCTCGGCGATATCTTTGATATAAGAGTCGTTCTTGAGAATCTGCTCCACCTGTTCAGGGATTTTATAAATGGCATCGATGATTTCCCTTCCCCTCTCCAGAGACATGGTTCTCATACGGGCCAGGAGTAAAGAGATTAAAGACAAGACCATCATCTGAGATGTGAAAGCCTTGGTGGAGGCTACTCCGATTTCCGGACCGGCATGGATATATACTCCGCCATCGGTTTCTCGTGCTATTGTACTTCCTACTACATTACAGATGCCCAGTACCGTTGCCCCTTTTCTTTTTGCCTCTCTGAGCGCCGCCTGGGTATCCGTAGTCTCCCCGGACTGGCTTATCACAAACACTATGGTTCCTTCGTTGATGATGGGGCTTCTGTAGCGAAACTCTGATGCATATTCGACTTCCACCGGAATCAAAGCGGCGTCCTCGATCATATATTCGCCCACTAAAGCAGCATGCCAGGCGGTGCCACAGGCAGATAGGATTATCCGATCTATGAGATGCAGCTCCTCATACTGAAGATTAAGGCCGTTCAGACGGGAGGTCCCCTCCTCGTAATTCAAGCGTCCCCTGATGGCGTTGCGCAAGGTGGCGGGTTGCTCAAAGATCTCCTTGAGCATGAAATGAGGGAATCCACCTTTCTCGATTTGATCCAAAGTCCAGGATATTTCCTGAATCTGGGGAGTGACCTCAGTTTTGTCCACCGTCGAGACTACGAAGCTCTCCGGATCGACCAAAGCCACCTCTCTATCCTCCAGATAAACCACGCGATTGGTGTGCCTTAAGATAGCGGCCACGTCCGATGCCACGAAGTTCTCGCCTTTTCCCGTTCCTATAACCAGCGGGCTTCCGTGGCGTGCCGCCACTATCTGGCGGGGATTATCCTTGCAGATCACCGCAATTCCATAGGTTCCCTCTACCTGGGATAGCGCTGCCTGTGTGGCTTCCATCAGATCACCGTCATAATATTCCTCGATCAGGTGAGCCAAAATCTCGGTGTCGGTATCAGAGGTGAACTTATGTCCCTTGCGGTCCAGAAGCTCTCTTAAGCTCCGATAATTCTCGATGATACCGTTGTGAATAACGGCAATGTTCCCCTTACAGTCTAAGTGAGGATGCGCATTAAGGTCTGTGGGCTCTCCGTGAGTGGCCCATCTGGTATGAGCAATACCGATGGTGCTGTCGAATTTCTTATCATCCAGCAAAGCCTCAAGTGCGCTTATCTTGCCGGCGCATTTCTCATAGATCAGACCTTGATCTTCCAATACAGCTATGCCTGCAGAATCATATCCGCGGTATTCCAGTCTTTTCAATCCCTCAATCAAAAGAGGAACTGCCTTTTCTTTGCCTACGTATCCGATTATTCCGCACATTTTGGCTCCCTAAGAACTGATCCTAGATTAGTATTCAAAACAAATCTGCTTTGAATTTACTCATCCAGTACCAGACCCTCTCTGATCTAAAGATACGTCTTTTTATATAATTGGAAAGGGCTATTTTATCGAGTTTCTTATTAATCCCTAGACTTTTTAATAATCAGAAACCTTTGACTATTCGCAGACCCACAAAATCGCTCCCCCATCCAGGCACAAGTTGAATTGCCTCGTTTCGTTTTTCGAGGAGCATCTGATTGTTTCTCTTTACGGCAATGGGGGCACCGATTAAATCGTAAACCCAGGTGCCAATGAAAATAATTGTGCCGGTTAATGCCAACATATCTGGACTGGTGGAAGCTTCTCCACCCATGGCTTCCGCAAAACCAACTAAGCCGGAGAAAGTGAGCACCCCAAGGCTTACAATTTCTCCCGCAACGAGTATCCAGCCGGTCTTTTTTTCGCGCGCGTAGAAATGACCGGCTCCGTGAACGAAGAATCCAGGGACAAAGGCATAGAAAAAAGCTACGTTGGGATTTTTCAGTTTCAGGGGCTCTGTAGTTTCTATTCTCCTAGTGTCTTGAGTCTGTTGCGCAAAAAAGGTGCTACGGGAATGACGAAGTCTTAAGTTTTCCCAGTGCTTTCTGGAAACGTAAGTCTCTTGGTTGCATGTTGATGCATTAGAGTAGGGGAACAGGATTGCAGTCCAGAGAAAGGTGATGAAAACCGTCTTCCTGAACATGTTCATTCAATCCTTTAGATTAAGA
>CAYGCR010000015.1:0-59554 GCA_964348415.1 uncultured Ignavibacteria bacterium | reverse complement strand
GCTTCCTGCCCAGATGGCTTTTTTGAAAGAGTGGGCGAACTTGGTCACGTTCCAGAACACCCCATCGTCTGTGGATCTAGCCAATCCGTCTATCGATCCCACTAAGATTGTAGTATCGACGATTCCCGGCACAATGCAAACCGACGCAAATCGTGAAGGAATTATCAACTGTCCGGACGCAGAATCGACTACCTCGAAGGTGTCCCAGCTTTGTCCTCCATCCCTTGACCTCTTCAGTCCTTCGTGAGTGGCGGCCCACACGGTAGAATCCGAGAAGGCAAAATCACGGACGGGGACAAAGTCAAGGTAGCTGTTCCAAGTCTCTCCGCCGTCCGTGGTCTTGTAGGCGATCCCTTGGACACTATGAGGAGGAGGATGGTGACCAAGATAAGTGTATCCGGCCAACCACACCGCCTTCTGGTCGTCATATCTTTGGATTCCGATGGAGAGGATTACCTTCGTTTCGATCAGGTCAGAGCTAAGATAGTGGAAAACGGTGTCCGCCGAGTCACTATCGGTGAAGATGAACTTGTATACACCATCTCTGGTTCCCGCCCAGACTATGGTTGAATCAGGAGGAGTGGTGTCCACAGCCACGCTGGTGAAGACGTCGTTTTCCTCCAGCAAGTCCTGCTCAAAGCGCCTCTGCGCGGACGTATCCACAAACACGTTTCCCCAGGTTGCCCCTCGGTCAAAGCTTCGTATCAGGCCGCCTTTTCCGCAAGCAGCCCATACCGCCGTATCTCCAATGGCCATATCATAAGGAAGCTTTTCGAGGGATCCGGCCTGGCCCTGGTCCGGGCGAGAACTGTTCCAGGTTGCGCCAAAGTCGGTGGTATGGTTGAAATTCGCGCCCATCAGAGGGGGGAGCAGTTCAAACGGATAAACTCCTTCCTCCTGGTACAAACCCACCCAGAAGAATGAAGTATCACCTGCCAGGCAAAAGACCGCATTTGAATTAAGCCCACTTGAGGTGTCATAGGGGAACCAGGTCTCCCCGAAATCCAGGCTGCCGTGCAAACCATCGCGAGTTGCCACCCAGATCAGTTTGCCGTCATAAGCGATGTCATTGATCCAGTTTTTCAGCTTTTTCTCTAAGGGACAAAGAGTATCCACCACCACCGCAAAGAAGCGGTTGTTCAAATACTGAAAGCGACCCTCCTCGAAGTCGGCCTGAGAAGCCGAATCGACGAATACATTCTCCCAGGTTTGCCCCCCGTCTTGCGACCGTATCAGCCCTCCGTACCACGCGGCTGCCCAGACCGTGGTATCGTCTATGGCGATATCATAGGCAATCATCCCTGCGAAGTCAACCTGCTGCGGGATAAAAGAATCCCAGGTGTCGCCGAAATCCGCAGTCCTGTTAAACCCCCTTCCGTAAGGAATTAGCTCCCCTTCGAGTACCCTGCCGTAAGCGGTGGCCGCCCACAAAGTAGTGCCCGAGACGGCCAAAGCGGATATATCGTTGTGATTCAAACCCCTTGCTTGATTGTAGGTCAACCAGCTTGCCCCTCCGTCGGTGGTCTTGGAGAGCCCGTTCCCAGTTCCCACCCAGATGATCCCTCCACCCCCGGGCAATTCCATATAAACTATATCGCCCACGCTGTTGCTGGCAAAGCCCGAAAAAGGTTCCTCCAAGCTTAGATTCATCCCGCCCCAAGCTCGGCCTGGAAGCAGGACCACGGCTAATACCCCCAGTATTAAGACCGTCCTTTTTATCATTAGTCCTCCTGAACTACCTGCTTTCCGCAAAATGTAGAAAAAGAGAATTACCCAGATTGATCTTCTGTCAATAAAGCCCAAAAAGACTTGTTGTCAAGCGAAATACAAGTGTTTCATAAAAAGCGGCTTATCAACTGATTACGACGGGCCGCACATTCGTCTTTGCCTGCGTGGTCCGGCTTGCTCTCTCTCTTTTTTCCACAAATGGGAAAAGTGAAAGGATGCCTTCTGAAAAGGAGCTTGGGGCTCAACCTCCTTGCTTTTGCAGAAATCGGCCTCGACGCCCAGAGAAACACAAACCGGGGACACAAATTTGTTGACTTTAGCGTATTATTGTGGTATGTTAAGAAAAATTTTCAATTCGAATCTGTGGGAGGGTAAGATGATTCAAGATAGGTGGAAAACCGCAATCACGGAGATAAAGAAAGGCGAGATACGGGTGAGAGGATATGACATTGTGGAGATGATGGAGAAGCTCTCCTTTTCCGATGCCATCTTTTTGACCCTTAAAGGGGAACTTCCCAAGAGAGAAGAATCCGAGATGATGAGAGCGATCTTGGTCTCCAGCATAGACCACGGGGTAACTCCCCCTTCGGTGCTTTCCACTCGCAACGTGCTCTCCGGAGGTAATCCCTTGAATGCGGCCGTGGCGGGAGGTATTCTGACCATTGGAGACATTCACGGAGGAGCCATAGAGAGATGTGCCAGGATCCTGCAGGACTGGAGCAAGAGGCCGGACGAGGTCTCCGCCATTGCCAAGGAGCTGGTTTCCGAGTTCATCTACAGGAGGAGAAGAATCCCCGGGTTCGGACATCGATTACACGAAACCGATCCCCGCACGGTTAAGCTCTTTCAGACTGCGACAAGTTTGAATTTCTCCGGGAGACATATGGAACTGGCACAGGCGGTGGAGACGGAATTGTCCACTTCCCTTGGCAGAAGGCTCCCCATAAATGTGGATGGAGCCATCGCCGCCGTCATATCGGATATGGGATTCGACTGGAGAGTGGGAAAAGGCTTCTTCCTCATCTCCCGGGTCGCCGGGCTGGTGGCTCACGCCTACGAGGAAATGACCCGGGAGAAACCCATGCGCAGATTAGGTGGCTGGAATTTTGAATACGACGGACCCGGGGCAAGAGAGATCCCGGAGGACTGGAAATGATCTGTCTTAGATGCGCCGCCGGAAATGGATTGTTACTTCTCCAAAAGACTCTTGGCATTGAGGTCATAGCTTGTCTGCAGTCCCCTTGTCTATCTATCGAATCAGGAACCAGGACTCTTCCTCACGTGTCCGACCGGTTCTAATAGCTTACCTCCCATTGATTCTCATTGAAAATAAAACGCCAGCCCTGTTCGATCAAACAAGGCTGGCGTTGCTCTTGGTTGTCAGCCGATCCTTACCGCTCTAGAAGCTCAGCATCAGGCTGAACCTGTGGGCGCTCTCCAGTCTACCCACGTCCGCCCAGGCATAGCTGATCCCCATGTTTCCAAATCCGGGTATCTCAAAATCATAGCCGGCTCCGCCAGCTATGCCTTCTTCATCCGCCTCCAGCTTGTATCCGGCTCTGACCGCCAATCGCTCCTGCCAGCGGTACTCAACGCCCAAACTGGCCTGCTGGCCTCTATCGCGGGTATTGTACCCATCCAGGGTGGTCATGACCTTGCTGTCTTCACCGAACTCAAAATCGTATGCTATGCCGATACGGAAGCTTAGGGGCAGCGGATGAGATTCGGTGTTGAGCCTTACCTCCACCGGCTGGGTCGTGGGATCGTTATCTTGATCCAAGGTGGTCTCCAGCTCGGTTCCGCCGAATTTGGTATCGCCGCCGAAGTTCCGGGTAGACATGGCTATCCTGAGTGACCTGAAGCCGGTGTAGTAGATGGTGCCAATGTCAAAAGCCAGTGCCCCTGAGGCAAGATCGGAGATACTCTCCCTCAGGTACTTAGCAGTCACACCGAAGGAAAAGCGGTTGGTGAGCTGGTGAGCATTGCTTACTCCCAGCACCCAACTGTTGGCACCGAATGTCTCACCGGTCCCGTCTGGCTGATCTAAGGTCGTCTCTTTCATGTCACCCATGGTCAGCACCGCCACGTGGACTCCCACGTTTCCGAACCCGGATATCGGTCTTGCGTATGCCAGATAGTTATACCTGATGTCCGCTACCCAGTCGGTGTAGCTGAAAGCCAGGCTGTGCTCGTCCATGTTGGCTATGCCAGCCGGATTGTAGTACAGGGCCATGGCACCGCGGGTAATAGCTGCACTCGCTCCTCCCAGGGCTACCACCCGGGCGTCAACGTCCAGCTTTAAAAACTGGGCACCGGACGTTCCTACGTTGTCGAACGTCTGCGATTGCGCTTCACCCACAAACCATGCCAAGTGGACCAGCACCAAAAACACCAGAAACTTTTTCATCTTAGTTTACCTCCTCAATAGTTTCGAATGTTATCGGACCACGGCAAACTTCCCGATCTTTTCCCCGTACGGCGAATCCACGTGGAAGATGTAAATGCCTGCTGCGATCTTCTGGTTGTTCTTGGTCAGAAGATCCCAGTTCTCGTTGCCGTCAAAGGTTGCGCTCTCATGGTGCAGAGTGCGCAGATGATCGCCAGCCAGAGTGTATATCCTGATAGTGCACTGATCGGGAAGATGGGTGAAAGCGATGCGGGAGTAATCCCGGCTGGGCTCCCAGTCGTTCCGCACGATGTATGGATTGGGAACCACCAAGATGTCGTCGAGGTTGACCTGATCTTCCGCGACATACGCTGACTTGGTGCTGAACGCGAATACATCGTCCAAGGCGTTAGGCTTATTGGTGATGAACCTGACGATAGTTCCCTCGGCCGGCTCGCCAGCGTTGAATATTATCCTTCCGATGTGAAAATCGGCGGGGAAGTCGTACTCCATGAAGTCCGGATGAGGCTCGGAATACTCTCTTTCGGAAGGATATATTCTGTCACCAGGGCTCCAGCCATCCGATCCGTCGTCGTCCAGAATGGCTATCTGAATTCGCTTGTCGTCGGAGTCATCATCCGGGGTTCCCGGTCCGATGTTCCAAACCTCAAAGGGGCATCGATCCGGCCACTTCCCGTCGGTGCCCCAGTTGTAATATTCGCTGCCCGCCGCGGTGAACCTGATCTCCCAGTCGTCTATCCCTATCAGACCTCTCCAGTTCATGCGGCTGAAATCAGATCCGGAGACATCGGTTGAGACGTAGAACTCGTGGGTGGAATTCCAAGACCAGCCAACATTATCCGGCGGGTCTACAGGACCGTCAGCGTTCTGAATTTCAACGATGGACTTGATGTTGAGGTCAGGCCCGGAGACTCTAACCAAGATACCGTCCACCACCAGATAGTCGTCGTCCCCTGCCTGGTTGGTTTGATTCTTAAGTACCGTGTCTTCCGGAGATTCGGTGATATCAATCAGATGCCATAGTATGTTACTGGGATCGCTGTCGTCGAAGACCACCTTGTAGTCATGCCCGGTCACCGCTAAGGGATTAACTACCTCAGCCGTGACGGCCCCATCGCTCTGCCCGGATGTATGCTCAACGGTCAACACCTCGGGGTGTGAAAGGCCGGTAACGTTCGAACGAGGACTGGTCGCGATGCCGCTGATACCGTTCTCCAGGCTGCGAGGAGAGGAGAAGGGCTGAAAATCATAGGCGATCACGTCGTAGTAATAGGTCATTCCGTTGATCAGCCCGGTATCCAAGTAGGCATGTGCCAACTCTGTATTCTCACCTTCGGGTGTCTCTGCCTGGCCTGTGATTCTGAAGACCACCTCGTCGCTGGGGGCACCTCCGGTGAATTTGACCGCCATTCCGCCAAACAAAAGCCAGCAGCCGTCAAAATAGTCATCATAGGTTCCGTCGGCTACGCGGGGCTCCGTGCTTCGGCTGGTAGGCAGGCTGTCAGTCGGAGTCTCACTGAATATGGGATTTAAGTCCCAGGAGAAGACCTCGAAAACATAAGGAGGCTCTCCGGTGAAGTACCAGTGTTCCTGCTCTTCGGAGGCTGGAACATCTGTTCCCAGCGTAAGGTTGCTGACGAAGAACGAGCCGTCTGCTTTCACCTGTACCAGATACTCGTGACCAGCAAAGAGCGCCGTTCCGCCATATCTCAAAAACCAGCTCTCGGTCCAGTCTTCGTCGTAGGCAATCCCCGTGAACTCTGGGCCGGACAGCTGCTTGATGGTGACATTCCGGGGGGTCACGCTGGATTTGTCCCAAGCGGCCAGCAGTTCGAACGTCCCCGGCAACCCCGAGGTGCTCCGATAGACCTCATATCCCTCGAAGTCCATCTCCACGTACCGAGGATCGTATAGGGGATGCTGCGGATCGCTGGTGAACGCATAATATGGGTCTCTGGTGAGCTCTGCTACGTTATCCCAGGTGATATAGACTTTCCTGTCTTCCGGAACTACCGTTACGTTAGGATGATCAGGAGGTCGGGGCAGGACGAAACCGATATCGTATATGGACTGAGCTACGTCCGCTACCAGGGGAAGCTCCTCTTGGGTCGGAGCCATCATAACCGCGATCACTACCCTGACAGGGCCGCCAACGATCGTGTCGATGTTGGCAATGTGAAGCCCGTCGATGTCATCCCAGTGCCAGACCGTATCTATGACCGTTTCACCCTCAGGCGCCAGAAGGAATGGTCCGGTGTTCTGGAAGAACCTCTGGTCCACCGGAGTGGTCCCGGTGCCCAGATCGAACGGAGCGTAGCGCTGGTCTCCCACATCAGGATAGTTATGTCCGGCCATGATGATGTACTTCTCAGGTTCGGTATCCGGGTCACCCGACTGCAGATTGGACGTCTTAAACGAGGTCAAGCCCAGTGGTTCTCCTTTCTTGATATCTTTGATCCAGACATCGTTTATCAGCACCGAATCGTCGTTGATCACGTCGTCCCCGTTCAAATCAACGTCATACGTGGCAACCGGGCTCTCCAGGAACTTGTAAGCCAGAAATCCGGGGATTCTGGCAAATCCCTGCTCCGCGAAGTCACTATCATAACAGTAGCCCAGATTGCGGCTGTGATCGAAGCCTACCAGATCGTCATTTGCGGTGGGACCTACGTCCGCGTCACACATGACCGAGAGAAAGCAGTTCCTTATGGGAGCCTGGTCCTCCCTGATGTTATGAATGTCATAGACGAAGAAGTGAATGGTCTTATTGGTCTCGTAGTTCCAAGAGTGAGTACGCTGGATAACCTTGACTCCCAGACCGTACCTGGCGATGTCTTGTCCGTCGCCGGCGTTGGAGAGGCTGCCCGTGTCCCATCTTTCCAGGTCCTGATCATCGAACTCGCAGTAGCTGTCCTGAATGCCGACGATGTCCAACGGGTTGCCCTCCGAATCCTGGTCCGGCCAGTAGTCCGGATCGTCATAATCTTCAGGATGGCCGGTGATGAATATGTCGGTTAAGCCGGAGAACTCTTCTGCGCCTCCGCTGGGATTGTATCCGATGGCCACGCGGTGGTCAGTAAGGCTTCCCCACAGAACCTCGTCCCTGGTGGATCCGGAGTTGCTGAATGCGAAGGTCTGCAGGGTGGGATCGTTGACCGTCCCACCAACCCAGATTCCGGCACCGAAGATGTAGAACTCGTTGGAACCCTTGGGCCACTCGCCACCCGCAGCTCCCAGCTCGATGAACTGCCCGAAGATGGCGTAGTTGGTCATGGGAATCCTGAAATCGTTGACGTCCAGGCCGTGCCTGATGTATCTGGTCTTCTGCGCGAAGTGCTCGGTCTGAGCGCTCTTCGCCAGGGGCGGGATGACTTTCTGAAGCGGTCTGGCAGCCTGGCTTTCTAAGGGCAGCAAGGCCGAGACCACAAAGCACAGAAAGACGAACCCACCCAGGATCGCACGTTTTTCTAAAAACTTCTCCATGTCACATCTCCTTATCGAAAATTCATTCCGTGAATGAGTCTTTTCCTTTGCTCATCTGACCCCTAGAAAGCGACGTAGAAGCCGATCCTTATCTGCCTGGGAGCTCCGTAGTTCATGGGGTCTTTGGCATACAGGGTGTAGGCGTTGGTGTAGGCGACGGCCTGCTCCGCTGCGCTGATGTGCCCGTCTCCGTCTGTGTCCTTGACCTTTATGTAGTCCCAGTATTCGTGGTTTTCATCCTCGCCCGGATCTACGACCGATGCCGGATCCAGACGATAGCCGTCGTCGTCCGGACGGCCGGTGGCAGGATAGACGTTGAGAACGTTGATCCGGTCAAACAGGTTGTACACCTGGACGAAAACGTTGACCTCCCGTCCCCACAGCGCAAAGCTCTTATCCAAGGTCAGATCAGTGTTGTAGGTCCAGGGCTTGCGATACTGGTTGGTGGTGCCGACCCGGTTGCCCCTGTAATCTCTTCTGGTGTAGGGCAGTCCGCTGCTGGCCTCGGAGATGAGATTCAAGCCGAAGTTCCTCAAAGGCACCCAGTCGAAATCGTCAGGGAATCTCCAATCCGCCTGCACCACAAAGCTGTGTCTTCGATCAAAGTCCAGGGGATTTACGCTCTGCGGGAAGACCCTGGTGAAGCCGGTTACCGGATCGGAGGGGTCACGGGAGTGGAACTCATATTGGTCGATGTAATCCGAGTTGGTACCCTCAGCGAACTGCAGAACGTAACTTAGGTTGAAGGCCAGGTATCTTCTGGGCCGCTTGGACAGAGTGAACTCCGCACCCTTTACGTTGGCATAATCTAAATTCTTGAAAACGTCGTAGGGCTGGGGCACGATGAATATCCTCTCCGACTGAGTCATGTCGTAGATGTCTTTGTAGTAGGCGGTGACGTTGAACTTTATGTCGCGGGTTATGACCCGGGTCACACCCAACTCATACTGGATGTTTCTGCTTGGCACCAAGTCGGGGTTTCCCACCCGCTGATTGGCCCTCTGCAGGTTAGGGGCCAATGTGGTGTACAGCTCCAAGAAGCGGGGCTGCTGAATGAAGTGACCGTAATTGAAGAAGATGGTCATCTTGTCGGAGATGGGATGGGAGATTCCCAGTCTGGGACTGAAGGTGATGTTGTCGTCCGTCTCCTTACCCCACTCATCGGTGCTTCTTCCGCCGACGGAATCCGGCTCCAGATCAGGTCTGGCCGGGACATTCATCTCGTCTTTCCAAGCTCTGGCGTCCTTGCTTAGATAATCCAGCCTGCCTCCAACATTCACCACCAGTCCCGAGAATTCGATCTTGTCCTGAACGTAGAAGGCTGCGCCCAAGGGCTTGTATTCGTAGATGTCGATGAAGGGCTGGGCGTCCCAGGGTAAACTGTTGTAATGTCGGGTGATTTTCATGGAGTTGACCTCAAACCCGCTCTTCACCTGATTGTGGAAATCCACCTGGCTGGTGATGTCGAACTTTCCGGTTACGATGTCGCTTCCCCTGATCTGGTAGTTTCTGGTATCATAATGTGACCAGAACATGTTATCCACCGCCAGCTCGTAGTTCTGCTCCTGTCTGCGCTCCCGGTATCTTCTCCACTCGCCGGTATCGGGGGTAGCCACGCAGAACTTGTAGTCCTCCCACCAGTCACCGTTCCACACGTCGTCCTTGTGTTCAGCGATGAAGTCCTCGGCGAATTGTGCGGCCAGCGCGCTATCTTCAGGCGTACCGCCCGGATACGTCTCCCAAGCCTTGTCCCAAGCGGTCCTCTCCAAGAAGTGCTCGTCCAGACGCCTGCCTATGCTCCAGTCGTTGGAGAAGAAACCGAGTTTGGCGTCGTAGAACGTGCTCTTGGAGAGGCTATGGGTCCAGCCAAACCAGATCTGGTTGGCCTTCTCCAGAGTGGCATCGTAGCTCTCCAGGTTGTAAAGCCAGCTGTGATTGTATCTCTCGTACTGCCTCCGGTTGTTAAATCCTCCGATGCGCAGGGTGATCGCAGGGGTAACCTTGTAGGTCAACTTGCCCTGGGTTCGGTATGTCTGTTGCTGGTGATGAGGAAGCTTGTGCAGCCGAGGAGCCCAATCATCGGTAAGATACAGATTTCCGCTCGCATAGTAGGTCAGCTTCCCTTGGGTGCCGGGCACGGAACCGCTTAGGCTTAGGAAATGCTCGTTGGTTCCGAAGTCCAGTTCATCGCCGAAAATCCGATCCGTGGAATACTGATATCTTCCGGAGAATTTCGATCCACCTTCCTGAGTGACATAGTTGATGATGCCGGACATGGCATTGCCATATTCGGCATTGAACCCGCTGGTGATGAGTTGAACCTCGGAGAGGGTGAAGTGGCTCAAGTTGGTGGCCTGGCCTGACAGAATGGGGTCAGTGATGGACAGCCCGTCCACCATGTAAACGACCTCCTGGGGGCGCCCTCCTCTCAGAGTAACACCTGGATTGGCTGTGTCGGTCACCCGACTCCCTTCATTACCCAGCACGGTACCCTGAGTACCCATGTTGATGGGGCCAGCGATGGGATCAAAGACCACTCCGGGAGTACGGTAGACGATCCCGTCGGTATTGATCACCGGACGGTGAATCACATCAGCGGTCGTGATTATGTGTGCGGTGGAAGTCAGGTCCGGCTCGAATATGGGCCTCTCCGCGGTTACGGTTACGCCCCTCACCTCAATCGCCTCGGGCGAGAGCTCAAAATCGATGGTGGTGGTCAAATCCAATGAAACCGAAACGTTCTCCACGTCCATGGAGGCATAGCCTATGAGGGTGGCTCTCAGCTCGTACACCCCGGGAGGCACGTTCAGAATGAAGTATTCCCCCTTTTCATTTGCGGCTGCCCCCATGGTGGTCCCTTGGATCACCACGGCCACCCCGGGCAGCGGCTCACCGGTCTCCTTGTCTCTGATCACTCCTGCTATCTTCCCTGTGGTTCCGCCATAGAGCACGGAGGCAAAGACGAAAAGCAGGATGCTGCCGGTGAGTACCAGCTTTAGTATGCGTTTGTTTTTCAATTTTCTTTCCTCCTGTTGAAACGTTAACTCCTAAACGGTTTACAGAATCCTATCTTTTGCTCCGGTTCACTCACCTCCTTTACTGAAAAAGTTAGCGTTACCCTCAGTTTAGCAAATGATACTCGCGGCTGGGCTATGCAACGAGCCTGAATCCTTTCATCCAATGATCAGCGGTATGTTACATCTGACTTTTGTACTTACGTCTCTTGATTGTATTTGTTTCCGGAGTTGTGAGGAAGAGTCTAGCTGTCCAGCGACTGCACAACTTACGGGAATGTCACCGTTTCTACGTCTTCAATTTACATCCGCCGGGGAATTCCTATTTTGAGCATTTAAGTTCTTGTCGAGTCACCTGTTATAACATCGACACGTAGCCCAAAAAGTTTAGAGTATAAATTATGAAGAAAATGTGTGAACCGACCCTCTGTCAATTTAGTCAAAAATCTCAGTTTTTGAACAATTGCCTCAAGGGGTCACACAAATGGAGTCAGATCCGATGACTCTACGATGGTGAGGTCACGTCAAGTTAGCACTATCTTGCTTTCTGTAAAACTCTTCCTTGACAAAAGAGCACGTCCGTCCTGACCCTTTTTCATAAACCAGACGCTTCAGGCCGGCATTAAAATAGTCCCCTTTTTTAGTTTGTAAAGCTTTTTTTGAATAAAAGTTAACTTTTTTAACCTCCCGGCTCGGATGGGTGAAGGGATAAATAACCTTATTTTATCGTCTCTAAAGCCTTCTCCATGCGTGACAATCCCTCTTTGATGTTTTCCACACTGTTAGCATATGATATACGGATGTAACCTTCTCCGTATTTTCCGAAAGAAGTACCAAAAAGCACCGCCACCCCGGCTTCGTTCAGAAGAAAGTCACTCAACTTCCTGACCTCCCACCCGATCTCCTTCACGTTGGGAAACACGTAGAATGCCCCTTTGGGAGTCCTGCAACTTATGCGGGGGATGGCGTTCAAGCCTTCCACTACAACCTCCCTTCTTCTCCTGAACTCCGCCAGCATTTTATCAACTTCGCCCTGGGGACCGTCAAGCGCCTCGATACCTGCCATCTGGGTGAACGTGGCCGTGCAGGAGTTGGAGTTGGTCTGCAGTTTGGCGATCAGAACCGCCAGGTCTTCTCTCATCACTCCGTAACCCAATCTCCAACCAGTCATGGCGTAAGCCTTGGAAAAGCCGTCCAAAATTATGGTCCTCTCCTGCATTCCCGGGAACGAGGCGATGCTGTGATGTTCACCCTCGTAGATTATACGGCTGTATATCTCATCTGACAGGACGAAAATGTCGTTGGCAATGGCGATATCGGCAATCGCCTTCAGATCGTCCTCGGTCAGAATTCCGCCGGTGGGATTCTGAGGAGAATTGATGATGATCATTCTGGTCTTGTCCGTTACCAGTTTTTTCAACTCACCGATATCCCAGCGAAAGTCATCCTCTTCTCTCAACCTGATGGGCACCGCTTTGGCTCCCAGGAAATTTATGACTGATTCATAAATGGGAAAGCCGGGATTGGGATATATTACTTCATCACCCTCATTAACCAGAGATATTATGCCGAAAAACATAATTGGCTTTGCCCCGGGGGTGATCACCACCTGGTCAGGATTTACGCCTATGTTTCTGGTCTTAGAGACGTGCCCCGCCACCACCTCCCGCAGCTCGCGGATACCCGCGGATGGATTGTAATGTGTGTGGCCTTCGTTGAGCGCCTTGATCCCGGCATCGATGATGTTCCTGGGGGTAATGAAGTCGGGTTCTCCTATTTCCAGATGAATGATATCTTTCCCTTTCGCTTCCAGCTGCTTGGCCTTGGCCAGGATCTCAAACGCAGTCTCCGTTCCTAATCGGGACATTCTATCTGCTAACTTCATTACATCCTCCTTGAATGCTTGTGCTTGCTTCCACCCGGACATCTTTTCATCTCCGGCCTCGACCTCTTGCGGACCAACCATCCGTCAACAGCGTGAGTCTACGATCTATTCTTAATATCGAAAAGCTCTTTTGCCTTCTGGGCAATGTGCTCGGCGGAAACCTCAAATTCCTTTATCAGTTCCCAGGGTTGGCCGGATTCGCCGAACCTGTCTTTAACTCCGATCATCCCCAAAAGAAGCGGACTTTTGTAAAGCTCGGTTGCCTGAGAGACCACGTGACTTATCCAATTGCCAAACCCGCCTACCTGATGTTCTTCGGCAGTTACGATGATACCGGTCTCCAGCGCAGCTTTGATCAGGGGCTCCTTTTGGAGGGGCTTCAACGTGTGCAGGTTTATGATCCTGGTCTGGATCCCAAAATCCTCTTTTAGTATCCACGCGGCTCGCATGGCTTCGGGAACCTCGGGCCCGCAGGCGACGATGGTCAGATCCTCGTTTTCCGATTTATATTCAGACGCCAGCTTGACCTCAAAGGCATCCTTGAAATTCGCCTTCTCTCCCCTGTATCTATAGATGTTCGCCTCCCCGAATTTGAAGGGCGTACTCTCATCCGTGACGATGGGGGTGGCCTCCCTGGCGAATCTTACGTACTTAGGGCCTTTGATCTCGAACAGCAACATGTCGGTGGCTTTTTCGGTCTCGATGGAATCGCAGGGCACCACCACGTGCATGTTAGGCAATCCGCAAATCTGGAAAAGATCTTCCAAGGCCTGATGGGTGGCTCCGTCCGGCCCCACGGAGACGCCGCCGTGGGCCCCGGCGATCAGAACGTTGAAATTCCCGTAACAGACCGTGGTTCGGAGCTGATCCAAATTTCTCCCGGCGGAGAAGACTCCGTAGGTGCCAAACACCGGGATCATCCCTTCTTTGGCCAAGCCGGCTGCCACACCGGTACCGCTTTGTTCGGCAATACCCATACTCAGGAATCTGCTTTTTCTCTCAGGGTGCTTCTCGTAAAATTTGCTGATGGCGATCGAACCTGAGATATCCGCCCCCAGACAGACCACTCGCGGGTCATCCCCACCCTTCTCCAGGGCACGCCCGAAGCCCATACGAGTGGGATCCATGTCCACCCTCATATTCTCCTGTTCATTCCAGAAGTAGCCTCTCTTGAACTTGGGCATCTTAGCCTCAAGTTTGGCAGTCGCCTCAACCTGGTAATCTTCTGCTATTTTGTCCAGCCTGTGGTGGTCAAGCTTCTTGTCGACCCCCAGTTGCTCTAAAGCCTGCTCCATTTGTTCACAGATGGGTGCCTTTCCGTGCCAGCCAGCCACATCCTCCATAAAGTCGACGCCCTTACCCTTGACCGTGTGAGCAACAATCAGCGTGGGTTGTCCCTTATGGACTCTGGCTTTTTCCAGTGCTTCCACTATCTCCTTCATGTTGTGTCCATCTATCTCCATCACGTTCCATTTGAAGGCTTTGTATTTATCCACAATGGGATCGATGTCCATAACGTCCTTTACCCACCCGTCGATCTGCAGGCGGTTTTTGTCCAGTATGTTGGTCAGGTTGTCCAGCTTGAAATTGCCCGCCTCCATGACCGCTTCCCAGATTTGCCCTTCCTGATGCTCCCCGTCTCCAGTCAGGCAGAACACACGGTGGTTTTTGCCTTGGAGCTTCCCTGCCAGGGCGATTCCATTTGCAATGCTAAGCCCTTGTCCCAAGGATCCGGTGGAGGCTTCAACTCCCGCCAGCTTCAGCCAGTGGGGGTGTCCCTGAAAGGGGCTGTAAAGCTTTCTGAGCTTGACTACCTCCTCCACGTTGAAGTAGCCTGACATCCCCAGAGCCAGGTATAGGGAAGGAGCTTTGTGCCCGGTGGACCAAACGATTCGATCTCTGCCATCCCACCAGGGATTTTTAGGATCATGGGTGGCTGTGTGCAAATAGAGAGCTGCGGCGATATCCATGATGGACATGGTTCCGCCGGAGTGTCCCGACCCAGCCGCACACAGAGAGATCATGTTGTACGCTCTCATCAGATTCGCTGCTTCGACCAGTTCATCTATAGTATAGTTCTTTCTAACTCTACCGGTCTTGGAATCAACGATAGGCATTGCTCCTCCTGCAGACAAAAAAATTGTGGGCCATCAAATCGATAATTCATTAAAGCTAATACGGTCGGCCATCAGTGCCTGCTTGTGAAATCTGGAACAAGTTCTTTTAAGATAAAAATTTAGCTACTGTTGTCAATGTTTTTCTTGGAACTTTTCTTCAAAACAGTCTTTATGCGATTGCCAGCATCTGCGGTAACCAGCCGTGGAGGTTTGAACCGTAAGATTTAATTCTCTCCCGACCACCGCGCAAATGCTGGAATAAAGGAGGAACTCCCCTCCCGAGACCGAGGTGGTCCGCTACCCAAGGGACTCAGGAAGATCAGAATACCGGAGGTGAGCCGAGGAAACCTGCTTTAATCAGGCCACCAACTAGGCACCTGTATTCACTCAAACCACCCCGCTACTCACCCACGCATCCTCTCTGCAATGGCGGTCCCAGGCGATACAGGTAACTGATCAGGTAAACTACGTCACTACCCGTAATTACACAATCGCCATTGGGATCACCGGCTGAGGGAGGATCAGGTAATGGGCCATTTCTGAAAAGGTAATTGAGCAAGAAAACCAGATCTGCTCCGGTAACCGTACTGTCTCCGTTGGCATCTCCGTAAACGTAGGTATATCCGGAAGCCAGAACCAAGGCGGCGTAACAATTGATCCGTCCGTGACCCAACTCGTAGCTTTTTCCCGTCTCCACGTAATACTGGTAGTCCCCCACCTGGTCTGCGCTCTGCTCGATGATCTCCCTTAATTCGTAAGCGTTGAAATTTGGCTCAATTGAGAGCAGAAGCGAGGCCAGGCCGGTAACCATCCCGCAGGACATGGATGTACCGGCCATATAACTGTAGTTCTGGGTAAGAAACCAAGGCGACCCGTTCAAGGTTACCGGATAGTTTGGGGCTGTGGAGAAGATATCATCCGAATCCCAGGGCGTGCCACCACCGCCCGGTGCGGCTACGCAAACGGAGGGACCGTAATTAGAGAAGTTCGCCAGCTGATCGTTGCAGGTGGTGGCCGATACGGCCATCACGTTTTGGTAACCATCTGAATAGTGGGCGGGATAAATGACGGAATCGCCGAATCCGTTGCCAGTGGCACAAACCAGAAGCACGTTATTGCTATCAGCGTATCTGACCGCTTCCTCTTTGACCAGGGAGTGCAATCCCCCGGCGCTGTAATTTATTACCTTGGCGCCGTAATCCACGGCATGAAGTACTCCGTTTTTGAAAGTGTTGTGCGTGCCGATTCCGGAGCTATCGAATACCTGATTGATCAGGATGCGGCAGTTCCAGTCCACCGCTGCCACTCCGATAGAATTGTTGGTTTTGGCAGCGATGATCCCCAAAACGTGCGTGCCGTGACCGTACTTGTCTTTTACCAAGTCGCCATCGCCAACCAGATCTTCCCCTAATACATATCTGGTAGTATCGATCAAATCGGGGTGGTAAAGGAAGTTTCCCAAAAGGGGTATTCCCGAATCCAGAATAGCGATCAAAACATCCCGGCTGCCCGGAGAGATGTCCCAGGCCTCGGTGGCGCTAATGTCTGCGCCCGGCGTTCCTGCCGGGGGCGATTGCCCGTAGTTATCCAGCCACCACTGCTGTCCGTTTTCAAAGTAATAATCGTTGGGAGGATACTGAGCCCTGTCGATCATGTTCGGCTCGGCGAATTCAAACAAGCCGCTGGAATTGAGATTCTCCAGTACCTGAAAGATCTCGGCGGAAGAAGGCAGCTCCAATTTTCCTATGCCCAGTCGGTCAATATCCTCAGCCAGCTCGGCTTGATTCCTAATCAAGAGGGGCTTGGCTTGCTCCAGCTTAATGTCCGGCTTGAGACGGAATAGAATCTCCCCTTCCACGTATTCCATCTCTTCGCCGGTCCACGTCCCTGTCAAAATCCTTTTTCCATTGAAGGTGGCCGCATAAAGAGAAGAGGCGAAAAGTGCCATCCAGATAAAACCCACAATCAACGGTCTGGCCCTCATAATCCCTCCAGTTTTGACTCAGGAAGAGCCTTCCATATAATTAAACGTCGTCTGCATCTAAGAATGAAGGGTCTGCTACAAAAATTCTCTGACTGGCTCTCGCCGGATTAACTCAGTTTGCTGTCAACAGGCGTTGTTGATAGCTCCGAATTAGGCCGTCCAAACGCTGTTGCCGAGCTATGCACACCCGGTTTCCGGCGCAGAGCCGCCCCTGAAGAGATAATTTATCAGGTATATCACGTCTGCAGCATCCACGGAACAGTCTCCGGTCACGTCTCCCAGTCTCAACGGATCGGGAGCAGTCCCTCCTCTGAAAAGATAGTTTATCAAAAACACCACGTCTGCAGGATCTACCGTACCATCCCAGTTCGCGTCTCCGGTATGATCAGACATAAACCTGGAGAGCCTGAGGGTGGGATCACCCAAAAGGACCAACCCGTAAAACCAGACGCGGGAATAAGGGCTATAGCAGCTTTCCATGTTGTTTATGCACCACCAGAGAAAAGCCTCTCCGAAGCTCAGCCCGTTTCCCAGCGGTCCATAATAGTCGTCAAAGCAGAGCATGGCTCCCGACTTGGTGGAGCCGAGGGACAAAAGGCCGTAAGTGCTTTGAAAAATGTACCAATTCCCCATGTCATCCTGTTCCACAAACCGGCAGTTGGAGCAGGCGAAAAGGTTATAGAAGAGGACCTGAACATCTATCTGTTCTATCTCGTAGTTGTGAAAGAGTGAATAATCGTAAGGTCCATCTCCCCAATAGAGATAGTGCGCCCAGGGAGTTGAGTGAGAGCAGATGAGCAAATTCTCATACTGGTTGTCGGTGGACTCTCTCACCCTCTGCATGTAGTCCTCCCTGGTGGTTTGGTAGGGATCGGTGACCGCATCTGTGACTGGATAGGCCAAAGCTACATCGTCCTCGTATCCGTACATGCACCAGTCGTTATCTATATAGGCCAAGGCCTTGTCCGTAAGCCTCAACTCCCCGGTTCGGTAGCTGTGGTTCTTGTCGAAATAGTTATTTACCATGTCAATTTCGGATGCGCCGTGCTGGGTGAGATTGAAAGCCAAAAACCTTCCCACCCAGATATCCGCCTCCATGCCTCCCGCCCCTTCACCGTGGCCGTCATATAGACCATCGGTATCGCGATCAAGCCAGCGTCCATCCAAGTCCATGAAGTAGAGGTCGATAGGAAATTCCACGTGATTTCCGCCGTACTCCGGCGGATGGGTCATCTCATACCAAGCGACCGGCAGATCCCCGATAAGTATGGCCCCTGCTATGTTTCGACTATTCCACTCGGAGATTAGTATGTTCTTGAGCGCGGTCTCGTCCCCGTCGTTTATGGCAGTGTAAACATTGAGACTATAGCCTTCAAGTTCAAGGTCAGAGATAAACTGCGAAAAGGCCGTTTCGATGGCAGGCCGAAGCAGAGCGTTGATCACGATGCAGATAGGCGTATCACCTTTGCTGCCGGAGTAGATACATCTGGCATCAAACTCGCCGACGAACGGCCGACTATCCCTGTATTCTTGATAGGTAATCGGATTTCTGTACGGGTCCATCCAGCGAAGCCAAGTCACCTTCTGGTAGTCAAAGTCAGACTGACCCCGGAGATTGCCAGCAATCGAAGCCACCAGACTCAGGGCGAGAACGATAATCGATAGTCTTTTCACCGTTATCTCCTTTCTTATGAATCCGCTCGATCCGTCGACCCCCCATCCGTTGAATCGTTGCATTCCTTGACCGCCCAATCCGTTGCATCCGTTGACCGTTCGATCCCTTGACACCAGACCGTAGGGCTAGGCGCATCCTATGCCCGGCTCAGGACCATCCCTGAACAGATAATTTATCAAATATATCACGTCCGCGGCATCCACGGAACAGTCTCCGGTCACGTCTCCCAATCTCAACGGATCGGGAGCAGCTCCTCCTCTGAAAAGATAATTGATCATGAAGACTACATCTGCAGGGTCTATAGCTCCATCCCAGTTCGCGTCTCCGGTGTGATCAGTCATAAACCTGGAGAGCTTGAGGGTGGGATCGCCCAGAAGGGTCATTCCATAAAACCAGGGACGGGAATCCTCTCCGGCACAGGTTTCTATGTGATTGACGCACCAAGTGAAAAACGCTTCTCCGAAACTGGCACCGTCGCCCAGAGGTTCATAGAAACCGAAGAAGCACAGCATGCTTCCGGTTTTTGTGGAACCAATGGACAGCAGACCGTATTCGGTTTGAAAGATGTACCAATCGCCCATGTCATCTTGTTCCACGTACCGGCTATTGGAGCAAGCGAAAAGATTGTAGAATAGCACCTGAACGTCTATCTGCTCTATTTCATAATTATGGAAAAGAGAGTAATCGTAGGGTCCGTCTCCCCAATAAAGGGCATGCACCCATGGAGATGAGTGGGAACAGATAAGAAGGTTTTCATATTGATTGTCAGTATTCTTCTGAACCCTCTGAATATAATCTTCGCGGGTGGTTTGGTAGGGATCGATGACTGCATCTGTAGAAGGATAAGCCAAAGCCACCTCGTTCTCCCAGCCGTATATGCACCAGTCGTTGTCTATATAAGCTAAGGCTTTGTCCCGGAGCCGGAACTCTCCGGTTCGATAGCGGTGGTTCTTGTCAAAGTAGTTGTTCATCACGGTTATCTCGTGGGCGTCATGTTGGGTCAAGTTGAAAGCCGAAAGTCTTCCCACCCAGATATCCGCCTCCATATCCCCGGCGCCGTCGTGATGATTCTCGTACATCCCGTTAGCATCCAGATCAACCCAGACACCGTCTAAGTCCATGAAGAAAAGATCAATGGGAAACTCCTCCTGGCCCCATACGGTCATCTCATACCAAGCCACGGGCAGATCCCCGATTAGAATGGCCCCGGTTATGTTACGAGTGTTCCATTCCGAGATCAATATGTTCTTAAGCCCAATCTCGTCCCCGTTGTTGGACGCGGTGTATACGTTAACGCTGTAACCATCGTTTTCCAGATCGGAGAGGAACACCGAGAAGGAACTCTGAATGGTAAGATATAAAAGATTGTTAATCACTATGCAGATGGGTACCTCTCCCTTGGTCCCCGAGTACATACACTTAGCATCAAGCTTGTCGGCGAATTCTCGATTCTCATGGTACTCCTGATAGGTGATCGGACTTCTGCCCGGGTCAATCCAGCGAAGCCGGGTCACCTTGGTATAATCGAAATCCGATTGAGCGGAAACCTTAGCGTTCATGGAAACCACCAGCCCCAAAATGAAAACGATCGCCAATATCCTCTTCACGCCTCTCTCCTTTTCTTTCACATCTGTTTAACCAGCTAAATCCATTGGACCGCCGGTCAAGCACAACCTGCTTGTGGCGCAGGTCCTTGTCTGAAAAGATAGTTAATTATGTATATTACATCACTCGCACTCACTTCACAGTCGCCGTTTATATCTCCAGCAGCCAACGGTTCCGGGGGCGGTCCCTGTCTAAACAGATAATTAAGCAGATATATGGCATCACCGGCATCAATTTTGCCATCTCCGTTTGCGTCCCCGTAGTTTTCCAGATCAAAACTCCAGGTCTGGTCAGACCAGCTGCCTTCTCCCCACATATCTTGAGCCTTCACCCGCCACCAGTAAGGCAGGCTGCTCGGTTCGAGTGAAACATAACACTCGCTTTCAGCCAGGTCGCCGACGATCAAAGTCGATTCCGGGGTGAAATGTTGGGAGGTACTCACGTAGGCGATATAACTCACCTGATCGGACGCATTCGGATCGAGTGCGTCTTCCCAATCCAGAAACGCCGGGCTGATCACCGTGTCCTGGTCCGCGGGCAGAAGCAATGAGAATGGTTGGGGAGGGAAGTTGGGTTCCGGCTCACCCCAGAAAAACGATCCGCACATTCGCAGAGAGTTATACGGATCGCTTCTGTACTTGGAGTAAAGCAGAAGAGATTGCCCCTTTGGATTGACGGGCTCACTGCTGAGGGGGCCGGATGAAATGGACACATCCGAATAAGGTGAGATATCTGAGATAGAAATTCCGTCCGGGTCAAGCACCACACCGTCCGGCCTCACCCGGCTGGCCCGAAGCTCTCCGGCGCCTCCTGTCGTTCTCCTCCAGGCCACCACGTAATTGATGCCGTCGAAGGTGACTGAGGGGAGCTCTTCAGCCGCCTCAGCGGTCATAGAGATTATGATCCCGCCAAAATCCAGAACCTCCCCGCTGGAAGTGACCCTGGTGGCAACGATATCAGCGTCCGGCCAGTGCGTACCGCAATCCTGCCACACCACCAGGAAATCATCTCCATCCGAGGCCACAGCGGGGTTCTCCTGCAAACCTCCAGCAATACGAATCCCGATGGTGGGGCTGACCGTCCCATTAGGGTCTATCAAAGCACCATGGATGTCCCAGAAATTTGCGTCCAACCACACCGCCAGGTAGGTTCCTCCTCCGAACGAGAGGTCCGGGAAGCTTCCCTTATCACCTTGGGAAAGCAAAAGCGGCTGCGGATCGAGAGGCATGCCTTCCGATGAGACTCTCAGGGCTTCAATCCTGTAATTCGCCTCCGTCGAGTCGAGCATTTCCTGCCACACCACTAGGTAATTCCCGCCGTCAAAAGCTATGGCCGGTCGTCTCTGATCGGTGGCCGGATCAACCTGTATAGGCAAGCCCGAAGCATCAACAACCATCCCGCCGGAATCGATGCGTGCTCCATAGATGTCGAAGTTGAGATTTCTAAAATCCTCCCAGACGGCGAAGAAGTTTTCCTCTCCCCAAATTAGATCGGGACGGCCCTGATTCTCCGGAACCGTGCAAAGATGAAGTGTGGCTGAATCCAACACGTTTCCAAGATGATCCGATCTGGTGCCATACAAATCCCCGCCTTCCTCCCACACCACCATATAGGAGGAGCCACACCAATCCGAATTTCCAAAAAGTTGGGCGTCGCAGGCCGTGGAGATAAAAAGGGAAGTCGAATCCAATACCTCTCCTGATGTATCTACCCGAACCCCTAGAATGTCCCAGTGCTTTAAGTAATTCCCCTGTTCCCAAATTGCCAAGGCCGTTTCTCCAACCCAACCTACGTCAGGAGACTTCTCCCACAGGTTTGAATGCGCGATTTCTATGCCCTGAGGATCCAAGACCGTACCGTTTGACGTCACCCTGGCACCGTAGACATCGTAGCCGGTGCTTTCGAAATCCCTTTCATCTTGCCAGACCACCATGAAGCCGGCGTCCGCCTGGCAGACCTTTGATTTGTATTGATCCCCCTCGGCAGTGCAGACCGGAAATCCATTCGTGTCCAGTACTTCGCCCTGAGTATTCACGCGGGCTAAGTAGATGTCCATATAGGCGCTGTCACAGCGGTAGCTATTGAAGCTTACCACGAATGTATCTCCGCTGGAAGCGCACCAAGGTCCATTCTGCCCGGTGGAATCGGTCGATATGTCGATTCCTGTCGAATCCAAGAGAACGCCTTCGGTGGTTATCCGCGCACCGCGGATGAAGGAGGGATTAGGTCAGCCTAATGCGTGTTCCCAAGTCACCAGGTAGACCGAGTCGGCGTAAGCGATAGAAGGCGTGAATTCCATGGCCGGGTCGAAAGATATCTGAATGCCTCTGGGATCCAGCACTTCCCCCTCCGGCGTAACCCTGCTGGCATAGATGTCGTAGGAAGTGGTATCATATCGGTCGTGCGACCATACCACCATGAAATTAGTTCCATCCCAGGCCACATCCGGGCACGCCGCCCATCCCGACCCCGTGGAGATGGGGAAACCCTCAGCATCCAGCACGTTGCCCTGAGGGTCAATCCGCGCTCCGTAGACCTCGCTGTTCGGGCCCCTGCTATCGCCCCAGACCACCAGATAACTACCATCCCCCCACGCCGCATTAACCCAGATCTGCCTGCCCGAGGTAGTGCAGACGGGAATTCCAATAGGATCAAGTATGTCTCCATCGAATGTGATCCTGGTTGCAAAGATATCCCTTTGGGCAATGATCCTTTGATCTTCCCACACCACCAGAAGATTGCTTTCGCCTTTGGCGAAAGCTGGAGAACCCTGGGTTCCATAAGCACTGCCTGCGAAGCAATCGGACGAAAGGTAAAATTCAGGCCAGGAAGAAAAAGCTTCCGCCGAAAAAATCAAGCCGAGACAGGCAGACAATACTATGATCTTCAGTAGCTTTGGACTATTCATCTTGTCGGTACTTCCGTGTTGCCTTCATGGGAAGAAGAAACAACTTAAGCAAAACAGCTAAAAGTGGTCAGGTTTAGCACAAGTTTGGAGAAGAATCTGTAAAGAAGGCGCCCTGACCATCGTATCGATCTATCCCATTTAAATATAACAGCCTATCCCCTTTAGTCAACATTATTTTGGGCGGGATTTGCCCTCCTTCCACGTAGCACAGAGCGCGCTTTCTCTTTTAGTTCGCAAATGAAAAAGCCGGCGAGTCTGTGGAACTTGCCGGCTCAGCGCCTCTTGTCAGTATGCCAGGTGCTTTCCAGGTGGGCAAAGGAGTTATCCCTTTCGGCCAAAGGGGAAAGCTTTTCTTTTTGGAAATAACCGGAGAGCTTATTCCGCTTGCCAATCTTTCACGCGCAACCAGCTTGTGGCCCAGGTCCTCCCTTAAAGAGGTAACTGATCAAGTAGACCACGTCTCCGGCATTTACCTCACAATCACCGTTGGTGTCGCCGGCAGCCAGAGGTCGCGGCGCTGATCCTCCCCGGAAAAGGTAGTTGAGCAAGAATACCACATCACCGGGATCGATCTTGCCGTCTCCGTTCACATCACCGTAGCTTTCGAGATCAAAGCTCCAGATCTGGTTTGACCATCTGCTCTGGCCCCAACTATCCTTGGCCTCGACCATCCACCAATACACCAAGCTGTCTTCTTCCGGTGAAACATGACATTCGCTGGCACTGAGGCTATCGAGAAGCAAAGTTGAGTCGGGAGGGAACTGCTCGGAGGGACTCAGGTAAACGGTATATGTCACCTGATCAGCAGCATTGGGATCATAAGCGTCCTGCCAATCCAGAAACACGGGTTTCATCACCGTGTCTCCGTCTGCCGGCAGCAGCAATGAGAAAGGTTCGGGCGGCAGATTAGGCTCTGGCCCACCCCAGAAGAGTGCTCCAAACATTCGATGAGAGTTGTACGGCTCGCCCATATACTTGGAGTAAAGCATAAGCGACTGCCCCTTTGGATGGCTCAAGTCGCTGCTGAGCGGGCCGAATGATATTACGACGTCCGAGTAAGAGGACATATCTGAGATGGGGATTCCGTCCGGATCCAGCACCGCCCCCTGGGGCGTGACCCGGCTGACGTACAACTCCGAGGACCCCTGTGCCGATCTCCTCCACGCCACCACATAGTTGGTGCCGTCGAAAGTCACCGAAGGAACAAGATCAGGATCGGAAGCAGTACTCACCGGTATCCCCCCCGGGTCCAACACCGCTCCGCCGGAGGTGACTCTCGTGGCCAGTATATCGGCGTTGGGCCAGTGCATTCCGAAATCCTCCCAGACCACCAGAAAATCACTTCCGTTCGAAGCTACCGCCGCATCCTCCTGCAGCCCGCTGGCAGTGCGGATGCCGAACTGGGATTTGACCGGTGGGTTGGTGTCCACCAGTGCCCCATATATATCGTAGAAGTAAACATCCTGCCAAACCACAAGATACTTGCCGCCGCCGAAAGCGACGTCGGGATTGGCTCCCTTTTCCCCGGAGGAAATCGCGAAAGGCTGGAGATCCAATGGCTCCCCGGCTTGCGAAACTCTCAGACCTTCAATTCTGTAGTTTGATCCGGTCGGATCCAGCATATTCTGCCAAACCACCAGATAGTTGGTGCCATCGAAAGCGACTACCGGGTATCTCTGATCTGTGGTTGGATCAATATTTATCGGCAAACTCGAGGAATCCAGGACCTCTCCGACTGAATCGATCCTCGCCCCATATATATCGAAATCGAGATTCCGGGAATCCTCCCACACGGCAAAGAAGTTCTCCTCTCCCCAGACCAAATCGGGCTCGTTTTGGTCTTCGGAAGCCGAGCAGACATCAGTGATGACCGAGTCCAGAACGTCCCCGAATTGGTTGAAACGGCTAGAACGTAAGTTGCCGCCTTCCTCCCATATTGCCAGGTAGGAATTGCCGCTCCAGGCGCAACTCCCGAAAATCTGCGCCTGGCACGCAATCGAAATCGTAAGAGGTGTTGGATCAGAGACTTGTCCCAGAGTGTCTATGCGCACACCCACAACATCGCCGTGCACCTGGTAATCCCCTCTCTCCCAGACTGCCATGAACGTATCACCCGACCAGCATACTTGGGGAGCCCTCTCGGACAACCCAAGTTGGGCAATGCTTATGCCATCTGGGTCCAGGACCGTTCCATCCGGAGACAATCTGGCACCGTACACATCATATGCGCTGCTCTCATAGTCCCTCTGATCTTCCCAAACCACCAGAAGGTGGTTGCCAGCGGACGCAATCTCCGCTTCGCGCTGGTCCGCTCCGGCGGTGCAGATAGGCAGTCCGTCCGGATCGAGAACCAGGCCGTTCGCATTCACCCGAACGGTGTATATGTTGCTGTAGGTGCTGTCACAGGCATTGGTATGGAAACTCACCCAGTAGGTATCTCCGCGCGAAGCACAGGAAGGGGCACTCTGTCCTCTGGAATGCGCGGAGATATTGATTCCCGCCGGATCCAGAAGCGTGCCGTCCGGTGTTATCCGCGCACCGCGGATCACGGGAGGAGTGGTTCATCCGGGCCCTACCTCCCAGGCGACCAGATAGTTCAAGCCATTATAGGTAACCGAAGGAACGAGTTCCATATCCGTCTCAGAAGATACCCGGATAGGCGTACCATCCAGAATCTCTCCGCTCGGAGCAATCCTGATTCCGTAGATGTCGGGAGATATCATGCTCCTGTCGTCGGACCAAACCACCAGGAAGTTCGTCCCATCCCAGGCTATATCAGGAGACTCCTCCCACTGTGGTCCAGTGCTGACCGGAAATCCGTCCGGGTCGAGCACATTTCCATCTACGTCTATTCGAGCTGCATAAATGTCATAGGTATCATGCCTTTGATCCTGCCAGACCACAAGAAACCCCTGATTTCCGGCTGCGACTCTTGCACGGGTCTGCGGGCCCAGGGCTGTACAGATGGGGATTCCCACGGGATCGAGTATGCTCCCCTCATTGGTAATCCTGGTGCAGAATATATCCCTGTCGGCGGTGATCCTTTCATCCTCCCAGACGACCAAGACACTGTTTTCGCCGCGGGCAACCGCGGGTGAAGATTGAGTCCCGTAAGCGCTCGCTGGAAAACAGTCGGGCGAAATCGGTGATTCAGGCCAGGAACAAAGAGAGGTCAGAGAATGAAAGAGAATGAAACTGACGGCGAAGATTGTGGCTTGACCGAACTTGCCCAGATTCTTCATATTGGCGTCTCTCGCTTCTGTTAAGAACGGCAAAGAAAAACAGTCTCACAACGATTAGTCAAGAGCCGTCACATCAGAAGTAGCTTCGGGAAAGCTCCGTGTTAGCAGGATTCCCGAACGACCGTGCCGATACCTCTCCTGTTAATATAACACTTTCGCACATCCAGTCAACCTTATTTTGGACAAAATTTATCCTCATTTCCTTGATATACGGGATTTTCTTCGGTATGACTGCGAAAGAGCCAACGGTATGGCACCCGTTGGCTCTCACGCCTTTCAACCATGAACTGTAAACTGTGAGCCGTGAACCGCTTCAAATACCCCCGGCCCGACTCGAACGGGCGACCAATGGTTTAGGAAACCACTGCTCTATCCTAACTGAGCTACGGGGGCGGTTTTGGTCAATAGTTCATGGTTCGTGGTCATAGTAAAACTTAAGAGAAGCTCAGTGGTGGAGGATTAACTGGTTTAGTCATATCTCAGCAGCGTGAAAAGGTCGTACTCTTTTACTTTCTCCCTGCCATTTAAGAATCCGAGCTCAATCATGACCAAGATACCAGCAACCTCTCCTCCTAATTTCTCTACCAGTTTGCAGGTGGCCGCAATTGTTCCTCCGGTGGCCAAGAGATCATCTACGATCAGAACTCGTTGCCCGGGCTGGACCGCGTCCTTGTGAATTTCCAGCGTATCGGTGCCGTATTCCAGATCATACTTCTGTTCCACCGTGTCTGCCGGGAGCTTGCCGAATTTCCTGATGGGAATAAATCCGACTTTCAACCGATTAGCTAGCACCCCTCCGAAGATAAATCCCCGGGACTCCACCGCAGCCACCAGATCCACCTTCTTATGCTTGCATTTCTCGACGAATATATTGACGACCTCATCAAAGGCATCTCCCCTCTTTATCAAGGTGGTGATGTCTTTGAAAACTATCCCCTTCTTGGGATAGTCGGGCACGTCTCTGATCAGCTCTCTCAACTTCTCAACATCGATAAGGCTTTTCTGCATCTTGTCTCCTCTGCAAACTGGTATCAGACGATGTCAAAATCTTATGTTAAAGTCCTTGTACCTATTCTGGTGCTCACCCCACTGGATTTTCACATCTGTAATGTGTGCGGATCTGGGTCCGATTCTTAACTCCCTGATGAAATCCAAAATCATGAACTTGTGCCCTTCCACCTCCACTTCTACGTCGCCGTTATACAGATTTCTGGCATAGCCCTTCAGATTGTATTCCTCTGCCTTCCTCATCACAAACCATCGATATCCCACTCCCTGTACGTAGCCAGAGACGATCAGACGGGCGCTTGCCAGTCCCTCGGATCCTGTGGGTTTTTCATTCATGGCTCGGTTTCAGGGTTCTTGCCTGCTTGGAGGGCTATGTCGACAGCTTGCTGCGCATTTGTCGCCCGTATGATTTCATCCGAGATGTTCCAAGTAGAGAGGCCCACCACCGACTTGCCTAATTTTAGAGCGAATGCGATCTCAGAAAGAGTTCCGAACTCACCGGGGAAGGCGATCAGCACATCCGAATTGCGAACCACCAGCAGATTCCTTCCCTCTCCCAGCCCGGTGACTATGGGATAATCTATATATGGATTGGCATCCGCTTTCTCGATTCCCGGCAGGACTCCAACAGTTATGCCCCCCTTCCTCTTTGCTCCTCTGGAGGCAGCTTCCATCACACCTCCCAACCCACCGCAAACCAGGATCGCACCAGCCTCGGCGATCTTCTCCCCTACCTCCTCGGCCAGCTTGCCAACTTCTTCCGAACAATCACCCGCCCCAATCACACCAACAAAGGCTTTGCTTTTTTGCATTTACCGTGAATCATGGACCATTAACTGAATTAAAACTCGGGGCGACTGGATTTGAACCAGCGACTCCTTGGTCCCGAACCAAGTGCTCTACCAGACTGAGCCACGCCCCGATAATACAGTGGTCGGAAAGTATTCTATATCCTTTGCACTGAAAAGTCAATAAAAATAATCTCGCACCACCACGCTATCAAGAAAATCGAGAAAAAAATCCCCGGTGCCGAGATTGGCACCGGGGACTCATCTTCTCTTCTGGTTACATGGTCAGTCCCCAAATGGGTGATGTGTGTGTCTCTCTTTTATCTTAGCAGAGTCATCTTCTGAGTTGACTCGAAGTCTCCGGCTTTGATGCGGTAGAAGTACACGCCGCTGGACACCTCATGACCCTGATCGCTGGTACCATCCCACTTCACAGCATGGTTGCCAGCAGGAAGCACATCGTCCACCAAGGTCTTGACCACCTGACCCAGTACGTTATAGACCGTCAGAGTTACCGGACTCTCCTGGGGCAGCTGGAATTCTAACACCGTCTCCGGGTTGAAAGGATTGGGACGGTTTCCCTTCAACTCGAAATGGGAGGGCTTGACGTCGTCGATTGCTGCTCCGCTGCCAGTTTCGCGAATGGCTATGTCTCCATCTTTGGCCTTGATGCTGGAGGTGGAGTGTCCGGTCTCGTCCACCAGGTCAAAGTAAAGCTCTCCGGCTGAAAGCGGCCAACTGGTTATCTTCAGTTCGGGCACACAAAGGCCCTCTTTGGACTCGAAGTATAGCGTGGCCACAAGACCCTCTCCCGCAGGAAGAACGTCGCTGATGTTCTCGTCCATAGCGCGGATCAGACCGATCAGCAGCTTCTTGCTGTCGTTGTTCCAGTTGTCCTCTTTCACCATAAAATGCTCCACCCGGCTTCCCTCGAAGCTGATTGCAGTGCACTCGATGTCTGAGCCCGGAGCAGCAAAGCTCAAAGGTATGGAACAACCAGCCATGCCCTTGTCATTCGCCAGATACAGCTTCACCGTCACGGTGTTCCCAGCTTTGGCGGGAATGACCTGGTAACTCAAGGGAACTGAATTGTCCGCCAGCGCACTTGAGCCGACCAAGACAAAAGCCAGAACCACGAGTCCTGCTAAGATCTTTCGGGACATCACTGAACCTCCTTTCACCTCATTTTTGAAGTTACCGTTAACCCTTTTCTTCACTTCTTTTCTCCCCTTCAACATCTTGGTAACCACCTCCTTTTAACCCCCTGAAGATTAATATCAAGCCCCTTCATCATCTCGACGCTCTTCACGAATGAATCAGGATTCCTTTCTTGCACCGGATATAGTTACGGTTTACGCACTTGCCAAGGCTATTCAGGACAATATCTGTCCAGTAAATCCTTTTTGCTATACGTATACATGCCTGCTTTTTTTGGCAAAACCATTCCTTGCCTTCTGCAAGCTACCAGCCCTTAACAAATATCTTTTTGGTTGCCCTCTGGTCTTAAGCTGTGAAACGTTAGTACTGCTGATGCCTCCGTGGCACGCCCGGGTGGGTCAAACTGGAATCCTGAAACTGCAGGAAACTCGCCTTCTGCGTAAGTTAGAGAATTTCGATCCCCTCCTGAAGAGTATCAATGTTCAATTCAATTAAACTCTTCCCCTTCCTCCTTCCCTTGCTCTCGAACACCGGTTGCAATTTTAATACGCACTCAATTATTGTCCCGTTTAATTTTAAATTAATTCCTCTCCCCACTGGAGTCAAGAAAAAAAATCAACTTTTTTCAAAAAACTTTGTGCCCCCAAAACTACATAGTATGTAACGAGTTCCCTTAAGATTCCCATTAAGCATACCGGCCGTCCTCCCTGGGCAGGACCGGACACGACTGATCTGGGGCAAACCGTCCCTTACCTCCTCACTTGTTCAACTCTGCCAGCACCTGATTTGTCAGGTCGTATTTCTCGTCAGCATACAGAACGCTTCCGGCAGTGGAATCCAATACGTATGCGTAATTGCCCTTCAGGGCTATAAGCTTTATCACCGTATTGATCTTGTCTATCAGGGGCTTTGACAGCTCACGTTCTTTCTGGGCTGCCTCCCCATCCTGTCCCATCACCTGATTGACGAACATCTGATATTCGTTTTGCTTGACTAAGAGTTTCTCTCTGATATCACTCTTTGCCTGTTCGGTTAACATCAGGTTTTGCTTTTCCAATCTGTCCGACAACTCCTGCATTTCGGCCAGCATGGAATCTGCCTTCGCCTGCCAGACTGCCATCTCCTTCTGGAATTGAGCCTCGGCCTGCTGATATTCTTTATACTCCTGCTTCAGGCGCACCACGTCGACGTAGCCTATCTTGAGCTGCTGGGACAGACTGGATGGGGCCATGCTGCCCCACAATAATCCCCCCAAAAGCATTACTATCGTCACCTTTGCCAGAGTTCTTCTCATCTTCTCAACCTCCTGTTAATAGAGGATTAGACTACTTGTTAGCTGACTTAGGGTGCTAACAAAACATCCGTGTAAAATAAATTCTGCACTCCCTTTGTCAAGAACAATTTGGCTCGTCTCCGACAGAAATTCCTTTTCCCCGGTCGTCAGTCTGAGACAGGACCGCGTTGCCGGAGGCCATCGCGTTGCTTCTCATTCTCGGCGGTAGGACAAGTTCATCTCGCGCCTCATTCTTGGCCACCAGGTAATACTCCCTCTATCCCTGTTACAACCTTTGGTTACAAGAATTTCAAAAAAAGTTTCGAAAAAGTTCTTGACAAATTGCGAAAAGTTTGTTTTTTGCGTAAACCATTTGTGAAGAAATTCACTTGCTACTCTGGATTTTGGGCAAGATGAAGAAACTCGGTAACCACTAAAAAGCGTTCATGGCAGACTCGTTTGTGCTTCAGGACTACGCGTACGTAGGCTTCTTTTGCCTGATCGGTGTGATCTTCGTTATATTCGTCTTTTTTCTCGCGCGCCTGATTCGCCCTCATCATCCCGGTCCCGACAAGCTGGAAAGTTACGAATGCGGCGAACTGCCCATTGGTGGCGCCTGGGTGCAGTATAACGTCCGCTACTACCTTTATGCGTTGGTCTTTGTGATATTTGACGTGGAGGTGGTCTTCTTGTTCCCCTGGGCAGTGGTTTACAGAAGCCTGGGGTTTTTTGCTTTTATTGAGATGCTGATATTTTTGGCCATTCTGATCTTCGGTTTGGTGTATGTCTGGAAGAAGGGGGCTTTGAAATGGGTCTGATCAAGAAGGTGCCGGTGTATTTGGAGCATCTTCCCGGCGGCGGTTTGGTGACCACAGTTCTGGAGGACGTGTTGAACTACTCCAGGGCCTGCTCTCTGTGGTACATGATATTTGGCCTGGCCTGCTGCGCAGTGGAGATGATGGCCACCGGAGCTTCGCGCTACGATTTCGACCGGTTCGGCATGATATTCCGGGGCTCTCCCCGACAATCGGATCTGATGTTTGTGGCCGGAACCTTGACCCACAAGATGGCTCCTCGGGTCAAAAGACTTTATGAGCAGATGGCCGAACCGAGATACGTCATCGCCATGGGAGGTTGTGCAGTAAGCGGAGGGCCTTTCTATTACGACTCCTACAGCGTGGTAAAAGGGGTGGATCTCATCATCCCGGTGGATGTCTACATTGCGGGCTGTCCTCCTCGACCGGAGTCGTTGATGGAGGGATGCATCAAGCTGCAAGAGAAGATCAAAAAACAGAAAATTGCGGACTGGAGTTGAAATAAGTCGCCAGGGCTCGACTGAAGCTAGGTGCTGCATTGAGAACTGCTAACCATGACCAGAGAAGAGATACTCAAGACTTTCCAGACCAAATTCCCCCAAAAGATTGAGGAGATTCCCTTTGTGGGCGTGGACGTCGCCTTCAAAGTCGATGGAGAGTTGATCCCGGAGGTATGCCGATTCGCCAAGGAAACTCGTGAGCTTTCCTTCGACCTTCTGGCCTGCATGACCTGCATCGACTGGGTGGATCATATGGAGGTGGTCTACAATCTTTTCTCTTTTACCCACCGACATAAGATAGCCATAAAGACCTCCGTTGCCAGAGACGGAGAGCTGGATTCGGTGACGCCGGTATGGAATGCAGCCAACTGGCACGAAAGAGAGATAGCCGAGCTTTTCGGCATGACCTTCAAGAATCATCCGGATCCCAGGCCCATACTGCTGCCCGAGGACTGGGATCAAGGTTTTCCCATGAGAAGGGATTGGGAGGGAAGAGACTTTGTCAGACTACCCCAAAAATAGCTTTCAGTCGCCTCTTCTCACCGTGGAAAAGGCGGAGACCGAAGAGTTCATAGTCAACATGGGCCCGCAGCACCCCAGCACCCACGGGGTTTGCCGGTTGCTTCTCAAAATGGACGGAGAGGTGATAGTAGATGTAGTTCCCATAATCGGCTACCTGCACAGGTCTTTGGAAAAGATTGCCGAGAATCGAACCTATCTTCAGTACATCCCTTACACCGACAGGATCGACTACGTTACGGCTATGATCTGCAACCACGGATTCTGTATGGCAGTGGAGAAGCTGGCGGAAATTGAGGTGCCGCAGCGAGCCGAATACATCCGGGTGATAATGGATGAGCTGAACCGTATTGCCAGTCACCTCATCTGGCTGGGGACGTTCGCTTTGGATATGGGAGCAGTCACGCCGTTTCTATACTGCTTTCGGGAAAGGGAATACATCTTAGATCTCTTCGAGATGACCTGCGGACAGAGAATGACCTTCAATTACATGCGAGTGGGAGGGGTCTCGCGGGATCTTCCGCCTGAGTTCATTCCAAAAGCCAAAGAGTTCGTGAGGTACTTTAAGCCCAGGGTGGATGAGTACGAGGCTATCCTCACCGAGAATCCGATATTTTTGGGAAGAACCAAAGGGGTGGGGATACTTGATCCGAAGACCGCCATAGACTACTCAGTCACCGGGCCCAACCTGAGGGCTACCGGTCTTAAATGGGACCTGAGAAAGGAAGAACCTTATTCGGTCTACGACAAATTCGATTTTCTCATTCCCACCGGCACCAATTCGGATTCCTGGGACAGATACATCGTCAGAATCCAAGAGATGAGGCAGGCCAACAGGATCGTGGAGCAAGCTCTGGGGTCCATACCGGAAGGGGAGATAAAAGCCAAGACTAAACCGGTGTTCAAACCACCCCAAGGCGAAGCTTACGTGCGGATCGAGTCTAGCCGCGGCGAGATGGGCTTCTACGTCGTCTCCGAAGGCGATAAAACCATCCCCTATCGCACGAAACTGCGCACCGCTTCCTTTTCGAATCTGGCAGCTCTACCGGAGATGGTCCGGGGCTGGAAGATCGCCGATCTGGTGGTGATCTTCGCCAGCCTGGACGTGATCATCCCGGATGTAGATAGATAGATGATTCTTGTTTCGTCGGGACCTCATAGTCCCGATGCGCGAGCATCAGGATGACAGTATGCTGATGCAACAGAGATAGGAGGGCTCGATAAATCGGGCAACTACTAAGGAGAGTTAGTTATTGTTCGAGTTAGATAAGGTTTTTAAGACAGTCTACCTTTGGCTGGAAGGGCTGTTCACCCGCTGGGGCATTCCGCACATCTGGCTGGACCTTCTCTCCATGTTCCTCATATCGGGAGTCATAGTTGCTTTCATCTCCGTGGCTGCTCTGTTCTTGGTCTGGTGGGAAAGAAAGGTGTCCGCCCACATGCAGGTCCGGTTCGGCCCGATGCGCACCGGCTGGCACGGCTGGAGACAGACGGTCATCGATGCCATAAAGCTGATTCAGAAGGAGGACATAGTTCCTGTCAAGGTGGATAAAGCTGTTTTTGTAGTAGCGCCTTTAGTCGTCTTTGTAGCGGCTCTTATGGTGTACGTATGCATCCCCTTCGGCAAGGGGCTGATCGTTCGGGACCTTAACATCGGCATACTGTACATTCTAGCTATAACCACCTTCACCGTGGTGGGGCTTCTGATGGCAGGCTGGGGATCCAACAATAAGTGGTCTCTTTTGGGAGGACTCAGATCCGCGGCCCAAATTGTCAGCTACGAAGTTCCCTTAACCCTGTCGGTGTTGGGCGTGGTTCTTCTGGCCCAGTCTCTCTCCATGGTGGAGATAGTCAAATCGCAGGCGCACTTTTGGGACTGGTATATCGTCAGACAGCCTATTGGATTTCTGGTCTACCTCACGGCAGCCATAGCCGAGGTGAACCGGACCCCCTTTGACATACCGGAGGCGGAACAGGAGCTGGTGGCCGGCTACAATACCGAGTACAGCGGGATGAAATTCGCCATGTTCTTCTTCGCCGAGTACACCAATCTGTTTACCATAAGCGCAGTCAGCACCACGCTGTTTTTGGGGGGCTGGCACGGACCCTGGCTGCCCTCCTGGATTTGGTTTTTGATCAAGACCTTCGGGGTCATCCTGGTGGTCATGTGGTTCAGATGGACCTACCCCCGCATCCGGGTGGATCAACTGATGGGCTTTACCTGGAAGTTTCTATTGCCGTTGGCGTTTTTGAATCTGATTCTAACCGGACTTTTCGCTTAAGATCATGGCGCTGATTAAGACCATATATGCAGGTGTCTACAATCTGATCCTGGGGTTGACCGTGACGGTCAAGCATCTGGGGAAACACGCTATTACCCTGCAATACCCTAAAGAGAAGTGGACCATGCCGGAGAGGTCCCGCGGGTGCGTGGTGCTTCTCACTGATCCGCAGACAGACAAGCTCAGGTGCATAGCCTGCGGCCTCTGTTACCGGACTTGCCCCAACAACGCCATCAAGTTCAGCTCAACCAAGGACGAGGCCGGAAAGAGGTTCGCTGAGGTGTTCGAGGTGGACACCGGGATATGCATCTACTGTGGACTCTGCGAGGAGGTCTGCCCGGTGAAGGGCAAAGCCATAAAGCTGGTTCCCCTGTATGAGTTCTCTGTCTACGATAAAAAGGATTTGATCTATAACAAGGCGAAGTTGGCCCAAATCGGAAGGCCGTTTTCCGGCCAGGCGAATCCAAACGCACGAAAGGAAAAGGAAAGTTACTGACCGGCGTCCTGATGCTTCGGCAATGGGAATTGCCGAAGCTTTAAAAAGGTGAGCATCGGCATTTCCTAATGCCGATGCATCAAACAGAATTCAGGAAAGGAAAAGGAAAGTTGCTGAGCGGAGTTCCTGCTGCCATCTTTTACATACTTGCCGCCATCATCATAGGTTCAGCCGTGATGGTGGTCAGCCTGAAAAACATCTTTCACTGTGCTGTTTTCCTGGTGCTATGCTTCTTCGGGGTGGCAGGCATCTACGTGCTTCTCTCTGCGGAATTTTTGGCGGCGGTTCAGGTGCTGATATACGTGGGAGCCATCACTATCCTGATGATCTTTGCCATCATGCTCACGGCCAAGCTTTACAGTGCCAAAATCAGGCAATCCAATGAGCAGGTGATCCCGGGAATAATCATTGTGGCTGCACTTTTGGTCGCCACCGTCTTCACCTTGAGTAGAACTGCCTGGAAGCTGTCTTCTCAGGCGGCGGAGGTTCAGTCCACCGTGGGCATTGGCAGGTTGCTTCTGACCAAATACGTCCTGCCCTTCGAGGTGGTGTCGGTGGTTTTGTTAACCGCTCTAATCGGGGCGATAGTCATTGCCCGGAAGGAGTAAGTCTTGATCGGCCTGACTCACTACCTGACTTTAAGCACCATTCTTTTCTGTGTGGGCATCTTTGGCGTTCTGACCCGCCGAAACGCCATCGGCATCCTGATGTCCATCGAACTGATGTTCAATGCAGTCAATATCAACTTCGTCGCCTTCTCGAGATTTATTACACCCACAGACTTCGTGGGACAGATATTCGCCATATTCGTAATTACCGTAGCCGCCGCCGAAGCCACAGTGGGTTTGGCCATCGTGCTCTTGATATACAGGAATTTCAAGGGCGTCAACGTGGACAACATAAACATAATGAAATGGTAGAGAATCAGAGCCTGCAACTTTAAGTAAGAATTACTATATGTCAGCAAATGCTTGGATAATACCGCTGCTTCCCTTAATTGCCTTTGTGCTGACCGTGCTCGTCACCAACAAGAACAAGAGGCTAAGCTCGCTCATTTCGATCGGCGCAATATGCATCTCTTTTGTTCTCTCCCTGTTTGTGATAGCCGAGGTACTCAAAAATCCGACAACTTCGGAATTTCAGTTCACCTGGATTGACCTTCTGGGCTTCAAGATCGAGATGGGCATGCTGATCGATCCGCTTACTGCAGTGATGTTGTTCGTAGTATGCACCGTCTCGATGTTGGTGCACATCTACTCGGTCGGATATATGGCTGGTGACCCCAGGTTTTCCCGGTTTTTCTCGTTCCTCTCACTTTTCAGCTTTTCCATGCTTGGTCTGGTGCTGGCTAATAACTTCCTGGGGATATTCGTTTTCTGGGAGCTGGTGGGCCTGACCTCATATCTTTTGATCGGCTTCTGGTTTGAGAAGAAGATTGCCTCCGATGCAGGCAAAAAGGCATTTATCACCACCCGCACCGGAGACTTGGGATTCATAGTGGGCATTCTGATCCTGACCACCGCAGCCGGGACTTTCAACTTCAGGGAGATTTTCCACGCGATGGAGGCAGGACACATTCCGTTCGGACTATTAACCTTAGGAGCAATTTTAATTTTTGCCGGGGCAGTGGGCAAATCCGCCCAGTTTCCGCTTCATGTGTGGCTTCCAGATGCCATGGAGGGCCCTACCCCGGTCTCCGCACTGATACACGCTGCCACCATGGTGGCAGCTGGCGTGTATCTAGTCGCCCGAACCATGACCATATACATGGCGGCCGAAAGTGCCGCGGTAGTGGTAGCTGTCATCGGGTGCTTCACCGCATTTCTGGCGGCGTCTATAGGACTGGTTCAAAACGACATCAAGCGGGTGTTAGCCTATTCCACCATAAGCCAGCTGGGTTACATGATCATGGTCTTAGGCCTGGGTGGATACACTGCTGGCACTTTTCACCTATATACTCACGCATTCTTCAAAGCTCTTCTCTTTTTGGGAGCGGGAAGCGTGATTCACGCCGTGCATACCAACGACATCTGGGATATGGGAGGGCTTTACCCCAAGATGAAGGTCACTGCTATCACCTTTATCATCGCCTCGCTGTCCATATCAGGGATCTTCCCCTTATCCGGATTCTGGAGCAAGGACGAGATACTTACAGTAGCAAGTCATTATCCTAATCCCATATTTCTGATCGTGGGAACCCTGGTGGCTGGAATGACCTCGTTTTATATGTTCCGGCTTTGCTTCGTCACCTTCTTTGGCAAGCCCCGGGATCAGCACCGGTTCGATCACGCCCACGAATCCCCCAAGGTGATGACCGTCCCCCTGATGATTTTAGCCTTTCTTTCCGTATTCGCCGGCTGGGTGGGAATACCCTGGCTTAAACATGGATATTCCTCCTTTGTGTATCATCATGAGCCCCATCATGTGGAACCCAATTATATCTTGATGATCATCTCCACTATCGTGGCTTTGTCCGGGATCTATTTCGCCTATGCCGTGTACTACAAAGGCTCCATTTCTGCGGAGAGATTGAAAGAGAAATTCGCGTTCCCTTATAAGGTGCTTTATAACAAATACTATTTCGACGAGCTGTACCATGCCATAATCGTGAATCCAGTGCTGAAGCTGTGCGACTTCCTTTTCGCCAAGCTGGATGTCGGTGTTGTCGACTGGCTGGTGAATGGCGTGGGCAACTTCACCGTCTTCCTGTCAGATGTGAAGGAATGGTTTGACAGCCGCATTGTTGACGGAGCGGTTAACGGGACAGCATACGTCACCGGAGGGATTGGATCCGGACTCAGAAGAATGCAGACAGGACAACTGCAGAACTACGCCTTTGTCATATTCTTCGGTCTGGTTCTGATCATTCTTTTCAAGCTAAGCTAGATTTGGAGTGTGAACCTTCTGTACAGGATATGTTCGAGAGTCTCATTTTGATTCATTCCAATTGAGCCAATAAGGAGGAGAAGAGATTCCATGAACTACCCGATTCTGACCTTGATGATCTTCATCCCACTCCTGGGGATGATACTGATTCTGATGCTGAAAAGAGAACAAGAGGGGGCTGCTCGTTTTCTTGCCGGATTGTTTTCCTTCGTCCCCCTGGTTCTGTCTTTTATTCTCCTTGCCGGATATGACGGTTCCGTATCTCAGCTTCAATTTGTGGAGAGGTATGAGTGGATCCCCTCCTTAGGGATAACCTATTATCTGGGTGCAGACGGGCTGTCGGTTCCCATGCTGTTTTTGACCGCGCTTTTGTGTTTTGTATCTGTCATCTATTCTTTCGGAGACATCAAGGACCGGGTGAAGCAATACTTCGCTTTTCTCCTTCTTTTGGAAGTGGGTATGATAGGGGTCTTCGCCGCCTTGGACTTCTTCCTCTTCTATATATTCTGGGAGATCGTCCTGGTTCCCATGTATTTCCTCATCGGAATCTGGGGACACGGAAGGAAAGAGTACTCCGCCATAAAGTTTTTTTTGTACACCTTGTTCGGTTCGCTTTTCATGCTGGTGGGCATTCTGGCGCTGTACTTCACCGTGGAGCCACACACGCTGAACATGATGGTTTTGATCGAGAAAGCTCCAGAGCTTACCAGAAGCTTTCAGCTCTTGGTCTTTGCCGCCTTCTACATCGCATTTGCGGTCAAGGTTCCAGTCTTCCCGTTCCATACATGGTTGCCGGATGCGCACGTCGATGCCCCCACCGCCGTCTCGGTAATCCTGGCGGGTATTCTGCTGAAGATGGGAACTTACGGATTCTTGAGAATCAGCTATCCCATGTTTCCGCAGGGCGCCATCTATTTTGCCGTGCCCATTGCTATCCTGGCACTGATAAATATCGTGTACGGTGCGCTGGTATGCATGGCTCAGAAGGATTTGAAAAAGATGATCGCCTACTCCTCGGTCAGCCATATGGGCTACTGCATGCTGGGATTGGCCGCCATAACGGTCACCGGCATGTCCGGGTGCGTCTTCCAGATGGTCTCCCACGGTCTGATCACAGGGGCGCTATTCCTTCTGGTCGGGGTTCTCTATGAGCGGGCCCATACCCGGGAGATTGCAGCTTTCGGTGGGTTGTGGACGAAGCTTCCGGTGTATTCGGGCATCATGATGATGTTCTGCCTGGGATCGCTGGGACTGCCCGGGCTATCGGGCTTTGTAAGTGAGTTCATGGTATTTGTGGGGGCATACCCTGTCTTCAAGGTGATCGTGCCTCTGGCTATCGTCGGAGTGGTGATAACCGCGGGCTACTTCCTGCGGATGATTCAGGCGATGTTTCTGGGCGAGTTCAACACCAAGTGGGAGGGTTTGACCGAGATATCCGGAAGAGAGATATTCACCGTGATTCCCCTGGCCATTCTGATGATAGGAATCGGCGTGTTCCCGTCTCCGCTGGCCAACATGATCAAAGCCACCATTGAGAACGTGGTCCACCTGGTAACCGGATAGTCGACGCAAAATCTTCAACATTAAATGCTTGCTTTTGAATTATAACATGAACTTTCAACTACTGCTGCCTCAGATATTCATTTTTGTGTGGGCTATCCTGCTGTTCGTTCTGGACTTCGCCAGCAAGGAAAAAAAGCATAATCTGGCTTATCCAGCTCTTCTGGGCATAGTCATAGCCATCACTTTGGTCTTGACGTCTCAAAAAGGAGAGCTTTTCGGCGGGATGTTTGTGGCGGACTCTTTCTCCGTTTTCTTCAATTTGATATTCCTGCTCACCGGGTTTTTGACCATAGCCTCCTCTGTTGACGTTGCCAAGAGGTTCCATTCAAATCAGGGAGAGTATTTCGGCCTGATTTTGCTCTCCATGGTAGGGATGATGTTTCTGGCCTGCGCCGGCGAACTGTTGACCTTATACGTATCTTTAGAGTTGGCTACTATCCCTCTTTACGTCCTGGCCTCGTATCGAAAGGACCAGCTCAAATCCAGCGAAGCCGGCTTAAAGTACCTGATTCTGGGAGGAATATCCTCCGCCCTGCTGCTTTATGGCATAAGTTTGATCTACGGGCTCACCGGAACCACCTTCTTGGGTGAGGTCAAGAGTAGGCTAATAATCAGTTTTCTCTCTCAAGGGGGAATCGGTCCTGCTTTGGTCCTTGGATTCATCTTCATGATCGCCGGGTTTGGATTCAAGCTAGCTCTGGTTCCCTTTCACATGTGGGTGCCGGACGTTTACGAGGGTGCCCCCACGCCCATAACCGCATTTCTCTCGGTGGCCTCGAAAGCAGCCGGGATTGCAGCCTTCCTGCGCGTTTTCTACAAATCGTTTTTGCTCTTCCAGGTCGACTGGGTTTTGCTTATGGCGGTATTGGCTGCCCTGGCCATGATCCTGGGAAACATAATCGCTCTGCTTCAAGGCAATATCAAAAGGATGCTGGCTTATTCCAGCATTGCCCAGATCGGATACATTCTGCTGGGGGTGGTCGCCGCCACTGCCAGGGGAGTCGCCTCGGTGGCCTTCTACACCTTCGTTTATTTATTCGCCAACATGGGGGCATTCATGGCCGCCATAGCCTTCAGCAACATTACTGGAAGCGACGAGATCAAGGATTATGCCGGGCTTTCGCGAAAAACACCCGCTCTGGCAGCCATGATGGCCGTTTTCATGCTTTCTTTGGTCGGGATTCCACCTTTGGCCGGATTTGTGGGAAAGTACTACCTTTTCTCCGCCGCCATCCAACAGGGCTACATTTGGCTGGTGATCGTTGCCGTTCTGACCAGCGTAGTCTCCCTATATTACTATCTGGGTGTGGTCAGGCAAATGTACTTCCAAGCCACCACGCAAGAAAGCTCTGTTTCCACAGGTGCCATGCTCAAGATCGCCTTGATCATCTGCGTCGTAGGTGTCTTGCTTTTCGGCGTATATCCCAATATCTTCCTCGACTTGGCCAACCAGGCGGCAATGGTATTCCGCTATTAGTCTTCCTACGCAGGAACGCCATTGCTGGCGTCCGCCTGAGTTTTCGATCTATCTTGTTTTATTCTTCTTGCCACAAACACTGCTCGGAAGTCAAAAGCCCCTCAAACTTTCCCATCCTGCCGAGAGTAAACAGAATTGTGAAGCTGTGCAAGATGCAAAGGCAAGGCTAGGTTTTGCAACCAGCGAAACCTAGTTGACTCCAAGGGAGCTGGATAAAAACAACTTGCCAAATTCCGAATAGATAATATATTGAATGCGTTAGAATCTCAGCAAGGAGTTTGATGCCTTATGATGAAAGCGATGAGAAAGCTGACCAAGCAGATCCTCTGGGTGGTGATCGCCGCCTTCGTGGGAACCATCATCTTCGCTTGGGGTATGGAGTTCTCCGCCAGAAAGCAGGGAAGGAAGGGAGTCCTGGCCACCATAAACGGACAGGATGTCGAGCTTTTCGCGTTTCAGTATTACTATGACCAAGCTCTAAGACAGGCGGAACAGGAACAAGGGGACGTGGATGAAGAGACGGCGGTGCAGATACGGGATGAGGTCTGGAACAACATGGTAAACGAGATCCTCTTGAATCAGGAGGCACAGAAGAGGGGAATCCGAATTACTGACACGGAGCTATATGAATATATGAGAAGATATCCTCCCAAGGAGCTTCAGGAACACCCTTCCTTCCAAACCGAGGACGGGCAGTTCGATTATCAAAGGTACCTACAGGCTTTGAATGATCCCAGAGTGCCCTGGGCACAGGTAGAAAGCATGATCCGGCCAAATCTGCAGTTAGCCAGGCTTCAGCAATCTATCTTGGCATTGGTCCGGGTCACAGATGAGGAGCTGAGGGAATTCTATCAGGACGAAAACGAAAAAGTGAAGGTGAAGTATATTTTGGTGCCGACGTACGAGTTCCAGAAGGAGGATATTCCGGTAGGTGATACGGAGATAAATGCTTACTATCAAAGACACAAGGGGGAGTTCAAGGCCGATCCAACCGCCAACTTAAGCTACGTTTTCTTTGAGAAAAAGCCCGGCCAGGCAGACGAAGAGGAGACCAGACAGAGACTCTTGGAGATCAAAGAAGAGATTCTACAGGGAGAGGATTTCGCCGAGATGGCACTGGACTACTCTGAAGACAACGCTTCGGCCAAGAATGGCGGAGACCTGGGCTGGTTCGGGAAAGGGATGATGGTCGCTCCGTTTGAGGAAACCGCTTTCGCACTTAACCCCGGAGAGATTTCTGATCCGGTCAACACCAGATTCGGCTGGCATTTGATAAAGGTGGAGGACAAGAAAGGAAAGGGCGAGAAAGAGGAGGTGAAGGCCAGCCATATACTTCTCAAAATATCTCCGTCGGACGAGACCTTAGAGCAGATCAAAGAGACGGCGGAGGACTTCGCCGACCGGGTGAGGAGCTCTGATTTCGCCCAGTTGGCTGAAGAAGAAAACCTATCTGTCGGGGAGACCGGCGCCTTCGCGCAGGGAAAGACCATTCCCGGAATCGGCAACATTCCCGGCGTGCATGAGTTTGCCTTCGACAACCAGGTGGGCGAAAAAAGCGACTTGTTCGAGACCGGCAGGGGTTTTTATGTTTTTCAGATTAAGGAAAGAAAACCGGCTGGGATTTCTCCATTGGAGGAGGTCAAACAAGTCATAAGGCAAAAGCTGGTCAAGATAAAAGCTGATTCGTTGGCTTACGGCAAGGCGGAAGAGATATACGCCCAGATCAAGGACGGGAAAAGCTTGAAGAAGGCGGCGAAGGACAATGATGCAACGTTTGCTGAGCCGGACGAGTTCACTCGAGGCTCATCTATTCCGCCAATAGGCAACCCGCCTGAATTCATCGGAAAGGCCTTCTCTCTGACTGACCGAAACCAGGTTTCATCACCGGTCAAGACTAATCGGGGCACGTTTATCATTCAGCTTGTGTCGAAGACAGCCTTAGACGACAGCCTGTTTGTCTCAGTTAGAGACTCAGTTATGACCGTGCTCATGCAGAAAAAGCAGACTCAGGTATACCAAGACTGGTTCGCTCAGGTCAGAGAGGAAGCCAAAATCGAGGACTATCGATCAGAATACTACCGCGAGTACTAGTTCCGTTCTTTACCCTCATTAGATCGACATTTTTGTGTCCCCATCACTTTGCCCAATTGACGGGCATAGTCGTAGTTGCCCGACTTATCGGGCTTTGTAGCTCAATGATTTGAGCAACTACCAAGGACATTCATCAACAGTCATTTCCGAGCCATCCAACTTGCCTGATGGTAGTTGCCCGATTCATCGGGCATCATCGCTCAATGAATTGAGCAACTACGGGAAACCTTCCCACTTATCGACCCGCTCAATCATCCCTAATCGTAATTGCCCGATTCATTGGAAATCGCCCGCCAATGGCGGCGTGATCGGGCATCTTGCATTCTGGCCCGTCTCAGGCTCGTTATTGAATTTATGTTGGACAATGAGGGACGAAAGGAGGTTCGCCGCGTCTGCGGGAAGAGACTTAATCGGGCTTTCTCACAGCCGCAGACGCACCTGGTGGTCTTTGGGGACTTCTCTCAAACATTAAGGTACAGTATATACAAACCTCCCAGAAAGATCAAAACTCCGCTGACCTTCTTGGTGAGGGCCGAGAAGTTGCTCACCCCTTTAGACTTGGCATAGCTCTCCACGAAACCGGTAAAAATACCGGCGAGAATTATCAAGGCGCAATGCCCAACCGCATAAACAAAGAGCAGTGATGTCCCATAGATCACCTTCGCCTTGGTGGCAACGAAAGCCAATATAACCGCCAAAACCGGGGTGGCGCAGGGAGAGGATACTGCACCGAACAGAAGGCCAAGCAGAAATGCACCGATAACTCCTTTGTGTTTCGTTTTCAGAGAAACAGGTTGCGGTATCTTGAATCTCAATATGCCAACCAGATAAAGCCCCATGATAACTGCCACGCCTGCGGCGATATAATACCAAAACGTCCCCACGTCACCAAAAAGGCCCCCGACAAGAGATGCAATCGCCCCCAATATGGTAAACGTTATGGAAAGACCCAAGGCGAACACCAGGGCGTAGGTTACTGCTTTTTTTTTGTTCCCTTCCGAATAACCGCCCACGAAGCCAATCACCAGTGGAATTATTGCCAGCACACACGGACTGGAAGCAGAGATCAATCCGCCCACAAAGACTGCCAGATATGCCAGGGCAGGAGAATGATTTATCACGTCCGAAATGTTGGACAGGATCGACTCCATATCAGTTTACCCCCATCTCGGCGAATTTCCTTTTTATGGAATTCTTATCCATAAATCCCTCATGGCGGAAAACTTCATTCCCATTGGCATCATAAAATATCTGGGTGGGGATAAGCCGAATTCCATACTGTCTGGCCGCCCGGGGCTCGTATCTTAAGTCTATCACCTTCACGATTGCCCTGCCTTGGTACTCCACCGTCAACTCCTCTAAGATCGGCTTCATTTTCTTGCAGGGGATACAGGTTCCCTTTCCCAAATCGACCAGCGTGGGCAATTTAGCCGCCTGCGACCCGCCGCTCGCGGCTTCGGTCTTTGACTTCTCCCCTGTCTGATCGGAGCAACCGATGACTAAAACGAGTACAATTCCTACGGCGATTAGGATTCCTGCGACTAGTGTGCTTCGTCTGAGTTTCAATTTCTTGCCTCCGGTGACGTCTCTTGTTCCATTCTTGTGTATGTGAGTCCTATCATCTTTTCCTGAACGCTTCCAGGATGGTCAAAGGTGGGAAGAGTATTGCATTGGGCTGGCATTTCAGCGCGCACATGCTGCACCCGACCTGGCAGTTAAAAGGATTCACCACTTTCACCTTGTTGGTCTCCTCATCGTATTCATAAACTCCAAAGGAACAAAATTCCACGCAGATATTGCAACCGTCGCATAAGTCCTCCCGGATGGTGGGGTACCACGGCACCTCTTCTCTGGGAACACCCTGCCAGGTGCCTGAATCTTTCTTTTCCGTCTCGGCCTTTCCATCTTTCCGGTGGCGGAATTTTTTGTACTCGTCCAAGAAGGCCGAACCATAGACCTCCTCTTTGGACGCGGGAATATAGTTGAGTTCTCTAAGCCTTTTCAAGAGATCATGCTTCACGTCTTCATCAGGCTTTCTTCCGGCTTGAGAAAAATCCTCCAAGACCTCCTCTAACCCTACTATGCCTATCTGCTTGCCTTCTATTGTTACCAGTTTTGTTTTCACCTGGCAGCTCGGTCTTTTATGCTGGTTTTTCTTTCGCCGAAATCCGATCTTCTAGGATTTCCTTTATCTTTTCCGTGGTTGGCACCTTGCCTTGGAATACAATAGCTCCGTCTATCACCAGGGCCGGGGTTACGTTCACTCCGCGGTCGATGATCTGAAAAACGTCCGTAACCTTAACCAGTTCTGCCTCTAATCCAAGCTCATCCAAGACCTGCTTGGCCCTTTCGAAGGTATCATCACATTTAGGGCAGCCGGGACCCAATATTTCGACTTTCATCATTTCTTGTCTCCGGGCACTTTCTCGTCTGTATCGACATCGGGTACTTTTGCCTGGGATGTGTCCTTTTTCGACGAACTCAGGAACCGATCCAGCTCGTGTCTGAAATGCGGAAGGAACTCTCCTTGATCTTCGCAAAACTCCCAAACGGACTCAATCTCCTTGAATTCTGCCCTTTCTCCATAAAATCTCTCGAACCCCAGTGCAGATCCGAAGATTTCATACCTTCTTGCTGAGACAGAGTCCTCATCAATGTTGCATTCCTTGAAAATAATTCGCCTCTCTTCGTATGGTTTGGCGTAGTACTTTTCTAAACCTTTCCTGGCAAAGCTGCCGACGTTTATGCAACAGGAACACTGCACCGTAGGATGAAAGTGAATCACAAACAGACTATCTATATCTGCGGGCGGATTTTTCTCTTTGGACGCCCTCGAATTCGTGTCCTCTTCTGCTACAGCTGGGGTCTTTTGCGGATTCTGCTCCTCTGCTCCTGCTGAATTCATAGCCAAGAGAAGTGAACAGAGAAAAGACAAAAGCAGCAAGACTTCTCTTAAGTTAATGTTCTCGTACCCATAGACTGAATGAGCTAACGTTTTCTGATTCTTCATGAGTCAACCCCGGGGCTTTGCACCACCTCTGGAACCTCCAATCTGACTTCCTCTGCAAAAAACCGCCGCCTGAGCCAGAACGCCACATTGACCAGGCTGATCAGAACCGGAACCTCCACCAAAGGTCCGATCACGGCGGCAAAGGCAACCCCGGAGTGAATTCCAAAAACTGCAACCGAGACAGCGATGGCCAGCTCAAAGTTGTTGCTGGCCGCGGTGAAAGACAGGGTGGTGGTTTTGGAATACCCCGCTCTGATCTTCCATCCCATGTAGAAGGATATCAGGAACATGAACACGAAATATATCAGAAGCGGGATGGCCACCCGGACAACGTCCAGCGGAATCTGCACTATCAGCTCACCCTTCAGACTGAACATGACCACGATGGTAAACAACAGAGCTATCAGGGTGATGGGACTGATCTTGGGGATGAAACGGGAATGATACCAATCCTTGCCCTTGGCATTCACCAGCACCAGACGTGTGAGGATTCCGCCGATGAAAGGAATGCCCAGGTAAATGAAAACGCTTTTGGCTATCTGACCGATGGTGACGTCAACCACGCTCCCTTTCAGCCCGAAGAAAGGAGGCAGGACAGTAATGAAGATATAGGCATAAACGCTGTAGAAGAAGACCTGGAAGATGCTGTTGAATGCTACCAGTCCCGCCGCATACTCGGTGTCTCCGTGAGCCAACTCGTTCCAGACGATCACCATGGCGATGCAGCGGGCCAGCCCGATCATGATCAAGCCCACCATGTACTCGGGATAGCCGGAAAGAAACAAAATCGCCAGGAAGAACATGAGAACGGGTCCGACGATCCAGTTTTGGATCAGAGACAGACCCAGGACTCTCCAGTTACGGAACACGTCTCCCAGCTCCTCATAGCGCACCTTGGCCAGCGGTGGATACATCATAAGAATCAGACCAATGGCGATGGGGATGTTTGTGGTGTCTACCTGAAAGAGGCCGATGAACCCTTCCACCTGGGGTACCAAATACCCAAACGAAACCCCGACGCCCATGGCCAGGAATATCCACAAGGTCAGGAAACGGTCCAGAAAAGAGAGTTTTTTAATCACGCTTTCGTTCATATGATTCCTTTTCGCTCGCCTGTTTCTTGATTTCCATCAGGCTTTGCGGAATTCAGAAATGGTCCAGAGTGCGCTCAACTATCTATTTGTTCCTTTCTTCCTCAAGCCATTTCTTCAGCGTCGCCATCGCAGGCAGTTTACCCGAAGAATACACTTTGCCGTTTATCACAAGACCCGGCGTCATCAAGACCCCATAAGAGGAGATCTTGTCAAGATCGGAGACCTTCACCACATCAGCTTCGATATTCAATTCCTTCAAAACGCGACGCACCTGCTCTTCCAGCTGGTGGCACCTCCTGCATCCCATACCTAAGACCTCGATTTTCATGCCTTACACCTCCGACAAGATTAGATTTCCAAAAATCAATCCGGTTATGGTGGCCATAATCACCACCAGCAGAACGTATACGCCCGTCTTTTTGATACCCATTATTCTGGCGATAACAATCATGTTGGGCAGGCTCAAAGCCGGACCGGCCAGAAGCAAGGTCAAAGCCGGCCCCTTTCCCATGCCCAGATCCATCAGGGCTCGTATGATGGGAACTTCAGTTAAGGTCGAAAAATACATCAAGGCCCCGAAGATGGAGGCTATGAAAGTCGCCCTGACCCCGTTTCCCCCCAGCCATTGTTCCACCACTCCCTGAGGAACTATGGCTTTGATAATTCCCGCCACAAAAACGCCCGCGATCAAGATGGGAAATATCTTCTTGAAAAGATCCCACGTCTGGTACATCCAGTATCCAAGTTCTTCTCTCTTGAACCATATATAAAGGATCAAACCCAAGATTACCAAAAGCACGCCTGTTATAAGCCACTCCTGGGCAGCACCGAAGACTAGGATTCCCACCAGGACAGCAAAGTACCAGAAGGTCACGATCTGGGGTCTGTCTCTCTCCTCTTCCACAGGTAAGGCCAGCTCTCCTGGATTATTGACTTTCTCCGACTCCTCTCTTCTCCAGATCAAAGCCATGATCAAACCGATCACCACGGAGAAGACAATAGCTCCTCCCGCCCTCGCCATACCCAGATCAAAGCCCAGAAGCCTCGCAGAGTAGATGACCGCCAGGATATTGATTGCGGGACCGGAATAAAGAAAAGCGACGGCCGGACCCAAGCCAGCTCCTCTTTTATGTATTCCGGCAAACAAAGGTAAGATGGTGCAAGAGCAGACGGCCAGGATAGCTCCGGACACCGAAGCAACGGAGTAAGCCACTACCTTCCTGGCGCTGGCGCCGAAGTACTTCAGCACCGAACCCTGCGAAACAAATACGGCAATGGCGCCAGCTATGAAGAAGGCCGGCACCAGGCAGGTCAGCACGTGGGCAGACAGATACTCAAGTAGAGCTTCCCCGCCGCTCTGTAGGATCTCAATCAGCGACATAATTGGTAACCTCGAGCCAGGGCGCTGGATTGTCCCGCCTAACTTAGCGCCCGCTCATGGATTTTCACGCAAGAATCTTGACCCGCCTTGCCTTCTCTTTGATCTCCGCCTTCACAATCTGGTCTACCATAGAAAGCAAGCTGAAAACCCTTTTGTCTTTTATCTTGTAGTAAACCGAAACCCCCTCCCGGCGAGATTCAAGTATTCCCATGTCCTTCATGTGGGTTAAGTGTCTGGAGATGTTGGACTGGTCTTCCTTCATCTTGGGTATGATCTTACACTGACACTGTTCGCCATCTTTAAGGAAGTAGAGGATTTTCAGCCGGGTGGGCTGAGCGATAGTCTTAAGATAAGCGCTCTGCAGTTCAATCAGATCTAAGTCAACCATAATTCGTTCCGTCGGTTACATGTTTTTATGCGACTATGCGCATCTTTACCTAGGGTACGACGAGACAGGCCGTTTGTTTGCTCTCTGGCCGACTATCTTTTGTCTCGCGCGCTTCGGAGGAACATCAAAAAGCACCGACAACCGCCGGTGCACTGAGTTTCTTTTATTGCGCATGCATCTTTTGCCGAATTAGTCCTTCTGAGAGCTGCACATTCCTTGACTTGTTGTCTCTACCAGCCTATTGGACTAATCTTCCACCAACTAACCGCAACCTTCGTTCGGCGCACTCAGCAGCACCCGGATTATGAGTCACCATAACCACAGTGATGCCGGCTTTGCTTAATAATCTTAAGTAGCCGATGGTTTCCCTGGTCATATCCGGATCCAGATTCCCGGTCGGCTCATCCGCCAGGATTATCTTTGGATTATTGGCTAAGGCTCTGGCAACGGCTACCCTCTGTTGTTCCCCGATGCTGAGTTCCCGGGGCTTGTGGTCAACCCTGTCCGCCAGTCCTAACTTCTCCAGCAGTTCTGCTGCTCTTTGTGACTGCGTGCCATCCGAGGTTCCGGCTAAAGATAAGGGAATCTGAACATTCTCAATGGCGGTCAGGTAAGGGATGAGATTAAAGGTTTGAAAAACGAAGCCTAAATTTCTTAGCCGAAATGTAGCTCGCTTTTTGAAATCCAAGTCATAGATGGAAGTGCCCTCTATGGTGACTTTTCCGGAGGAGGGATGGATCAATCCCCCGATACACAAGAGCAAGGTGGTCTTGCCCGAGCCGGAGGGTCCCACAATCGACACGAATTCTCCCTTTTCGATGGACCAAGAGACTTCCCTGAGCGCAAGGACCGCCTTCCCTTTGCTGTTATATGTCTTTGAGAGGTTCTCTATTCGGATCATCTATATCTCCTGTAAGATTAAAGCCGGATCTAACTTAGCCGCCCTCCTGGCCGGGAAAAAGGAGGCGATTACACTGATTCCGACCGCAATAACCACCGCCCAGACAAACAGAAGAGGAATGGGCAAGACCTTTACACCAGCTATTTGAGGCCCCAAGATCATTCCAGCTAAACTGCCCAACAGGTAACCAGCGATGCCGCCGATCAGTCCCAGGATTAACGCTTTGCCGACAAAGATGTAATAGATGTCCTTAGGAGACGCACCTATGGCTAGCAGGGAGCCAATCTCTTTTTTCCTTTCCTCCACATTTGACCACATGTAGTTGCCGATGGAGATACCTCCCACGAGAATTATGATGATCAGAAAGATCACGGAGAATTTCTCCATGGTCTTGTTGGTCTCCACCTGAGTCTGCACAATATGATTGATGGTGGTGATTTTGGTGTCAGGTAAAATGTTTCTCAGATTCCCCAAAAGCCCCTCGGAGATGGCAGAACAGCAGCCCATGATTTCTATGGCGTTTACCACCCCTGGTTTTCCCAATATTTGTTGAGCCGTATGAAGATGAACGAAGATTCGACCGTCATCCACGGTTCCGGTCTGGGGAAGCACTCTGGCGACTTCAAATTCGGTGTCCTTGATGTTTATCACAGAACCCTCTTTTAAATCCAAGTTTGAAGCGGCATCGCTTCCCACCAAACAGTCATACTCGCCCAGTGAATCTATGGGTTGCCGCTGGAGTCTTGGGTCTTCGTATCCGCGACTCTCATTCATAATGTTGTTTGGATCACAAGCCGCCTGCAAACCGGGATCAGAAAACCCGGCAGTCTGCCAGATGGGTTTTGAGGCCAACTCATTCTTAGGCAAAATCCCGGTGAGCACCAGAGAATAATTCTCTACTTCTACTCGGGCCGACAGCCTGGGAGACAAGTTGTCTACACCCTGAATGGTGGAACTAGCTATCCGGTCGACATAATCCTCCGGCATCTCCGGTGCGTTAATGTCGGCCGCATAGTAGTTATCGATGGTCGTGGTTTGTGGCAAGACCAGTATGTTGGCTCCCAAATTGTCGAGTTGGATGGCTACCGCCTTCTCTGAGGAATTGGAAACCGATTTGACCGCCACTATTACGATTATTCCCAACAGGATGGCTATGAAGCTGGTCAGGAATTGCCTTTTTCTCTCCAAGAGTTCCTTCAGTATGATTCTTCTCAAATTCATTTTTTCCTCTGCATTGGAGTTTGCCTATTTCTTTTCTGGCGTTGCAGGTGGGCACGATTTTCCGCTGCTCGGAGGGCAGCACCCACTCTTCACCACTCTTGTGGCCGCCTCAACCAGGTTAGCGACTTGCACCTCTGTCCCATATTTGCCGGTCACCTGACCCTGGGAATTTATGACAAAGGTGATCGGTTCGGCCATGTTGAGGTCAATCCTCAGTTCTTTTATGAATCCCGCCTCTTTAGGATCTGATAAATCGATATGGATGTATTCAGCCTTTCCCGCTAGCGCGTCTTGAGCTTGAGAACAGCAGGTCTGGACCGCTTTTCTGGACGGCATCCGCTTGCTTGAAAAACATAGAATTACTCCCTTGCCTTGTCGGATATATTCTAAGGTTTCGACTTTCTTAGGAGAGGGAAAAGCTTGTGTGAGTTCTTCCTCCGTGACCACCTTTGTGAAAGCAGCAACAATAGCGCTGCTGGGATCAAAAAGAAGGGTCAGAGGGATAGGGGCGGTCTGGGTCCTCAGCCCGGTGACTATGTCCTTATTCCTCGGGTCCTTGCGGTCAACTTTGATGATTTCGACATCCTTCTTTGTCTTCCGGGCAAATGAATCCAAGTTCTTTTCCATGATCTCGCAGTTGCCGTTACCTGGTTCATAGAAAAAAAGATAGGTATATTTGCCATCCGAGAACGCCTGAGACATTCTTTGGGAGACCTCTGACGGCTCAATCTGAGTCTGCACCGGTTCGGAGGACTGCCCTTGCGGTCTCTCCGTGGTGGCTTCCTTTGCGCTTACTTTATCGTCTCTCTGGTTTCCACAGCTGAGGGTGAAGATCGTCATCGCCAGCGACAAAGCCCCTATAATGCCGCAAGTCAGTCTGCATTTTGGAGGGTGCATTTCTTACTCCTTTCGTTGAAAGCCGAAATCTGCCCGGCAGCTTCTTACTTCCTGACGGGAATGGTAAAGCGACTGCTGTCTTGATCGCCGAGCTCCAGTGTGATCGATTTCGTCAGACCTGTCTCTTTCAGTTCCCCTTTGAGCTTAACCTTCAGTTTCACCTCCTCGGAAGGTCTAAGGACTTGGTCTGACAGCTTTGCCTCAAGGAAGTCAGAAGGGAGATCCACTAATTCAAGGCCCAGGTCTTGGGAAGCTGTGTTCCTGATGTTTATTTCCATTTCCGAATCCTCCGACGCCCTTTCCGAGCTAAACTCCACAATGGTGGGCGATACCTGAACGGAAAAGTCACTGTACGGTTCAGGCTTGACATCCGCGGCGATAGTGATCCGGGTCACCGAATCGCTGGGATCGTTGGAAAAGATGCGAGTGGTTTTCTTTACATTATGTCTGGTCTTGCCTGAGTTGAAAATTATCTCTAATCTCGTGCTGTCACCGGCAGCCAGCTCCTTTTTGTCAACCGGAGCCTGGGTGCATCCTCACCCGGATTTGACTCTTATAATCCTTAACGTGTCTCCCCCGACGTTCCTAATCCAGAAGGTATGGGAAACACGGCTGTGCTGGGGCGTTCGTCCAAAATCCCAGAAGGTTTCCGAAAGCGATATTCTGGGGGGTTCTGCCTGGCCGTGAGGCAAAAGAAAGATCAAATCAATGGCTACGACAACAGCGAATGTCAAACCAAGACAAATCCAGGCTGTCAGGCTCGGCTTTCTGGCCTGTTTCTTACCAATCACGTCATTCTTCGTATGCTCGTGGGTTTTTGACACTTGCTTTCCTCGGAGCCAGGTGATTCAGCCGAGTTTTTCTCTTACGCTCGCACACCCGGCATTTCGTCTGTTCGCAACGCCGACCACACACGTGTCGCCATCTCTAAGTCGCAGTCTTCGCTTCAACTTCTTGGCGTCTTGAAGGAACTCTGTATCGGAAAGCTGGTCCTTCAGCAACTTCAAAAGCTGCCGATTGAAGGGTGAGTGCTTCTTCAAAGGGGAATAGTAAACCCACGTGCCTTTCCGCTCCCCTTCCACCAGTTTGGCGCTTTTCAAGATGTTTAAGTGCTTGGATACCTGGTACTGAGGGCGCTGCAGAGCATCCATGATCTCGCAGACACAAACTTCACGATCAGTGATTGACAGCAATCGCATGATCCTCAATCGTGTGTTGTCTGCTAACGCCTTAAAAACCTCAACGTAATTGTCCATCGTACCTCCTGTATGCCTATATGCCTACATCGGCATATAATATAACCAAATCAGTTTTTCTGTCAAGCCTTTTTCCCATTTCTTGTCACATCTTCCCACTTTCCTTCTTCTTTAGTATCCGCGCTGACGGCTTCGCAGACCGGCGACAGCAAGGTGACGGCGCTCTTTCACTTTGGCAGCGATCTCTCTTTAGCATTCCTCACCGGGTTTGGGAAGACGAAGGATTCTCAGTCGGGTGCGTGGGAAAACCATAAGCCCTCCCCGGCAGCGGTTCCTCAATGGAAACTCTCCGAGGAGGGCTTTTTCAATCTGGCTTCCAACTGGATAAAGAAATTCTCTGTTGGATACTGAACGCCCGGCCTTCTGCTAACCCTTGCCGACTATTTCACCAGCAGCATTTTCCTTACCTCCGAGAACCGGTCCGCTTCCAGCCTGTAGAAATAGACGCCGCTGGACACCTGGTCCCCCTTATCATCCGTCCCGTCCCAACATGCCGTCTTAACACCAGCTGATTGATGTCCGTCCACCAGGGTCTTAACCTTCTGTCCCAGGATGTTGTAAACAACTAAAGTCACGTGAGCATCTTGAGGCAGAGAATAGCTGATGACAGTCTGAGGGTTAAATGGATTAGGGTAGTTCTGAGACAACGAGAAATCCTGAGGTGCGGATCCGGACTCCCTGACCTTCAGCTCGCTGAAGATATCCACATTGAGCCGGACCGCATCAGTTCCGATGAGTATCGCATTGGCTATTCTGATGTTGCTTAAGTCTTTTCCCTTGGCTCGCAACTTGAGCAGTGTCCCTTCTCCCGGTGCCAGATGGTTCCTAGAATTTAAGTCCACCGCGCCAATCTTCTGCATCCCATCCTTGATTCCGGAGAAGATCTGGAGGTCTTCTGTCAGTGGAGTCGATTCAGGATTGAGCAGCGTGACCTGATCAGGGTCGAATTCGATCTCCAAGTGCACCATGGCGACGTCTCTATCGAAGCTCCCTGCTACTGAGATCGCTGATATTTCTTCAGGATCAGTCGGGCTCCGCTGTTTGTCCAGCACGAGTGAAATCTCAGCGTGTCCTCTGGTGGATAACCTGGCGGCACCAGCAGAAGATTCCCCTGATCGGGGCGCTAAGGGAGGAGGTCCGGATCGATACAGGTAGTTCAGCAGATAGACCACGTCTCCCGGGCCGACCGTGCCATCGGAGTTGGCGTCTCCGACCCACATAGGATTGGGAGCGGGACCGCTTCTGTACAAATAGTTCAGGAGGAAGACTACGTCCCCTGGGCCAATCGCCCCATCTCCGTTGGCGTCGCCGCGCGCAAATCCTCCCTGGTAAAATGTCAGTAGCGTGTCTACCGGAAGGTTAGTGTAGGTGTCTGTCGACTTCGCGGAGGGCCACTGGATCTGCAGCGTGTCCACCAGCAGGTTGAATCCCAAGCCAAACTCGGCAGTCAAGGAATTCTGAGAACACCAACCTGAGCCGCCTGAGATCTCGCGGATCTGCGACACGCCAGCCGCGACAATGCGCACTCTGGCACCGATTGCGGACACGTTCGTGGTGGTCCCAACCAGGTTGACGTGAAGCCAATGGTTCGCTGTGCCTATTTCGTTCCGGAACAGTTTGTTGCGATACGGATTGTTGTTGGTGACGTATAGATCAGGGTCTCCGTCCTTGTCGTAATCACCCCAAGCCACCCCAGTGCTCGGTCCCGTGTTTCGGATGAGCCCGCTGGCGGCATCAACAAAGGTCCCGCCGTCGTTCCGGAATAGCCTGTTTTCACCTGAGGCGCCGCCGTTCGCCAGGTAAAGATCGAGATCTCCGTCGTTGTCGTAGTCACCCCACATGCAACCATAGCCAAAGCCGGCATCATTCATAGGAGCGCTGGTCACATCCGTAAAGGAACTACCGCCGTTGTTGCGGAAGAGCTTGTTTGCGCCGTTGCAGTTCACCAGATATAGATCCAGGTCTCCATCGTTGTCGTAGTCACCCCAGTCAATCCCCAGGCCGTTCCCTGCGTCGTTCAACGGTGATGCGGTCACGTCGGTAAACGAGCCACCGCCGTCGTTTCGGAAGAGCTTGTTGGCTTCATTAAAGTAGTTTGAAAGATAAAGATCCAAGTCTCCATCATTATCATAGTCAGCCCAAGCTACACCGCAACCGCTTCCCGCATCGCCCAGTGGAGTTCCGGAAGTGACGTCAGTGAAGCCGGAAACACCATCGTTCCGAAGCAGCTTGTTGGCCGTGCCCAGGTTCGCTATGTATAGATCGATGTCGCCATCTTTGTCGTAATCACCCCAAGCTACGCCATAGGTATCTCCTGCGTCGCCCAGTGGAAGCCCGTTGGTCACGTCGGTGAAGGTATCACTGCCGTCGTTCCGGAACAGCCTGTTCGGCTGTCCATTGGCTTGCCCCAGGTAGAGATCCAGATCACCGTCGTTGTCATAGTCACCCCAGGCTACGCCCGTCCCGTCATAATGGTCGTTCGGGGGAGTGTTGCTGGCCCAGGGGCTGCTGAAGACTCCTCCGCCGTCGTTTCGGTACAGCCTGCTACCGTAGTTGTAGCTTGAAACGTAGAGATCCAGATCACCGTCGTTATCGTAGTCGCCCCAGGCACACCCGTAGCCTCCCATAGCGTCCACAGGAGATGCCGTGGCGTCGACCCAGTAGTAGGCCTGGTACATGGCGCTAATCGCAGCCTGGAGATCTGGCCGCGGGCCGATGTGCCCGGTTCCCGGATTTACCTGAACCGTTCCTGTGTTGATCAGTAGATTACGAATGTACTCAGGCGATGGCAAAGCTAGCGAAACGTAAGTCTTCCAGTAACCTACACAACAGGCAACCGCTCCGGCAACTATTGGCCCCGCGCTCGAGGTCCCGGAGAAGCTATTGGTATAGGCCAGGTTGGGTCCGTCAGCGTTCCACAGATCACCGTATCCGGTGGTCACCACCTCCTCGCCCCATCCCTGCAGATCGAATCTGGAGCCGTAGCTGGAAAAGCACAACCTCTCCAGGTCTCCCTCAGGATATTGACCTCCGGCTGTTACCCCACCGGCGCCTATGATGATAGCCCCTGAATTTCCATACCAGGTGAGATTATCAGTGTTGTAACCCACAAGGCTGACCGGGGCGCCGCCATTTCCTCCACACTCCACCACGTGAATTCCGTTGGCTACGGCATTCTCGATGGCAACATAGACTGCATTCCGCGATTGAGCACCAGGATGGGTATCCCCCCACCACTCAATTGGAATGTGATCCGGGCACTGATAGGTATTGGTGTCGCCGTAATCCCATTGCTGCTCGAGTAGGATAACATCACCCGGGGATAGATTGGCGATGGCCACGGCCATAGCGCCGGCTACATTCCAGCTTGGATAAGGGCTGCCAAAATAGGTTCCGCAGGTTTTCAGATTCGAGTTGTAGCAGATGCCTGTGGTTCCCCAGGCGGCCTTATCGGAAACAAGCTCTCCCATAACTGCAGTACCGTGATTGTTGTCACCAAAGGGGTCAACCACATTGGAGTTAATCTGAGAGCCAAGGGCTTTGGTTATGTCCTGGTGATTGTAGTTCCAACTATACTCTAGATCGCACACTGTCACTCCGGCCCCATCACCGCCCGGCCACCAGCCCCAGGCATATCTGGCGTCGATTCCTGTGGGGGTGGAACTTGCCGGATCCAGGTAGCCTTGCTGCGGTTCGTAATAACCCGGCCAGGGAAGAGGCATCGGCTTGGGCACGGGTCGGGCAAGCATCACTCCCGGAAGTGTCTCCAACTCCCTGCTGACCTCCCAGACATCAAGTTCTTTGCTGATACGCACCCGATAGATGTTATTCAGATTGTAAAGCGACTTGCCGGTATTGGCCTCACCGCGTTCATGAATCTGATCCAGCCGCTCCTCGGACACATCACAGATCCTCTGCCACTCAACTACAGTAGATTTGGCCAATACCTGGTCGACTCCGGCAAGAGCGTTTGTCGCTAGATCAACTATCTCACCCTCGCGGAAGCGCACCTTGGAATCCTGCGCGAACATCACCTCGATTAGATCCTCTTCGCACTCATAGGGCTGAGCAGCCGCAGCTATGTTAGTCGAAGTGAACGAAAACGTGCACACTGCGGCAAAGGACGCTACCAGAATAAAAGCAGCTGCTTTCATGGCTTTCCTTCCTTTCTCAGAAACAGTTTTGGATTTACGGTTAACGGCTTTCGAGTTCTGTCTCGACCTATTCGGGTTCATATTGGTACCTCCTGGCTTTGGGTTGAAATCCAACATCTCCAAGAACCCCCACCAAGGCATTCTTTCTATCATAAACACCTCCAGGTCTTCTGCTTTTCCTGTTTTCACTTTGCTCCGTCCTTTCTTTTTCAACCGGGAGCGTGGAGAGCTACACCTTCTCTCCACGCCACCGGCTCCATCCTGAGCCGGTATGAGAGGAAGGGGAAAATCTCATCCCGGTTTTTTTTCTTTTCGCGGACAAGTTAACTTCTGGGGCTTAAGAAAACCCTTAAAGCTCTCTTAAAAAATCCTTAAAAATGGACACCCGGCGGTCTCCCCGAGATTCACCGTAACTCACTATCCAGAAGGTGCTTATCCAAAACGGATCGAGACGCCCAAAAAGAGAACTTCGCTTTCTTGTTGGACTCCTGCGAGACCCTCCAGATCCGGGGGCTCTATCTGCGTCTCTGGGTGCGGGCTACCGGAAGGTGACATTCGAATGGCCTAAAGATTGACCTTCAATTCACGGCATAGATGTTGAGACGTGTCAGGCTGAATTTAGGTCCCGAGAGGTTTGGAATCCGGGTCTTGTTGGACTTTCCGGACAAACCAAATACAAATCCCATTGACAATTGCACGAGATGGGAGCGCATCAGAAAGGCTTTACCGTACGCTGAATCGGGCGGGATGGGGCTTAAAGGCGGTGGCACACGTGTCAAGCCATTGCTGTCTTGGTAGTCCGTCTATTGGACTGGGATAGCTTTGAGATCAACCTCCTGGAAGTCAACCGCGTAGACGAATTCGACGACCTAAACCTCCGAGAACATCTTCGGCTTTTTCGCATTGAACCCAGTCGTTGAATCCTTTCACGAACATCAGCTACTTCTTGCCAACGGACGCGAGGGTAAAGCTCACCCTCTACAATCTGAAAAACGAGAAGGTCAGAAAGCCGATTGACGCTTTTTAGACCAAAGGATGGAAAAAGGTTATCTGGGACAGTAAGAACTCCCAAGGGAAAAGGTCTCCGGCGGACTCTATCTCTGTGAGCTCGACACCGACGCACATTGCGAGATAATCAGAAGGGTTGTGCTGAAGTGATAAAAAGCCTCCCAACTGGAGTCGTGTTTATCAACGGCAATGTCACCTTCGTGGGTACCCAATTCTTTTGTTTTTTGAGCAGGTAGACTTTCCCCTCCCGGATCAAACCAACGGATCTAACCGACATGGTCATGCGCCGAAGGGAAGTAAAGCTCGGGTGCACTGTAATTGCGCCCGAACGCTCGCAGCTGGAGGCGTTCAGATTAAGCTATTGTTCGGACCAGCGTAGATTACTCGCAGGATGAGGAAGCCTAGCCGGTTATGCCGTGTGATTAGCGAGGAAACCATTCCTTCTATCCGCACTCGCACGTTTCAGACAAGACGGGAGGAGGGCCGGCTCTGAGCAGCCGGCGTCCACGCTGCGTGGGCCTGGAGGATACGGATGGCCGGAATAGGTCCAAGAGACGTGCCAGTAGCCACCATTGCTCACCCAGATCATCCGGCCCATGGAGCCATTCTTTTGAAAGTCACACCAGGTATCTCCGATCTGATCGTGCTGAATGACGGCCCCGACTTCGGGCTGGATATCCAGGCAGCCCAGTTTGGCACCACCACCCAGACACTTGACGGTAGGTCTGGTAGCAGGCGTATAAAGCTCGTACCCGGGGGCATCCACACGGATGTCCTGCGAGATGTGTCTGGTCTTTGGCTTCTGCGGAGCTGTGGCAGAGAATCCTTGCACCGCTAAAACCCCAAAGACGACAAGCGGAATCACCAAAAAGCTTCAGCATTTTGGGTATCATATTTCCCCTCCTCTGGAGGAAAGGTTAGAATGTACTGCTTTTTTCCGTTGGGTCTTGTTTGAAAGCTACACAGGCAAGAGTCACGTTCTTCCTGGCGTCTTCTCTTATTTGCAGGAAGGAATTCCGTCAGACAAGCAGAATTCAGACAGCTTTATACTTAGCACTTTTGAATGCTTCGCTGCAGATTTGTAAGACCCTCTTCCAACGGCATAAAACTGCGCAAGAACTCGGAAAAGACCCATAGTGCTTCTGTAGTTTACCAACAACAATAAGCCGGGACCGGCAAAAGTTAAGCGAAAAAAGCGTGAAATCGCGATGGAGGAAAAACACAGGAAAGATGCAGCCAAAAGAACCGTAACCAGAGGGGCATTGTCTGGGTTTCTATTCCCTGGGGAAGAATGAATACGTGGGAGGAATGCGGAGTCCTCCCTTTGGGACTTTGAAGTA
>CAYGCR010000014.1:0-59675 GCA_964348415.1 uncultured Ignavibacteria bacterium | reverse complement strand
GCGAGATGCTTCTCTGGTCTACCGGCTACACCAACCCCCAGAACACCTGCGAGGGCGCTGCCGAAGAGTGCCATCTGCAGTACGACAACGGAAGCGCAGCATTATACTTCGGCAGCTGGGGTGTGAATGACGAGAACGCCAACTACTTCGATCCGGCAACCATGTGCACCGCGTGCAGCCTGGTTTATCCTATCAACATCACCTCGGTGGAGGGACTGTTCTATGACTTCGCCAGCGTGGGCGCGGTGGACGTGATCTGGCACTTCTACGAGGCCGGTGATCCTTGTGCCGGTCCCGGAGCAGAGATCTACTCGTTCGCCAGCACCATCACCACCTTCTATCCTGACGTAGCGGTTGTGCCCACTCCGGAAGATGTGTGCCTGGAGGACGACTTCTTCCTGTCGGTGGAATATGCCAGCGGAACGGCCGGCAGCATTCCCTGCATCTTGATGACCGATGAGGCCCAGGATACCTGTGTGGGCTGGATCTGGTTCGAGAGTCAGGGCTACTCACCCCCGTGGTGGGAGTACTCTGATTTCTGGTCAAATCCGACTGGATACTTCATGATCCGGGCTAACGGCATCTGCGCCGATCTGGTCTGCTATCCGGGCGAGGAATGCGACATGACGCAAGGCTCGGGAGTTCCGCAATCCTACTTCGGATCATGGAACGTGCAAGATAAGGTGGCCAAGTACTATGATCCCGAAGAGTTTTGCACGCCTCCGGTCTATCCGTACAGGATTTCCGAGGTGGAGGTCGCTCTCTACGATCATGCCGGAGTCGGGTCGACAGATATTAATGTACGCATTTACATCGAGTGCCAACAGCCGTGCGACGGCCCTGGAACCGAGATATATTCGTCTGGCCCGACAACAGTCGATACCTTCTATCCCTCCTTGACCCTCATCGATCTTCCGGACTTAGTTTGCATCTACGAGCCTTTCTTCATTGCCATCGAGTATGCCGGCGGGGTCACCGGAGAGATACCCAGCGTGCTGTTTGACGACGGTTCGGTTCCCATGGACACCTGCCATGCCTGGGTCTGGTACGATGGTTATTCCCCGCCCTGGTGGGAGTGGAGCGATTTCTGGGCGCCACCCTCTCCGGGAACTCCCATGATCTATGTGAGCGGTTACACCGAGTCACCAGCTTGCGACATACCGGCGTGCGACACCACACTTGAGTGGTTCCCAGGTGGAGGGTATGCTTCCTACTACTGGAGACAGCCACCTAATGACTCATTGATCAACATGAGATTCGAGATGCCCGCAGATCACGGCGGACGGCTCGAGCGTTTACAGGTAGGATGGTATCAGGGTGGTACCTCAGGTACTCCTGATCCGGAGATGTATGTTTGGCTCTCTGATGGAACATTCCCACTGGACAACAACGCACCGCATCAAGCGCTGGCGGAGTTCCACGCGACCTTTGAGGATATCGTCTGGTACCCGGGTTATACCCAGTTTGGTGCTTATCAGTACAATCTGATTTTCGACCCGGGGGAGAAGTTCCACATCGGAGGTGGCCACGCTTTCGAACCCGGCGACGAGTTAGCGTGGCTATCTGATGATGGCTACAATCCAACGGATCGTGCCAGCGGCTGGTACCAAGGTGCCTGGGAAAGCTACTATCCCTACGGATTCAGAATTGAGGCCTATATCTGCCCAATCCCCTGGCAGAGCACCTTCATCATGCAGTGCGCTCCGGCTCTAGGCTACGCCACTCCTGGTGATCCGCCAGCGAACGTGTACCAGGTAGAGCTCACCCCTATTCTTGGTTATGCCGAGAATGTGACTCTGAGTCTTTTGAGCGTCGATCCGCCGGCTGCCATCAACGCCACCTTCACTCCCAACGGTGTGCCTCCCCCCTGTACTTCGGATGTGGCCATCACCGCGGACGTGGGTGTGCCCTATGGTGATTACACCCTCACCTTCCAGGGTGTGGGCGACGACGGACAGACCAAGACCTGCGACGTCACCCTGAGAGTCCAGCCGCCCTATGAGGAAGTCATGGTAGATTTCTTCCACGGGTCGCAAAGGACTTCCAACTTCGGAGCAATAGGAAATGATGCAAGAGATAACTTCGTCTGGTACGGAACTGACTATCTGTTCGATGCCACCTTTATCTCGGCTGTGAATGTCGATCCCGTGGCCGAGCATATGGCTCTGGACATATTTGATTGCGACCATCTCGGATTCGTGCCCAGCCAGCATCTGGTTAAGACCTACGATCCATGGTGTCCGGGCAGCCCCTATGAGGAATATTACGGTGAAGTTGCTTATAGCAACTTTTACACCACCGTCTTCTCTGGCGAGTATGATTCTTTGTTCGTCATCGGCTTGAAGGACGTGGATTGTAGTGATTTCTCGATTAAGATCAATATCTACCACAACCCCACTCCCGATCCGATTCCGGAGCTGTGGATCGGCTTGTTCGAGGACTGGGATATCGGCGATGCCTATGATAACTGGGTGGAGATGGATCCGGATCACAACCTGGCGTGGATATATGACGTGGCAGATTCATCTATCGTGTTCGGAATCCTTAAAGCTCCTTTAACCGATGATCCCATGCACGTCATTAGAGGTGTAAACAACGCCTACTACATCTGGCCCTATATCGGGTTTTGGCCCTGCTTGTTTCTGGATTCACTCTGGTACCTCATGACCACGGCTGGATACTATCCGCCTGTGGACATTAATTCAGACAGCAACGACATGTCGTTGCTGATGGTACCTCCTCCGTTCTCCCTTAATCCGGGTGAGAAGCACACCGAGATCTGGATAGACTTCGGAAGGAACTTAAACGACGGGCTCACTTGGGAGCAGTGGTGGCACAAGATTCTCAGGTACGTAGGATTCTACAGAGGAGACGTCAACGCATCCGATACTCTGGAGCTGCCCGCTCTGGACGTCAGCGATCTAATCTACTTGATCAACTACCTGTACAAAGGTGGTCCTCCACCTCAGCCGTTCCCCGATCAGGGTGACGTGGATGGTCAGCCGATTCCCAAGGACATTGAGTGTCCCAAGAACAACGTGAATGCAGGAGACGTGGTCTATCTGCTCAACTACGTCTGGAAGGGCGGACCTCCACCGGTCGACTACGTCCGCTTCATCCCGCAGTACTGGAGCAGACCGAGCTTGTTCACCAATCCGAACTGGTAACAAGGTCAACCAGAACTGACCGACAGTAAAATCACCCCTGCCTTGATGGCGGGGGTGATTTTTTTGGGTCTTAGCCTCCCCCGATCCAGAGATGCTTCGCTACGCTCAGCCTGACAACTTACCGAAGGGTCTTTATCCTCTCGTCATTGCGAGCCCGGCCAACGACGGGGGGAGAATCTCGTGTAAAAGATACCCATTCAGCAGAGCAGGTGAACATTTGCGACGAATGGAAATGTCGCTGGCAGAATCGAGTGAGGTTATTGACATGGGCTCCAATCTGTGTAGATTAATAATATGCGCACTGGAATAGCCAATCTGCCATTGCATTATGGTTCTGCTCCGCGCTGGCTTTTCAACAGAATGAAGAATCTGGCCGGACAGATCGCCCAGATAATTGTCTGGGACTACGGCCCGGAGGAGTTTCTTCGCCGGCTTTCCGATCCTTTCTGGTTTCAGGCGTTCGGGTGTGTGCTTGGGTTTGACTGGCATTCTTCGGGTGTTACCACCACGGTGGGCGGCGCGCTGAAAGAGGGTTTGAGAGGAATGGAGAAGGATTTGGGAATTGTTGTGGCGGGAGGCAAAGGAGCCACATCCAGAAAAGCTCCCCAGCAGATACAAACGTGGGGAGAAACACTAGCCGTGAACTCGGATACCGTCTCGCAACTGGTTTATGCCTCCAGGATGAGCGCCAAAGTGGACAACACCGCAGTTCAGGATGGATTTCAAATCTATCACCATAACTTCATTTTCACCTCCTCGGGCATGTGGGCGGTGGTTCAGCAGGGAATGAATACTTCTCTGAAATCTGCACGCCGTTATCACTGGCTGTCCTCCTCTGTAGATGATTTCGTGGAGGAGCCGCATTCGGGAATCATCACCCAGAGGAAAGCCAAAACGCTGGATCTGACTGCCAAGCAGAGCAGAAGCACCCGCCAGACCAGCGTTGAACTGATAAAGGATAGCTTCCCTCAACTAATCAAGGATGTACACAAGTTGTCTCAAGACAACTGGACAGAAGTCCTGGATCTTCCCAGAGATCACCCCGTCTATCCCCAACATTTCGACAAGAAGAGATTAGAGAGAATTCTGCACCGGATCAAAGAAAAGAACCCACAGGATTTTGAAAAGCTTCTGGGAATTGGGGGCGTGGGGGCAAAAACCATATTGGCCCTCTCGCTGATATCGGAGCTAATCTATGGATCCAAGCCTTCCTGGAAGGATCCCGCTCGTTATTCCTTCGCCCACGGCGGCAAAGACGGTTATCCCTATCCGGTGCGGAAGGAAACCTACGACCAATCCATCCAGATTCTGAAGGAATCTATCCAGAAAGCGAAACTCTCTCGAACTGAGAAGACCCGTGCACTCAGATCGCTGCATCATTTCGCGGAATGAAAACGCCTGCTCACAGAACGCGTCCTTTATTGCTCTCATCTACAGGATCGCCCTTAGAGAATCTGATTTACAGCCTAAAGACGGTGGGCTACAATCCGATAAGGTGAATTGAAGTCACGAGGCGATGGTTTCACTTGATTCTCACCGATCACTGGCTTCATACACTCAGATATATTGTATCAGGAGGGACTATGGAGAGGCTAAAGAACTTTGTGTTTAAGCATTTTGAGGAGATTCTGGTGCTCACCATTTCGTTGATAGTGGTATCTGCCAGTTTCTTCATATTCCAACAGCTGGCTTTTCTTAACTTCTATTATCTTCCAGTCCTTGTATCCGGTTACGTGCTGGGCAGGAGAATGTCTGTTCTTACCGCTGTCTTCTGCGTGGCCCTAATAGCCTTTTCCGCGATCAATAATCCCCATGTTTTCCAGGCCAAGAGCAGCGGTCTGCTTTTGACAACCGATTTGATGCTCTGGGGAGGTTTCCTGATTTTAGCCGGCTACGTGGTAGGAACTCTTTATGAGCAGAAAGAACAGAAGATCCAGGAGCTCAAGCATGCCTACGTGGGGGTGCTGGAAATTTTGGCTAAATATCTTGAATCCTACGACAGGTACACCAGGAGCCATTCGCTGCGAGTTGCAGATTACGCTACCAGTATTGCCATCGCCATGGAATTGCCCCGCAGTCACGTGGAAAACATAAAGGTTGCTGCCTTGCTGCACGATATAGGCAAGATCGAGATAAGCTCCGATCTTATCAAGAAAGCCGCCGCGCTTACGGACGAGGAAAAGGAGGAGGTGGATACCCACCCCCGCAAGGGACTTGAGTTGCTCGCTGTGGTCGGGGGCGTGCTGAAAGAAGCCATGCCCATAGTGGAGGCTCATCACACGTATTTCGTGAAACACACTTCCTCTGAAAAAGGCAGGGACAGGGAAGTTCCACCGGGAGCCAGAATACTGGCCGTTGCGGATGCCTTTGATGCCATGGTCACCGACCGGCCCTACCGAAAAGGCAAACCTCACTGGGAGGCCATGGATGAGCTGGAGCGCTGCGCCGGCACACAGTTTGACCCGAAGGTGGTAGACGCATTTAAGCGGGTCTACGCAGAGAAGGCAGAAGTGGTTTAAGTGCAACTTACGCAAAAAGGCCTCACTAATCCTTGGCATCCGAAGCCGGATAGGATGCCGGGTCTCCTATTTGCTTTCCCGGAACAAATTCGTCATCAAGCCGCCAAAAGGCGCGGGATCATTGGCTGAGTGTAAGGCCTCAGCGCGCAATAGACATTGGGTCCCATGCGGGAGAATGTGTTAATGAATCTATTGTTGAGCGCAAAGCATTCTAATCAAATTAGGTTCAGCCTCAAGAGCCCTCCCTGCAGGCCGGAATATCCGGCTCGGTTGGCGACCTTCGCTATCTAAAACGCTGGCGGGACAGTCCTGGCGCGGGATTACCCGGTCCGGCTCATACCGCCGTTCACCAGCTTCCCTTTCAACAGACGTCAGTGCAATATAAGCCGTTTTTTAACAGCAACTTAGATGCTCATTGAAGTGAATCTGCAAAAGCCTCGTACTCGAAGGACCCACCCGTGGGTAGGAAAAGCGGTTGCATTTTTTACATATTTTCGTGAAAAAAATACTTGACAAGATTCTGGGGCGTGTTATAATATAGGATGTACGGATAAAAAACTGCCAGGTTCAAAAGGGAAGATAGTCCCCGAGCCTGATAGGTGCATTTTTCGAAGCTTGTCCGCTCTGTTATTGAGGAGTCTCGATTTACAGAGCAGCAGGTAGTGATTCTCCGTTACATGTGGCGGGTTCATAATCCGCAGGGAATTGACGACGTTCTGAATCTTTAGATTTAAGTACATAGGGCAGTTGATGGTATTGACGAGGCTTACCCTTGCGGGGCTCCCGCAAGGTGTTGCCTGCGCAAGGAAAGGAAATACTTCAGTAGAGACTTGCCGTCAGTCTCTATGCCGCGAAGGAGGAGATTGCAAAATCTCCTCCTTTGCTCATTAAAGGAAACCACCGTAGCGTCAACTGCACTGGGGAATCTGCCTCCGTCCCACCTCTGAGAGGCAAAAAGCTCTACGGTGCTTACCGAGCCAAAAAACGCAACAGGTGGGAAGGGTAAGGCGGTGCTGACCGAAAGCCGACAATTGACTCAAGGGTGTTCGGGTTTCTCCACCCAGCCGTCTCTAAAAATCAAAGCCGAACCTGAAATAGAATTTGTCCCATTCATTTGTGGCGACACCGTAAGCAAATTCCAGCGGTCCCAGAGGAGTAGCCAGAGCCAGGCTGCTGCCAAAGCCATGCTTGAGATTTTTCATCTTAATGCTCTCCAGCCTTGACCATACCTCGCCCACATCATAGCGCAGAGTCCAGTATAATCGCCGAAAGAATCTGAACCTCAATCCCAGGCTTCCCACAAACATCTTGTCGCCTTTTAGTTCCTCGCTAAAGAGTCCGTAGAAATTGTCTCGTCCCCCCAAGATGAATTTCTCGCTTATGGGAACGGTTCCGTCGGATATGCCGATTGCTATCTTGGGGTGGAAATTAACTCTTCGGTGCAGCGGAAAATAGGATTCCAGCGAGGTGAAGACTTTTCGATAGACCAGATCGCCACCCAGAATGTCCCCCGCCAGCTCGGCATAGAGATGATGATACTTCCCCTCATGTGGAAAAGGGTATTTATCAAAGGTGTCCACCAGCGATCTTATGATCAGGCTGCGGATGCTGTAGCTGTCTTCGAAAAGAGCGTCATCTATCCTCACCCCTTCGGCTTTCATCTCCACCGATATGATTCCCAATCTCGAGATGTGCTGACCCAAGGAGAAGTTTGCCCCGTATCTTTGCTGAGTGAAATCACCAATCTTATGGTGTTCTTCAAAAAGCTTCCTTCGGTCGCGCCGGTAAAAGATGTTCAGCTTGTAAGTCAGATAGGTCTTAAATATGCGGTCAGCTTTGAAGTTCAACTTGTAGATCTGCTTTCTTTCCCCATATTGAAGGTGACTGGATACTCGGTTCCCTGCCCCAAACACGTTGGCATCGATGAATTGCAGGAAGCCCTCGGTCTTGTATTCATCATTGTAATGCGCCCCCACCCTGACGATATTGAACTTCTTCTCCTTCACTCTCAACTTCAGCACCACTTTCTCACCCGAGGGATGCGTGGAGAAGTCTACCTTTTCGAACAGTCCGGTGCTGTAAATGTTGGAGATGCCCGAGCTGACCTTTCGGGAATTGAAAGGCTCTTCCGCCTTCTGAGGAAAGTTCCGGAGAACCATCCAGTCCCTGGTTCGCCTGTTTCCAGAGAGGTCAATCCTTAAAATCATTCCCTCGTTTATTTCCACATTCAAGCGACTGGAGGCTGAATCGTAGTCTACCTGTGCGATGTGAGCCAGATTGTATCCATCACCGTGATAGACGGCAACGGTAGAATCCAGCATCTCTTGCAAGACTCTGAAGTTAAGCACTTCAGAGGCAGAAGAGCCTGCTCGTTGATGAAGGATGGAATCGGAGTAGACGGTGTTGTTCAGAAAAACCACTTTCTTCAGGGGGGGATTTTCCGAAACACAAAAGTGCAAAAAGTACTCGTCCGAAGCTGCGTTCTTAAGCAAAGCATGAACGTCATCGAAAAATCCAGTGGCGTATATCTCCTCCAGATCAGACCTAATCTGGCTTACTGTAACGATACTTTCTGGTTTGACCCTCGTGTGTTCCAGAATAAAGTCCGAACCCACTTTCTTGTTTCCCTCGAAATGAAGTCCGCAGATTTTGAACCCAGGAGAGTTACATTCCCAATTAGCAGATTGGCTCGTGGCGATAACGTTTTCTATTCGAGCAAGCAGGCTCTCCGCTTTAGCTTCTCCTGAAGCTATCAACTCTGCCGTATAATCGAAATCCACGGAGGAGAACCCAGCAAGATCGGGCGCGATGACAAGATCGGCCTTGGCCAACTCTTCCTGTTGCCTGGGCAGGGACATGATGCTGGTGGCCTGATTGGCCACATCCAGAGGGGTTTTTATCTTGTCTGCTGGGAGAAGGGCAGAGACGGTATTGACTGCGATTACAATATCCGCCCCCATCTTCCTCACCACATCTACCGGTATCGGATCTACCAGACCCCCATCCACGAGAAGGCTTTCCCCCATTTCCACCGGACTGAAAGCTAAAGGAATAGCCATGGTCGCCTTCAAGGCTTGAGCCAGATCCCCTGAATCCAGAATCACTCTCTCCCCGGTTACCAGATCGGTGGTCACGGCCCGAAACGGAATTTTCAGATTATCGAAGCTCGCGTCCGGCTCTTGTAACCATCTTGAGGTTAGGTTCGCCCTCATCGACAGGCTGGTAAAGAGATTAGTTAACTTCTGACCAGAGGTTAGAGCAGTCGGGATATAGGGCTTAAACCCGTCCAGACGAAACTGAAAAAGAGAGCCTTCTTTTTCTTCCCTCTGAGAGAGAAACAGGGAAAGACGCGGTGGAGTATCGCTCAAAAGATCGTTCCAATCTATATCCAAGGCAATCCTCTCTAATTCTTCAGGCGAATAGCCCGCGGCATAAAGCCCTCCCAGGATTCCCCCCACGCTGGTGCCCGCTATAAAATCGATGGGGATTCTTTCCCTTTCCAAAACCTTCAGGATCCCTATCTGCGCAAGTCCACGTGCTCCTCCGCCGGACAAAGCCAAACCGACTCGAGGCCTTTCCGCGGTCGTTTTAACCGGGAAAGAGATTTCTTTCGACGGAGAGCTGAGGAAACTGAGTCGAATTTCTATGCTGTCCGGGTTCTCAGAAGACTCGGTTGATGCCCACCCGCAAGCCGACCGGTGCAAAAGGATAACCAAGACCCCGATAAAAATTTTCCTTGAAAGTCTCATAGCCTCTTCACGCAGAATATCAACCACTCTGCATGGAAAAGCAAGATAAATGTGTAACAAAACTCCTGCCTTCTTCGCCCTGCCGGCGTTAATGCAAATCTCTGAGAAGCATTATTTTAAGCTTGATTTTTGAGACCACATATGGTATCAAGCAGTAGCTTGAAGCCTTTTGTAGGGAAAATGAATTGCAGTTAAACAAAATCATTCAGAAAAGGCGAATTTCCGGCCCTGCTCCGTATCACAAAACAGGACGGTTGCCTGCGATAGGTGTGAGTCCCCGGCTGTTGGTGTGTTCCCCTCTCCAACCAAAGATTCCGCGGTTTGTTAGAATTTTATTTACAATGGGGTGTAAGTGAAATGAGAGCAGGATCAAGTGTTGAATCTTTGCGATAACGAAGCGCGTCAGTACCGGGGCAGGATTACTCACTTGCAGTTCTTGATCGACCACCTGGAGGAGGAAAGCTTGACTAATGCCGATTACTACATTAACCGAGCGACGCTTGACCTTCTGAAAGAAAAAGGCACCGGTAAAGATTTGGCCAGACTGATCGAAAGCATCGAGGGTGGAAACAACGATATCGAAATGGCGTATGAAAGAATTTGAAAAAGAGATTAATTTCATAAAAGAGGTGAATCAATGGGTATCAAGATCTGGTGGATATGGATGGCCATCGCCGCCTTTTTCATAATCGCCGAGATATTTACCATGGGATTCTTCCTGTTGTGGTTTGGCGTCGGGGCCGCCATAGCAGGGATCCTGGCACTTTTTGGCCTGGGGGCGGGCTGGCAATTGGGGAGTTTTATAATCATCTCGGGAGTACTCTTTGTCGTTTCGCGAAGGTTTGCGGAACGCTTCACCAAAAAGCAGCCGCCCGGAATCGGCGCCGATAGGTTTGTTCACAAGAAGGGAGTGGTGATCGAAGAGATTGATAACATCAAGAATAGTGGGCGAGTCAGAATCGGCAAGGATGAGTGGAGAGCAGACAGCGACACAGACGAGGTTATACCGGAAGGAAAAATCGTTGAAGTAACCAGGGTGGATGGGACACATTTGGTAGTCAAAATCTCAAAGGAAGGAGAATAAGATGCCAATAGTACTTCTTATCATTGTGATTGTTGTATTCATAGTTGCTGCCAGCGGGATAAAGATTATCAGACCGTGGGAAAAAGGCTTGATAGAACGTTTGGGGAAATATCAGCGTACCGCGGATAGTGGGCTCACCGTTATCATCCCTTTTCTGGAAAGGATGATAAAGGTGGACATGCGAGAGCAGGTGGTGGATGTACCTCCCCAGGCGGTAATCACCAAAGATAACGTGGTCGTAGAAGTGGATGCGGTGGTATATTACGAGGTTACCGACCCGGTAAAGGTGACCTATAACGTTGCTCATTACTACACCGCGGCTACTAAACTTGCGCAGACGAATTTGAGGAACTTGGTGGGTGACATGGCTCTGGACGAGTCTCTGACTTCCCGCGAGACCATTAACACCAAGTTGCGCCAAATCCTGGATGATGCTACTGACAAGTGGGGCACAAGGGTGACCCGGGTGGAGCTTCAAAGAATAGAGCCCCCCAAAGACGTAACCGAGGCTATGCATCGTCAGATGAAAGCAGAGCGCGACAGGCGAGCTATGATCCTGGAAGCCGAGGGTCATAAGCAGTCGGCCATACTCAGGGCCGAGGGACAAGCGGAAGCCATAAAGAAGGTAGCTGATGCCAACAAATACCAGAAACTAACGGTAGCTAAAGGAGAAGCAGAGGCGATCCAGACCGTATTTGGAGCGATCCACGAGGGTAATCCCACCAATGACCTGATCGCCATTAAGTATCTTGAAGCCCTGCAACAGATTGCCAACGGCCAGGCAACGAAAGTATTCTTGCCCCTGGAAGCCTCAGGCATTCTGGGAAGCATAGCCGGTATCGGCGAGCTTCTAAAGGAGAAGATCCCCACCAGGCCAGGGAAACAGAAGGACGAAACGAGCAGCTAGAGGTCTTCAGGACGTGGAAACGCCTCAGTCCCTCAGGAGGTATTTTTCAGTATGAAAGTCGTCCTAGCCCAACTGAACCCGATTGTCGGAGACATCAAGGGAAATGTGAAGATGATATTCAATACATTGTCCCGATGCAGGAAAGACTCACCCGATCTGGTGGTATTCCCAGAGCTCTTCACCACTGGATATCCGCCCCGCGATCTTCTGGAAAGACCATGGTTCATACAAAGGGCTCAGGAAGCAATAGATGAGATAGTCAACATTTCACAAAATCATCCAGAAACCGGAATACTCTTCGGAGCTCCTCTGCCCACCAAAAAAGACACGGGGAGGGGCCTTTATAATTCTGCGCTGCTGGTCTACCGCGGGGAGACGATTCTAACCCAACACAAATCTTTGTTGCCGACTTACGATGTCTTTGACGAGGCCAGATACTTCGATCCGGGCCCAGAGAGCCAGACTGTGCCGTTTAAGGGGGAAAAGCTGGGAATCTCCATCTGCGAAGATGCCTGGAACGACCCTGAATTATGGTTGAGGCGACAGTATTCTTATAACCCCATTGAGATCCTGGCCAAAAAAGGGGCGACGATCCTTGTAAATATCTCTGCCTCGCCGTTTCATGTAGGCAAAGAAGAAATCAGATATCGCATTATCCGGAACCATGCCAGAAAGCACGGCATACCCTTTGTCTTCCTCAATCAGGTGGGCGGCAACGACGAGTTGATATTTGACGGCAGAAGCTTTTGCGTGGACAAATCCGGAGAACCCATCGGAGTTCTTCCGTCTTTTCAGGAGCACGTGCAGACCTTTGAAATGAGTTCTTCAGGAAAGCCTGGCACTTACCTCCCGCAGGAAAAAATCGAAAGCGTTTACCAGGCATTGGTCCTGGGAATTCGGGATTATCTGCGGAAATGCGGTTTCTCAAAAGCTGTTATAGGGCTCTCAGGCGGGATTGATTCGGCTGTTGCGTGCTGCTTAGCTACCGAGGCGCTAGGAAGCGAACATGTTCTCGGCATTTCCATGCCTGGACCTTATTCCTCCAAAGGAAGTGTGGACGACTCAAGAAAACTTGCCCGAAACCTTGGGATTAAACTCGAGGTTGTCCCGATTTCGTCGATACACTCCTCTTATCTTGAATCCTTAAAAGAGAGTTTCAAAGGTAGAGAATCGGATGTTACCGAAGAGAACATCCAGGCTCGAATACGTGGGAATATTCTGATGGCATTTTCCAACAAATTCGGCTATCTGGTCCTCTCCACCGGGAATAAGAGCGAACTTGCGGTCGGGTACTGCACCTTATATGGCGATATGAGCGGGGGGCTGGGGGTGATCTCCGACGTGCCCAAAACTATGGTCTACGAGCTGGCGCAGTATATAAACAGGGAATCGGAGATAATTCCAAAAGAGATAATCAAGAAACCTCCTTCCGCGGAATTGAGGCCAGATCAATTGGATCAAGATACATTACCTCCCTACGACATTCTCGATAAGGTGCTTCATTACTATCTGGACGAAGGTTATTCTTATCAGCACATCGTCAAGATGGACTTCGATCCGGAAACAGTGAAATGGATTATCCGGGCGGTCAACACTAACGAGTACAAGAGAAGACAAGCGGTTCCCGGTCTGAAGGTGACGACTAAAGCCTTCGGCATGGGCAGAAGAACGCCCATCGCCGCCAAATACGAAATTTAGCGCAAGATCATCCCCGCTGCAAGAAAGCTTCCCGTGCGTCTTGGACGAGATGAATCAGCACAAGAATGCAGAAACTCCAGGATCGGAAAACAACAGGCTTTTCGCCAGTATTGCGAACCGATACGACTTTCTAAACCACCTTCTCAGCTTCAACATTGACCAAGGGTGGAGAAAGAAACTGGTGAGATCTGCCGGCGCCAGGCCGAGTGAGAGGATATTAGATGTTTGCGTGGGCACGGGGGATATCGCCATCCGGTTTGCCCAGAGCAGCCGTACCGGCCAGATCGTGGGGATTGATCTAACCGACGAAATGCTGCGTATAGCAAGGCGCAAAATCCGAAGGGAAAGAGCCGGTACACCAATCAAACTGCTCAAGGGCGACGGACTCAACCTTCCATTTCCGGATTGTTCCTTTGATGTCGTCAGCATAGGATTCGGATTGAGAAATCTGGGACATCACAAAAGAGCCGTCTCTGAGATGGTGCGGGTTTTGAAACCAGGAGGACGGCTCTTAATATTGGAGTTCTCACCGCCCCAGAACAATCTCTTTGGCAGAGTCTACGGCTTGTATCTGAACACCGTTATAAGAGCATTGGGCGGAATCGTCTCCGGATCGGCAGAGGCTTATGGCTACCTTTCCACATCAATTGCGAACTTTCCGAAGCCGGAAGAAGTTGTGGAGTTGATGAAGGCACAGGGCTTAGGAGAGCTTCGAAGTGAAAGACTAAATGGTGGAATAGCTTACATATATAGAGGCCAAAAAGAAAAAATCACTTAGAGCTCGGCGAGAGAGAGGGTGAACAAATGTCCGGTCTGCAAATACGTGATATGGACGAAGCCAGCGAGTACTTCGTAGGAACCTGCAGCCATGTCAATGAAACCAAAGAGGCAGACGCCTGCGGCGAAAGGCGAATCGCCTGGTCCAGAAAAATGCACGAAAGAGGTTTACGAGTAAAGGTGGCTCTTGAGGATGACAAATCAATAGGCTTTTTGTATCTCATGCCCATTGAGGTCTGTCCTTGGGGACCTTGCGGGAAAGATCTGTTGGCTATCCCCTGTTTGTACGTCCTGAATGAAAAGAAAAATCACGGCCTAGGATCAAGTCTGATTGCCGAAGCGGAAGAAGAGGCCCGGCGGCAGGGCAAGAAGGGTATAGTCACCACGGAATACTATCACGATTTCTGGTTCATGCCGGCACGCTTTTTTGAGAGGCACGAGTTTTCGCCAGTGGGGGAAAAACGGGAAGTAACATCTGAAGGAGAAAAAGACTACTTGAGTAATGAGGCAATACTGTGGAAGGTTTTTGATCAATCGGGGGAAGCTCCAGAGTTCCTCAGGCCTAACTACCAGTTCAGGCCCGTATCTGGCAAGGTAGTGGTCGACCTTTTCTGGAATCTGTTCTGTTCGACCAGCGACATCGAAGCACAAAGAGTCAGGGAGGTAGCTGGAGAGTTCGGCGACCCCGTCCTGCTCAACGAGTATCCTGCTGACGATCCGGCCGTTCTTCAACGCTATCAGATGCCCCGAGCAGTCTTCATCAACGGCAAAAAAATCGGATGGGGTTATGAGGCTCCCAAAGATGGTGTACGCAAAGCCATTTCCGAAGCCCTACGCAAACTTTAAGCCCAAGTGGAGTGAAATGATGGCTGAGAATAAGATTGAGAAGTTCCAAGAAGAGCGACAGAGACTAAATGAGATCGTGATGAAATACGCCGGTGCGAACATCAAGAGGTTCTATAGCATCGACTCACAAGTGTACAAGAAAGGCGTCCTTCCCGCCAAGACTAAGGAACTCCTGGGACTGGTCGCCTCGCTTGTATTGAGATGCGACGACTGTGTCAAGTACCATATCGTTCGGTGTAATGAAGAGGGCGTGAAGGACGATGAACTGGAAGAGGCACTTACCATCGCCCTGGTAGTCGGTGGCTCCATCACTATACCGCACCTCAGAAGGGCCTTCGAAGCCTGGGATGAGCTGAAGGTAACAAAATAGTCCCTCAAGAGCCTAAGAAGAGGTAATACCAAAAACATCGAGGGGTAAACAAGGGGTTACCTGTGAAACACATTCTGAGATGTCATGATTTGATTAAAGACGACATAGTCAGAGCAGATAATTGCTACTTGTATGATAAGAGCAACAACAGGTATGTCGATTTTGAGTCCGGAATATGGTGCGCCGTCGTAAGGCACGCCAATCCACGAATAAACAAAGTCACGACCGAACAGGTTCACAAGGTCATCCACTTAGGGCCCAGGTACACAAGCGGATTGGCTGAAGAAGCAGCCACAAGCTTGCTGGACACCATCTCCGAAATGGATGGAAAATGCGTGTTCTTAAGCTCAGGCAGCGAAGCAGTTGAATTCGGCATCAACGTTGCCAGACTGGTGGCCGGAAAGAAGCAAATGCTGACTCTATACGACTGATATCTGGGCGCATACGGTTATGCCAGTACTAAAGGCGACGCCTGGCTAAAAATCGACTCTGACAACTGTTCGCATTGTGAAAGAGTGGAATCTGCCGATAGCTGCCCAAGTCTCAACGACGTCAACTTTGATGAGACTGGTGCGTTCGTGTTTGAACCCGGAAGTTCGTCCGGGAAGGTCAAATTCCCCCCGCAAAAACTGATCCAGCTCATTGTTGAAAAGATTAGAAATTCCGGTGGCCTGGTAGTGGTGAATGAGGTGACAACTGGATTGGGGCGCACCGGAAAATGGTATGGTTTCAATCACTACGGAATAGAGCCGGATATAATAGCTTTCGCAAAAGGGTTGGGCAACGGGTATCCGGTAAGCGCCGCAGCCATGAAGAAAGAAATTGCTCAAAAGCTGGAGAAGCGCCAGTTCCGCTACGTCCAGTCTCACCAAAATGATCCCCTGGGTTGTGCCATCGCGATCGAGGTAGTCAAAATAATCAGAGAGGACGATTTGGTAAACAGGAGTAACAGGCTGGGTGAGGGATTGATCGGCCATCTGCAGGAGCTTAAGAGCAAGTTCCAGTTTGTTAAGGACGTGAGGGGGAGAGGGCTGATGGCAAGTATGGAGTTTGCCGAATCTAGCGACAGTGTGTATGTTGAAGCCATATCCAATGAAATGCTGAAAAGAGGGTTCATTATCGGCTTCAATCCAAGCGCCAACTTGATAAGATTCTTCCCTCCTCTGACCATCGAAGAGACCGAGATAAGCAGAATGGCAGAAAATCTCGACGCTGTTCTGAGGAGCCTGTGCTGAACAGGCCATTCCCACACTTGACCCTCAAGCTGAGCCAACAACGTCGCATGGGTCATTGGCAAGGGATCAGTAAGTAGAATACGCCGCAAGCAGTAAGCTATTAGCTTCGCAGGAACATCTTATTTACTCTTATTAACTCAAATCATACGATCAATCTTCCCGTTGGTGGGCTTGAATTTCCGGCCTTTCATACGTAAAATTTGTGGGCGGGGTGCTTGAAGAAGGTCTCACGGAAACGAATTCATGGCGGGAGGCTGAGGCTACTGTCTGTCAGATCGGATCACGGCCCGCGCTCCCGGCAGCTTCAAAACTTAAGCGTGTTTGGCGAATGACGATAATTGTAATAGATACATATGTCTCGACGCTCTTCTCTGCAGCAGAGGGTCAGGCCTGCCTGACAGAGGGATTAACCGGTTTGGGTTTTTTGCGATGAAAACTCTTACTAAGACATTGACCTATAACGCTGAGGATTTCAAGCAAGTAGCCTCAGATTATTTGACTTTGATTGCCAACGCCGCAAACGTTGAGGTCGCCCGAGAGCGCCTGTTCAGGCGAATCACCAGGAACCAGTTTGACACTTACGCCAACCAGAGCGAGTTGGGCGAGGGAAGGGTGATTCGTGTCAGGGACAGCACCCGTGCCGTGCGTGGAATCATAAAGAGCCGCTCGGACCAGCTGGCCGGATTCAGCGTTATCCAGGCCATATACGACATAGTCAGGGACGTCCCGCGCCCGGACTTGCAGCCCGGTTTCTATACCGACCTGGTTTATATGTTCATGGGCATGAGCGGAGAGGGGCCGATCGCGGCTTTAGGGCCCTTTTATATCAGGGAGGGTCTGGAGGGCCGCCACGCGGCTATGGCGCGGTCCAGGCAGCTGGACAGGCTCTGGCAGGTGGTAGAGGAGTGGATGGGACGGTACAAACACGGCTTGCAAGCGGACGTGATTGAGAGACGTAACAGACGCCGTCAGAAAATCTTGTCTCAGCTGGGTGGCTCGGAGAGCGACTGGTATGATTGGAGATGGCATCTAGGCAACGTCATCAAGAAGCCAACCCAACTGCCCCGACTGATACCGGTATCCCCTGAAGAAGAAAAAGCCTTAGAGCTGGTTGAGGAATCCGGTCTGCCTTTCGGCATCACCCCGTATTATCTATCGCTGCTGGACGAAGAGAGCGGCGAACACGATCGCGCCGTAAGGGCACAGGTTATCCCGCCGGCGTCTTACGTTGAGTACATGGCCAACAACAAGGAGGATTTCCACTGCTCGTTCGATTTCATGCAGGAGAGAGATACCAGCCCTATCGATCTGGTGACCCGACGCTATCCCGCCATTGTCATCTTGAAGCCTTACAATACCTGTCCCCAGATTTGTGTCTACTGCCAGCGTAACTGGGAGATCGATGAGGCCATGTCCGGCAATGCTCTGGCCCCACAGGATAAGATCGACCAGGCCGTTAAGTGGATCGCTGAGCATGCGACCATAAAGGAGGTTCTGGTGACCGGTGGAGATCCAGCCGCGCTTGATGACAACAAGCTATTCGGCATACTGCAGCAGGTGGCGGACATTCCGCACATTGAGCGCATCCGCCTGGGCACTCGCACCCTGGTGACCGTGCCCATGCGAATTACCGAGCAGTTCGTCGAATCCCTGAGCAGCCTGAGAGTGCCGATGCGCCGGGACATATCTGTGGTCACCCACGTGGAGCATCCCTACGAGATCACTCCCGAGATGTTCCAGGCGGTGGAAAAGCTTCGGGCCGCGAAGATAAATGTTTACAACCAGAACGTCTATACCTTCTACGTCTCTCGAAGATTCGAGGCAGCTCTGCTCAGGAGACTTTTGAAACGTGTCGGCATCGAGCCCTATTATACCTTCAATACCAAGGGGAAAGAGGAGACGGCAAATTACCGGGTCCCCATAGCCAGGCTAATGCAGGAGCAAAAGGAGGAGGCGCGCCTGTTGCCGGGCTTGACCCGGACAGATGAGGCGGTTTACAACGTTCCCGCCCTTGGCAAGAATTACCTCCGGGCCCTTCAGCACCGCGAGGTAATATCACTACTTCCAGACGGTTCGCGCGTTTATGAATTCCATCCCTGGGAGAAAAACATCAGGGAACAGAAATCCTATGTGGGCGTGGACGTCCCCATCCTCGATTATCTGGAAAGGCTGGCTGACATCGGCGAGGACGTATCAAAGTACGAAACCATCTGGTATTACTTTTAGCAGGCCCCCCATTGTTACTATCGACTCATTCTGGTTCTCGACCCTCCAAGTAATTCGATTCCAAGCTCCCGGTGAAATTACGTAATCTACCTTTGGCGGACGACTGGCAGATCTGTTCTACCTTTGGCGCTGAGCACAGAACGAAATGTGAAGTCTTGTCCACTCGTTACTCTGCTCGTGATTGGGTCCGCCCAATGGATTAACGGGTCAAGTTTGCGGCAAGGTCGCCAATCCAGCCGAGACAATCTGGCCGATTGGTGCCGCTGCAAGTCATCTTGCTTTTCTCCTGCTACCCAATTAAATTATCTGTGTACGGCTACAGGGAACAAAGTCGTCTCTTCGTCATTCCATTGATTGACTGAAGCGCTGAGCAAGAAAAGGAGGTCTGTATGGATTTGTCTGAAGTATTAACGGAGATTGGCAACTGGTTTGTCTCCACCGGATTGAGGATTGCCATAATCGCGATCGTCACCCTGGTCGTGATCAAGGGCGTAAGGGTGCTTACCGACCGTCTTTCAGCCGTCTTCCACAAGGGAAGGGTTGACCTCGAAGCCAAGAAGCGCGCGGATACGCTGGTGTCGGTGGTTCGGCACTTGCTGACTGTGGTTATCGTCCTGGTGGTCTTCCTGACCGTGCTGGGACAGTTGGGAATCGAAATTGGCCCGGTTCTTGCCGCCGCCGGTATCGTCGGCCTGGCCGTGGGTTTCGGCGCCCAGAACCTGATCAAGGACGTGCTCAATGGATTCTTCATCCTGCTGGAGGACCAGATCCGGGTTGGTGACTGGGTGCAAATAGCCGACAAGAGAGGGTTAGTGGAGAGGGTCAATCTCAAGATGACGGTAATTCGCGATCTGGAAGGAAAAGTTCACTTTATACCCAACGGCAGCATCGACGTGGTCACCAATGTGACCAAGGATTTCTCCCGCTACGTGTTCGACATTGGAGTGGCCTATCGCGAGGACACAGATGAAGTCGTCCAAGTCATGACGGAGGTCGACGAGGATCTGCGAAAGGATCCCGACTTTGGGCCAGACATCCTTAAGCCCATCCAGATATTCGGACTGGACAAATTCGCCGACTCTGCCATTGTCATAAAGGCTCGCTACGAAACCAGACCAGCCAAACACTGGCGCGTGGGGCGGGAATTCAAGCGCCGGCTGAAGAAGAAATTCGATCAAAGAGACATCGAAATTCCCTTCCCGCATCTGACGCTGTATCATGGAGAAAACAAGAAGGGTGAAGCGACACCCATGCGAGTATTGATGAACCAGCCCGCGCCCGATTGACCATGACCAGGACTTAACACAAGTTACCAAATGGCCAAACTTCACCAGAGCTTCAAAGGAGAGGTAAGATGGCTCTTCGCTTGATTGAGATATTTCTTCCTGCAGACCAGAAAAACCGGGTGCAGGAGATACTGAAAGACCGCCACATACTGGGTACCTGGCAAGAGGGATCGCCAGAGGGTAAGGTTCTGATCAAGCTGCTGCTGCCAGCCGAGGAGACCGGTGCAGTTCTTGATCTGATGGAGAAACATTTCACCACCGTAGAGGGTTTCAGGATAGTCCTTCTGCCTGTGGAGGCATCGGTCCCCCGGCCGCAACCGGAAGAAGAGTTACCTGAGCAAAAACAGCCTCCACCGGAAGAGAAATTGGAGAGGAAAGAAGCCGGGATCAGCCGCGAGGAGCTATATGCCGATATCCAGGAGACCTCCCAACTCTCCTGGACCTATGTCGTATTTGTGATCCTTGCCTCGCTGGTTGCGGCCATTGGCATTCTGCGGGATAACCTGGTCATCACCATAGGTGCCATGGTTATAGCACCTCTGCTCGGCCCCAACGTGGGGTTGTCGCTGGCCACCACCCTGGCAGATACTGATCTTGCCCGCCGGGCCCTGAGGACCAACCTGGTCGGAATACTGTGTGCGCTTTTTCTCGCCCTCCTGTTAGGAATTGCTCTTCCGGTTGACCCGGAGTTGCCCAAGATCGTCTCCGGCAGCAAGGTCGGTTTGGGTGACGTCATTCTGGCACTGGCTGCAGGAGGCGCAGGCGCCCTGTCGTTTACAACTGGAGTTCTCAGCGCGCTCATCGGCGTGATGGTGGCCGTTGCATTGCTTCCACCGCTGGTCGCTCTGGGGATGCTGATCGGAGCCGGGCAGTGGGAGATGGCGCTGGGAGCGCTTTTGCTTGTGCTTACCAACCTGATTTGCATCAATCTGGCAGGAGTGGTGACTTTCCTGGCCAGGGGAATTCGACCGCTGACCTGGTGGGAGGAAAAGAGAGCCATAAAGGCGACACGCAAGGCAATTGCCATCTGGACTTTTCTCCTGCTGGTTCTTGTGCTCGTAATTGCCCTCTCGCAAAAGAGTTAGGAAGTTCGTACCATTGGCCCGAAGTGATGTCAATCCTCTTAACGGACGTGAGTCACCATGCCGAGATTTATTAAAAGGGTATCCAAAAAGATAAGCCTTTCTCCGGGAGCTCTGGCTCGGATCGGGAAGAAGAAAATTGAAAGGGTAGGGCCTACAACCATGATTATGACCAGAAGCGATTTGAAGAGAGGGAGTAGTAAACCATTGAGGAATTTGTCCGTTTACGGGAAAATCGACTGTGATGGATGTACACGGACGGCCTCCCTCATACCGCCGTCATCGGCAACATCGGAAAAGACCTGAATGCGCATCCTCTGCCCCTGAGAACATTCTCAATGCAAGGACGCTCAGAAGTTTCTTGACTTCATCCAGTAGCCTGCAGGCTGCAGCAGACATTCCTGCAGCCTGCAGGCTATTCGGCTTAAGGTGGTCTGACAGAAACCCGCGTCCCTTGCAACACCTCGTAAACCGTGAGGCTCTCATTTGCGGTGGGTCTCGTAGCGCTTGGCAGCCTCGGGCTCGTGGCGCTTAAGCTCTGCGATAACGTGGCCGCGAATCTCCGAGGTAGCCATTCCCTCGCGGTGTTTCACTCCCTCTGCTATCTTGCGCGCGGTGTTCTCGCTGGCCCCGGCTTTCCTCATGGATCGCTCCAGTTTGTTCCTGTCAAACTCCTCTTCCTTACCTGAACGCTTCTTCAGCTTCGGCATCCTTCTCACCTCCCTTCTTTTGAAATGGGGGATTGCAATTAGCCTCTGCCCCCGACCCCGCTATTGGATTCTCTTGACTTTTTTACATTCTTAAATGATACTAATAAATGAACGCAAGAATGTCAAGAGTTTTCTGGCATGCCAAAGTTATCTGCCATATTACTTGAAGGGAGGTGACTTACAGTGCCAAGATTTCTTAAGAGAGTATCAAAGAAAATTGGACTTTCTCCGGGAGCTCTGGTTCACATCGGGAAGAAGAAGATTGAGAAGGTAAGAATTAAACTCATTGACTACGATGAAAAGCAACTCCAGGAAAAGGAACCAAAATCTATTGAAGAGTGTCTTCCTTTCAAAGACCTCCCCACGGTGACATGGGTCAACATAGACGGGCTTCACGACATCAAGGTTATGGAGAAGATCGGAAAACATTTCAGCCTTCATCCGCTTGTCCTAGAGGACATCCTGAACACCGAGCAGCGTCCCAAAATCGAGGATTTTGACGATTACATCTTTATCGTTCTGAAAATGCTTTACTGTGATGAGGGTGACGCCGAAATACGAGCGGAGCAGGTGAGCATAATCCTGGGCTCAAATTTCGTTCTCTCTTTTCAGGAGAGGGCGGGGGATATCTTCAATCCCCTCCGCGAGAGAATCACAAACGCCAAAGGCCGCGTAAGAAAGATGGGACCAGACTATCTGGCATATTGCCTGCTGGATGCTATCGTTGACAACTATTTCGTGGTGCTGGAGAGACTGGGGGAACAGATAGAAGGGATGGAGGAAGAGCTGGTCACCAATCCAACTCCGGAAACCCTCCAGACGTTGCACAATCTGAAACGGGAGATGATATTCCTGCGCAAATCGGTCCGGCCTTTAAGGGAGGTGGTCAGTCGCCTGGAGAGAGGAGAATCACCACTCATCAAGGAATCCACCGGGATATATTTGAGGGACATCTACGATCACACCATTCAGGTTATCGATACCGTGGAGACCTTTCGGGACATGTTGTCTGGAATGCTTGATATTTATCTTTCCAGCGTCAGCAACAGAATGAATGAAGTGATGAAAGTACTCACCATAATAGCAACCATATTCATCCCTCTCACCTTTGTGGCTGGTATCTACGGCATGAACTTCGAGTACATGCCAGAGCTGAAATGGCACTGGGTTTACCCCAGAGCTTTCTGGATAGTGATGGCGGGCATCGCGGGATTCATGCTGTTTTACTTCCGCAGGAAGAGGTGGTTGTGAGACTGCGCCTCTGGTGCCATCAGGGCAGGGGAGGAAGAGAGACACGAGGACCTAACAAACATGGTTTCCCAGACCAAAATAGTAATTCTGATTGCGCTGATCATTCTGTCTGGATTCTTCTCCGGCGTTGAGACCGCTTTGTTCTCCCTGAGTCGTCTCCGGGTGAAGCATCTCGTCAGAAAGGGCGTTAGGGGAGCAAAGACGGTGGAGAAGCTGAAGGATAAGCCGCAGAGGTTGCTGATCACCATACTGGTGGGCAACAATCTGGTCAACATCGGGGCCTCCGCCCTGGCCACCTCTATAGTCTACCAGATCTCAAAAAGTTACGTCGTAAGCATAACCACGGGCATAATGACCTTGATCATACTGGTCTTCGGAGAAATCACGCCCAAGACTCTGGCAACCAAACATGGCGAACAGATTTCCTTGATCGTGGCCAAGCCGCTGCAGCTTCTGCAGACCGTTTTGACGCCGATCATCTTTCTGTTTGAGGGCCTAACCAGCGTGTTAACCAACATCACCGGTCAGAAGCCAAAGCCTCTGGTGACTGAGGACGAAATCGAAACCTTTGTCACCGTGGCTGAGGAAGCTGGCCAAATCAAAGATGCCGAGAAGAAAATGATACATCGAATTTTCAGACTGGATGATCTGGAGGCAAAAGATGTGATGACTCCCCGCAACAAGATGGTAGCTGTGTCGGCCGATGATAAGATCAGGAACATCGCAGAGATCTTCCATGCAAAAGGCTATGCCAGGTTGCCCGTGTTCAAAGACAACCTTGATCATATCAAAGGATTCGTGCACGTAATCGATGCCCAGGAGGCTATGCTGGACAGCACGGGCGCGCCGGTTAGCAGCATCATGAGGCCCATCCACTTCGTGCCGGAATCGAAAAAACTGGATTCCCTGCTGAAGTTCTTCCAGCGAAGGAAACAGCATATAGCCATTGTTGTAGATGAGTTTGGAACCAATGTGGGGCTGGTCACTCTCGAAGACGTGCTGGAGGAGATAGTGGGTGAGATAATCGACGAAACGGAAAAGATCGGACCCACCATAAAGAGGCTATCCTCACGCTCGTATCTTGTGCAGGGGAGAACTGACATCGATGAGATCAACGAGAAGTGCGGTCTCAATCTGCCGGAGGAGAAGGCACCTTACACCATCTCCAGCTATATACTGGACAAACTAGGCAGAATACCCAAAGAAGGAGAAACCGTCAGGCTGCCAAGATTTGAAATCAAGGTCAAAAGCATGGAAGGGAACAGCATCAATACAGTCATTATCACCCGCAAGAAGTGAGATCGCCAGACAGTGGCGAAGGTACGTGATTCCGTGAGAATTGAGCAGGGGTTTTGAGTGTCTGGCTTTAACCAGCCGGATAGTACGGCAAAGCTTCGGTTCCTGGGCGGCTGGTACCGAGCTAAACTTATCGGGGGAGGTTTCCCAATGAGAGCTAAGACCATAATTGTGCTAATCATAGCGGTTCTGCTGGTGATAATCATCGTGCAGAATACGCAGGTAGTCACGCTGAGACTGTTCTTCTGGAAAATCAGCATGTCGCGAATAATCATTTTAGCTTTAACCTTGCTGGTGGGCTTTGCTCTGGGATATGCCGTTGCCGGAATCGGCGCTACCAGAGCTAGGAACACTTGAGGCAGAAGAGTTCAAGCTTCTTTTTGAACCCCCCCTATCGTACAATAATTGCCGGGATTGCGGGGTTCCACTTTAAACAGAGAAAGCCTGCAGCCTCCAAGTGGTCCTCTATCCTGCCACGGCTGAGCGGGCAGGACCGCCTATTAAGGTACGGGAATGAAAGAACACAAATCGAAAACAAAGGGGTTATTGGTCAGGTTGGGAAAGGCAGCGGTGGTCGTCGTGGCGCTGCTCGTAGCGTTGGTTTTCCTGCTCAGTCTGCCCCCCGGCGAGAGGCTGATCAAAGGAATCGCCGAGAGGAAATTGCAGGGCCTGTTCGGACAGGAGGTCCGCATCGAAAGTCTGGAGACAAATCTGTTTTCTCGTCTGCAGCTGCGGGGACTCCGCGTTTATCAGGAGCAAGCCGGCGACACCATACCTCTTCTGGACCTGGGATACGCAAGAATTCGGTTTCGTCTACTGGATCTGCTTAGAAACCGCCTGACCATCGATTCTTTAAGTTTAGATGATCTCTTTTTGTCCCTCGCCAGAGACAGTGCAGGCTCGTTTAATATCCCCATGCTGGCTCCCAGCGCACCTGAGGAGGGCGACACTGCCCGGCCATCCCTGCGAATTCAACTGGGCAAAGCAGCCTTGAACAGAGCTACAATCCGGTACGTTGATCAGTCCGTTCCGATGGCCGCCACGCTGCAGAATCTTAGCGTTACCGCCCTGCGGCAAGATGGTAAGAGATATCTGTATGGTGCTCAAATTGATTCCATACAAGCCACCTACGACACCATCTCTCTGACCGGAGGCGAGGTAAAGGCAACTGGAAGTTGGGACGCTCAGGAATTACTGCTGGACTCAATTTCGGTGCATCTGCCGGGACTTGAATTTTCAGGAAATGCCCGAATGTTGCAGAATGGCGAATCGCCCTCTCTGGCCGGCTATTTCTCCTTAAAAGGAAACCCGGGCAAGGTGGCGCAGATTGCCCGTGAGCACTTCATGCAGACTCTTGCCCCAATTCAAGGTGACATGAATCTTGCAATAAAGTTAAGTGGATCACTGGATCGTCCCAAGCTGAGTGTCCGGCTGGACCTCTCGGCGCTGGATATTGCCGAGATTCCTGTTCGAACGGGATTCATTCAAGCGGAGTGGGAGCCCGATATGATCAGCTTAGACCAGATGACCCTGCATATCTTTGGGGGCGAGATTTCGGGAAAAGCGACTCTTGCCACAGATGCCCTTTTCGCCTACGAGGCTTCGGTTTCGCTGGAAGGCATCAATTTCGCGCAGGTTTGGCGTTCGATCTACGGTGAGGCTTCTCCTTATCAGGGCACAATTGGAGGAGTACTGAAGGCTTCCGGACAAACCCAAGATCCCAGGGACTGGGACGTCTCCTCGGATTTGAAGCTGACCCAGGTGAGTTACGACTCGAAGCGGCTACCGGACTTCTCTACCAGCTTGACCTTCAAAAATGGTCTGGCCAGCCTCCGCCTGCGGCAGGGAGATTCCGAGATTTCCTCCACAGCGAAGTTGAAGGAAAAGAAGCTTGAAGGGGTGTTCTCAGCGAAAATAGTGCAACTTGAGCCCCTGGCAGGTTTGTTAGACGTCCGGGAGTTGTCCGGCGGCACGGAGATCAAAGGTACGCTGGGAGGAACACTGGATTCGCCGGAGATCAGCGCAGAGGTCAAAGGAGAGGGGATCGCATACCAGAATTTCCCGGTGGACAGTCTGATCCTGACTGCACTTTACCGTGATAAGAAGCTCCACATTTCCAGTTTTGATTTCGCAGGCAGTCTGGACCCCATCGATACTCTCAGCCCGCCGTTCCACCTTTCAGGCCTGGCCGGGAAGATCAGATATTCCGGTCATGTTAGCGGCCCGGTGGATGGTTTACAGGGTCAAATCGTCATTAACCTAGTGGAGCTGGGTTACGGGGGCATCAATCTCGACGAGGGCTTAATACAGGCCGCGCTGGAGAATCAGCGGATAGAAATGTCGTCTCTCCGCTTCAGAAGAGATTCACTCCTGATCGTGGGCACAGGCCAGTTTGATATGGCCTCTGCCAAAGGGACTTGTGAAATCCAGCTCTTTAAGGCGCCCACGACCACCCAAGACGTCGGAAGGGACTTAGCTCAGTTTCCCGGCCTGCTGGCCGACAGTCTGCGCGAAGTTCGCCTTGCCGGAAGGTTGACCGCTGCATTTGACTTATCAGATCGAAATCTAATGTCGCTGAACATGGGAGGAGGCCAACTGGAAATGGAACATGTCCGATCCTTGTTTCCCCATCCTCCAGATATCGGGGGATCAATTCGGTTCAATCTCGATTTCTCAGGAAATCTCAATGATCTTCATGCCGAACTTGACTTTCACTACCATAAGCCCCGCTTCCAATCGGTGGAGATGGATTCGGTCAATGGTCGTCTCACTTTCGCTGACGAGCGCTTCAGCTTCGAACCACTCCAACTGTATTACGCCAGCCATTATGCTTGGGCTACGGGATCGGTACAGTTGCAGAAGAGAGACGATGGCACCTTTTTTGTATCAGACCGGAGCCTTTTGCGATGCCGGGCCCAGGGGCAGGATTTGGATCTTGGTCTTCTTCAACCATTTCTGGCCGAGGACATGCAAATCTCCGGACGCGCTTCATACAACCTGAGCTGGAACGGGACATTATCCCATCCCCGCCCAGTCGGAACATTGTCTCTGAGGGACGGAACAGTCAGAACAGGAGAGAATGTGCCGCCCATTGAGCGCATCAATATGAGTTGTTCGGTACAAGATTCCGTCTTGAGCCTAGACAGCTTGAGTGGTGCGATCAGGGAGACCCCGTTTCGACTTCAGGGTAAGGTGAAGGCTCGCCCGCTGAAGGAATTTGCCTTGCAGTTCAACCTGTCCCTTTCCGACTTCGGCGCTATGACTGGTGAAGGGATGGTCTCCCCCGATTCCCTTGAGCTTAGTGCCCTCATCAACAAGATGGACCTTTCCACTCTGCAGCCATTCTTGCCTGACATAAAGGATCTTTCTGGAATTCTAGACGCAGAGCTTTCCGCGAAAGGGCAAACCGCAGATCCGCAAATTGACGGTCATGTGGAAATCCGGGCCCTTGCTTTCCAGCCGGTGGGGTTCGATTCACCGCTGAATCAAGGCCTGGTCAAGATCGACTTCAACAAAGACCAGGTCAAAGTGGACTCACTGGTGCTGCGGAAACAACAAGGCATCATTTTTGTTTCCGGCATTCTGACGCACGATAAGGGAGAACTGTCGAAGGTAGATCTCAGTGTTTCTGTCGACGATGTAAAGATCACCAGACCCGACGAGCTGGTTCTTACAGTGGAGTCGGCTCGGTTGGGTTACAAGAGCCACAACAGTTACCATCTCCTGGACGGGGACGTCATCCTGGGGGAGTCTCGGATGCTCGTGGATTTCAAACCCCAATCCATCCTGCCTTTCGCAAGAGCTGTGGAGACGCCGACACAAGAATTGCCCTCTTTGCTTCAGCAGACCCGAATGAACATCCGGCTGCGAGAGAGCGAAAACATATGGGTGGACAACAACCTGGCTCATCTGCGCATGCACACCGAGTTAGGAGTTATCGGCTCCCCGGCTCAACCTAATTTAACCGGGCGGGTGGTGGTCGAGGAAGGTTACATCCTGTACCTAGATCGGAAGTTTAAGATCAAACAAGGAATCGTGGATTTCACAGATCCCGATCGTTTGAACCCAATCATAGATTTCAGAGCACAGACCACCGTCACCAGCTATCAGGCCACCGAAGCCACCCCTTACCTCATCACCCTGGCCATAACCGGTCCGCTGGATGAGGTGGTGGTGGAACTTGTCTCTGATCCTCCCGAAGACAAATCCAATATCCTGTCTCTGCTGACCATCGGCGCCACCCGGGAGCAGCTTGGGGGCAAGGATGCCGAGGGAAAGGATGCTTCCCTCTCGGCCGTTCTACAGGAGCGAGCACGGTCCATTTCCAGCCAGAAGGTTGCAGGCTACACTTCCAGGAAGGTGGGCGGCCTGCTGGGATTGGAGCAGTTCACCATCGAGGGAGACCTGTTTCACTTCGACCGATCCTGGGGTCCGCAGCTGCTTGCCTCCAAGAAGGTCTCTCCACGCATGGAGATAACCTATATAACCACCGTGGGCCACTCCAATGAAAACAGTTTCCGCCTGGATTACCGGTTATCCAAGCATTTCTCACTGGAGGGACAAACCGATCAGCAAGGCAGAGCGGGTATGAATCTGAAGTATAGATTGAGGTCAAAACGATGAGATACAAGCTTGCCCTCTCTCTATCCCTTTTGTTGCTGCTTCCGGGTTCTCATGTGCTGGCTGAGGAAGCCGTCAAGAAGCTCAAGGTCGGTTCTGTCAACTTCGACGGTAACCAAGCCTTCAGCGACCAGAGACTGAGGAGAGTAATGCTGACGCGTCCCTCCGGATTCCTGTCTCGCTCCTATTACTATCCTGAGGTTCTTGACGACGATTTAGAGAATCTCATTTTATTTTACCAGCAGAACGGCTATCTGGAGGCTCAGGTTACAGACACCCTGGTAAGCATAGACTCGACTGAACGTTCGGTTCGCATCGACATCCGGGTTTCTGAGGGCGAGCTGACGAGGGTGCAGGATATGGGCGTGTTTGGCAACACCGTATTTAGCGACAGCATGCTGCTACAGAAATCAGGCATTAAGGCTAATGACCCGTTCAGGCGTACGAGAATTCAAGAGGCCACCTTGACCCTGCTGACCCAGTATGCCAACAACGGTTATCTGGAAGCCGAGGTCAAGCCGGATGTCCGCATAAACGCCGAAACTCATAGAGCCCTTATCGATTTTAACATTGACGAGAAGGACCGATTCGCGATCGCTGAGGTCCGAATGGAGGGTCTGAATAAGACCAGACCGAGGGTGGTGAAACGCGAACTGCTTTTCCGCCCGGGGCAGGTGATCAGATATTCTCGCCTGCTGGAGTCACAGCGGCGGCTCTATCTGACCGGACTGTTCCAGAGCGTGTTCATCCGCCCTCAGCCTCCGGCCTCCGGCGACTCCGCCAAGAAAGATATACTGATCGAGTTGCAGGAAAGCGACTTCACGGAATTCAACGTTGCGGCGGGATATGGCTCGGTGGAGAAGGTACGGGGCAGAATAGAAGTCTTCAACAGCAACCTCGCGGGAACCGCTCTCAAGGCCGGGCTAACCTTAAGAGCCAGTTTCATTGGCCGCGGTCTGGAGGCCTCCTTTACGGAGCCGTGGACTTTGGGTCTGCGCTGGAAGACAGACCTCAATTTTTTGTTGGAATATCTGGAGGAGCCAGCCTTTAACCTTACTCGCAGAGGCGGCCGCCTGGTTGTGGGCCGAGGTTTTGGAAAGCGCTCCAGTGCATCTTTAGCATACCGATACGAAGATGCAGACCTGAGTGACGTCCAGGTGAGCACAATCCCGGAGGACATTGAAACCAATCTTCGAACTCTGACTCTGTCGCTCATCTACGACACCCGGGACAACTTGTTTAACTCCACCGGCGGCACCTATGCGGAATGGAGAAACGAGCTGGCCGGATCCTTCTTGAGCGGCACCGACACCTTCGTCCGCTCCACAGCACGACTCAAGTATTTCTACCGTCTCAGACGCTCCACCATCATCGCAACCGCTCTGGACATCGGCTGGATGGATTTCTTCGGCACCTCCAAGGATATTCCCCTGAATGAACGTTTCTACGCCGGTGGCCCCAATTCACTCAGAGGATTCGGCTATCAACTGGCGGGTCCGCTGGATGCCGAGGGAGATCCCATCGGAGGAAGACTGAAAGTGGTTTGGAACCTGCTGGAGATTCGCCAAGCAGTCTACAGGATGATCGGCTTGGCGATCTTCGCGGACCTTGGCAACGTGTGGACCCAGCCCGAAGATTTTCGAATCGGCGACATACGAACTTCCGCCGGATTGGGACTCAGGGCAAACACTCCCATCGGAATCGTACGTCTCGATTACGGCATCAATCTGCAACCCAAGAAGGGAGAATTGCGCCAGAGATTGTATTTTAGCATGGGACAGGCGTTTTAGCGTTAACGAACCCTTTATGGGATTAGCTTAAAAAGAAAAAATCTCCTGGGAGGTTAGAAACATGGGCGGAATATATTTCCTCTTCCCTACGCTGCTTGTGATCTTCGTGTCGTTTCTTATCGTCCGAGGTGCGGCCATCGCCCTGATGATGACCGGAATGGACGAGAAGAGGGCAAAATTCCAGGCATTGTCAGCATTCACCGGCACCGGTTTTACCACAAAAGAGGCAGAATCCGTCATCACTCATCCGTCACGCCGGAAGATCATCACCTGGCTTATGATATTGGGCAACGCCGGTATTGTCACGGTTATTGTGACCGCCACCTCCTCCCTGGCAAGCAGCCGAGGGTATCAGATTCCCATCAACGTGGTGATTCTGATCGCCGGCATATTTGTCATCTACAGGATCGCTACCCATAAAGGGGTTCATAAAGAGATGGGAGACCTATGTGGAAGAGAGGCTGTCAAAATCCCGGCCTCTGGAGGAGGAGGCGACCGAGGATCTTCTTCATCTTGTTGAAGGTTTTGGCTTGGTGCGAGCAAGCATAGCAGAAGGTTCACCTTTGATTGGAAGCTCTCTGTCGCACTGCGGGCTCAGTGAGAAAGGGGTGTTAGTACTGGGCGTCGAAAGAGGAAAACACTGGATTCCTATCCCGAAACCGGAGCAAACCATACAGGAGAGGGATAGACTGGTTGCATATGGCCATCTCCAAGCCTTGAAGACCTTGTTCAGGCAGGAGTGATCAAGTTCAACTCAAAAAGGTGCGAATAATGAAAACCAGACGCACGAAAATCGTGTGCACCATAGGTCCGGCCAGCAGTTCTGCCGTTACTCTGCGCCAGCTTACCGAGGCGGGAATGAATGTCGCCCGTTTGAACTTCTCACACGGCACCCATGAAGAACACGCCAGGGTCATTGCAGAGTTGAAGGCCCTATCAAAGCAGCTGGGAACAAGAGTACCTATTCTCCAGGATCTGTCAGGACCCAAAATGAGGATCGGCAAACTGGAAAAGAAGCGAATCGAACTGAAGCCCAATTCGAGATTTGCGCTTACCAATCGAAACGTGACAGGTGATCAGACCACAGTCTCGATCAATTATCCGGAACTGGTTGAAGCTCTTAGACCTGGCGACCGTGTGCTGCTGGCCGACGGGGAACTTGAATTGCTCGTTATCTCCACAACCCAAACTGAGATTAACTGCGAGGTGGTGGTGGGAGGAGAGCTCAGGTCAAACCAGGGCATAAACGCCCCCGGCGTTTCACTTAAGAAGCCCGTTCCAACTCAAAAGGACATTCAGGATTTAGTCTTCGGAATCGGCCAAGGAGTTGACTGGGTGGCTCAGTCCTTTGTAAGAAGTGCAGACGAGATTCGAAACCTGAGATCGGCAGTTCAGCAGAAAGGCGCAAACGCGGCAATTATGGCGAAACTGGAAAGGCAGGAGGCTCTGGACGATCTTGACAGAATCCTGGAAGTAGCGGACGGAGTGATGATAGCCAGAGGTGATCTGGGACTTGAGATACCAATCCAACAAGTGCCCATGGTACAGAAGGACATCATAAAGAAGGCGAATCTTGCCGGTAAGCCGGTAATTACTGCTACCCAGATGTTGGAATCAATGATGCTGAATCCTCGGCCGACTAGAGCCGAGGTAGCCGACGTAGCCAACGCCATCTTCGATGGAACCGACGCGGTGATGCTCTCCGGCGAAACGGCTGCGGGCAAATATCCAGTAGCAGCGACCAAGATCATGGCTCAGGTGGCCGCTGCAAGCGAAGAGAAAATCGACTACGTAGAAAAATTCAAGGCCAAACCTATAAAACTAGGCGACGATATTGAAGATGCCATTGCTCACGCTGCATGCCACACTGCCCTCCAGATCGGCGCTGGGGTGATAATCTGTTGCACCAGGTCCGGTCAAACAGCAAGATTGGTGGCGAAATACCGACCGGACGCCACCATAGCAGTGGCCAGCCCCTATGAAGATACTCTGCAGAAGACTGTGCTTCTCTGGGGCACCTATCCCCTTCAGATAAGCATCGCTGAAAACACTGACAGCATGATCGCTGAGTCCAAGAAAGCAGCACTCAAATCCGGACTTGCCCGTTCCGGAGATCGGGTGGTCATCGTGGCAGGGATACCGGTCGATGCCCCCGGGACGACTAACATGATAAAAGCGGATAGGTTTTAGAAAGTCAGCAGCCTGTGCGGCAGGGGCGCATAAAGCCATAATGCGATAGCTGAACACTCAATGAGACGTGACTGCCGGCGAGGCTTTAGAATTGTGCGGAAATTTCGTAGAACATTCGAAATCCCGGAATTTCGAATATGGGCGAATTAGAAAACATAAAGGTGGAATCCAAAAAGCTGCCTCCAATCTCAGACGGAGCAGTTGCCGCATTCTGCCACTCACTACCTCGGCTTGTTTTTCTGGTCAACGAAAAGTTCGCGGTCGAAAACAGGTTCTGCTGCGGCACACCTCTGGAAAAACAGATGGAGTTCTTGAAGACCGCTCACAAGAGTTTCGGGGACGTGCTTCTGGCCGTGTACCAGTTCCGTCTGTACCCGGCTCTGGTCGACGAATTCGCCTGGCTCGTCTCTGCCTTGCACCATCGGGGCTTTGAGCGAGAGTATTTCGAAAAGATGCTCGATACCTGGATAATGTCAATACACGGAACCATTGAGCCATCGTTTTCCCGCGAATTGGTGCAAGCTTTGGGGTTCTTGGAGCGCAACCTCTCCGCATTCCTAGAACGTCCTGAAATTTCTGCTGAACCCGAAGACGAAACCCGGAACAAATTCCTTAACCTGCTTTTGGAGAAAAGAAGAAGAGATGCCACGGATTACGTGATCTCGCTGGTTCAAAGCGGTGATCGGCCTGATCAACTGTGCCGTAACCTCCTTATGCCTGCTCTTAGACACATTGGATTGCTGTGGCAAAAGAACCAGATAAGCGCGGCGGACGAACATGCGGCCACCGAGATATCCAGATACATTATCTTCAGGCTTTGCGACAGCATTCCCCGAAAGCAGCCGCTGCCTTACAAAGCTCTGGTCAGCTGCGTTCCCGGCGAAGAACACGAGTTGGGAGCAGAAATGGTGGCAAGTCACCTGGAAAGCGAGGGCTGGACGGTGTACTTCGTGGGACACAGTGCGCCCGAGGAAGACAACATTGCCGTGATAGACAAGCATAAGCCGGACGTGGTTTTCCTAACGGTCACGCTGGTCTCTAACCTGCCTGGGACGGTCCAACTCTCACAGAAGATTCGAGAGGTGGCGCCGCACGTAAAGATAATCCTGGGCGGGCGTGCCGCCGTCACTGCAGAACAGGCAATTGGCAACCTCTCAGACGCGATAATCGAAGATTATCGGGCGGCTCATCCCACTGCCCTCAAACTCCTGGGGAAAGATGCGTAGACTGGTAGCTGTAAAGATTCTACTGCACGACCGCTCCACCACCGCCGGAGCGGTGCTTGGCGTGGTGGCTATAATCTTTCTGGTAGGACAGCAGCTTACCATATTCTTCGGACTTTTAAGCTTCATGTCCGCTCTGGTGGACCACAGCGGGGCGGACGTATGGGTATCCAGCAAGAACACAGACAACATAAACGCCACCGGTTCCCTGCCCATCCGATACGTGGACCGGGTAATGGGTCTGCCCGAAGTCCAGTGGGCGGAGCCGATAGTCTCCACCGCCGGACTTTTCAAAAGAAAGGACGGAAAATTCGAGCCGGTACAGGTTTTGGGCCTAGCGCGACCGCGACTGGCGGGAGGACCCTGGCGATTCTCCGAAGGAAGCATCCACGTGCTCTTGGATTATGAAGGTTTAACGGTGGATCAGCTCAACCTGGATGTCTTCGGCAATCCCCGGACTGAAGACATTCTGGAGGTAGGCAATAGCAGAGTCCGCATCGCCGGCATAACTGAAAACATCAGGGGCTTCGGGGGGACGCTGGTATTTACAAATCTGAACAAGGCTCGGGAGATCTCCGGGTACGCGCCGGATCGATGCAGCAACATCCTGGTCAAGTTCAAGCGGGGCATGAATACACCGGAAAACTTCGTCAAGCTAAAGCGTGTGCTCCCCCAGGCGGAGGTGCAGACGACGCAAAACCTCTCTGCCCAGACCCGCATCTATTACCTGACCAACACCGGGATAGGCAGCAGCTTCGGTTTTTCCACCACCATAGGCATACTGGTCGGAATCGTGATTATCATGCTGACCATGTACACCAACGTGCTCAATCGGGAGAAGGACTTTGCCGTTCTGCGAGCACTTGGGGCGAGGAAAAAGGACATAATTGTCGTCGTTTTCTACCAAGCTGTTTTCATCGCATTGGTGGGCATTTTCTTGGGGCTCCTTCTACTGGCGTTCTTCCTCGGTGGCACAAGGGACTCGCGCTTGCCCAGTTACATGATTTCGTGGGTTCCGCCAGTGCACGCATTCTTCACGGTAATTCTCTGTATGCTGGGTTCTTTGCTCGCCATGAGGAGAGCCATTAAGATCGAACCTGCGTCTGCATTCAGATGATCCATTGGCAGAGTGGATCGAAAGAGGAGAGATATGCCAAAGGTAGCGGTAAAACTAGATAAGATCACCAGAGAGTTTTTCGACGGAAAGCAGATGCGGTTGGTTCTGAAAAGCACCGATCTGGACATTTACACGCGGGAATTCACCATCATCGCCGGGCCTTCGGGCAGCGGAAAGACCACTTTGCTAACTATAATAGGATTAATATTGAGCCCCACTGCCGGGGACATCGTCATCAACCAGCAGGATGTGACGGATCTCTCAGAAGACGAACTGGCAAGTTTCAGAATGAGAAAATTCGGCTTCGTCTTTCAAAATGCCGATCTGATTCCGGCTCTGAATGTGATGCAGAACATACTCGTCCCTACTGCCATCCAGGGTGGCTCTGTTTCGCTTGCCGCCAGGGAGAAAGCCGAGAAGCTGCTGGAGGAATTCGGTCTGATCTCCTACGCCGAAGCCATGCCCCGACAACTTTCCGCTGGCCAGAGACAAAGGGTGGCCATAGCGCGAGCCATGATAAACGATCCGATCCTGTTACTCTGCGACGAGCCCACCTCTGCCCTAGACGTGGAAAGCAGTACCATCGTCCTCGACACGCTCAAGAGGCTCTCTCAGGATGAAGATCGCGGGGTGGTGATGGTAACCCACGATCCTCGGGTTTTTCCATATGCCGACCGGATGATAAAGCTTGAAAACGGCGAAATCATTTACGATCCCAGAAGCTCGGGAGAGGATGAACATGAAAAAAAACGTTAGGACGGCGGCCATCACCGTGATTGTCGTGCTCGGTTTGATCTACATAGTGACAAACATCAGAAGATCCTCTCCCCAAAAGACGCCCGCCCAACCACCGATACTTTCGCAAGCTCCTGCTAGAGTGTACGGACAGATCGAGCCCGAAGGCGGCAACGTATATGTGACCGCGCCCAAGACCAGACAGATCATCAAGATCTACGTTAAGGAAGGTGATACCGTCAAAGCCGGGCACAAGCTGTGCACCCTGGAGAACAGTGTGGAGAAGGCTCAAGCTTTATCAGATCTGGCTAAGGTCGACTTAGCGGAGAAGTCCTGGGACATCAGTAAGGACGAATTTCACAGGAATCAGGCCCTTTATGACAGCAACTCCATCAGCGAATATGAATACACCCGTTCCAAGCTCAAGGCAGAATTTGACTCACTGAATCTTCTGGCAGCCATAAAAGATGCAGAGCTGGCTTCCGCCCAGCTCGACCAGCTCGATTTGAAATCGCCTATAGACGGTGTAGTCTACAAATTTGACGTCCGGCTGGGTGAGTCGTTGCCGGAAGGTGATAATTCCTTTATCATAGTCGGTAAACCCAGCTTCTGGGTTCGCCTGTATGTAGAGTCTTTCTGGACGGAAAGGGTCGCCATCGGGGACGAGTACGTAGTCAAGGATTCAGAAACGAATGAAATCATCGGGACCGGAACGGTGATCTCGAAAACGCCCTATCTGGGGGGCAAGGTATTCAGAAGCAACGATCCGTTCGAAAGATTTGACATCAAGTATCAGGAGGTTATATTGACACTGGAACGGGCAAAAGAGAATATTCCTATTGGCCTCTCGGTCCTCGCCGAGATCGAGCCAAACTAAAGGTGATAGCGATTTACCTCAGTCCAGAGAGCATGCAGCCAGGCACAGCTTCACAAACACAGACTCATATCTCTCCCCGCGGAACAATCCCGAATATTTCTTGTACAACCGGCTGAGATGATATTCGCTAAATTCAGAGAACATGAAACTCAAAAAAGGATGTATAAATGACCCAAACGAGAAATTTCCTTACTGTTTTGCTTCTTTGTGCCTGCCTTCTCGCGGCATGTGGCATTCTCGGACGAGACAAGGAAGTCGTAAAGGGCGAATTGGGTACTAGGCTTGACGAATACTTGACAAAGATTACCCCTTTTGGCTTTTCCGGGGCATGTTTGGTCGCCAAAGACGGGAAGATTATTCTGAACAAGGGCTACGGAATGGCCGTAAGGTCAGAGGGTGTCAAGAACACCTCCCAAACCGTCTTCAGCGTTGGCTCGATCACCAAGCAGTTCACTGCTGCGGGCATCATGAAGTTGGAGATGGAGGGGAAACTGAACACGCATGATCTGTTAAGCACATATCTCGAAGGGGTTCCTACTGACAAGGCAAGCATCAGCCTGCACGATCTGCTGACCCACACTTCCGGGTTGATCCAGGACGTGGGCAAAGACTATGATGTAGCGGAACGAGACGAGACAGTCAAGAAGATTTTAGAGCAACCTCTGGAGTCTCACCCTGGCGAGAGGTTTGAATATACCAACGTGGGTTACACTTTACTCGCCGCAGTCATAGAGAAACTTTCCGGGCAACCTTATGAGGAGTTTCTCAACCAGAATCTGTTCAATCCAGCCGGTATGCATTTCACCGGTTATCGCCTGCCGCAATGGAACGAAAGGGTGGTTGCTCACTGGTACGTGGGAGGGACAGACAACGGGACGCCGCTGGAGAAGCCTTATCCCTACTGGAACCTCATAGGAAATGGGGGAATTCTATCAACTACCGAGGACATGTATAAGTGGCATCTGGCCCTTACGGGAGATAAAATCCTCTCGACCGACGCCAAGGAGAAGCTTTATACCACTTATCTGAACGATTACGCATATGGCTGGGATGTTTTGGATACGCCTCACGGGATCCTGATTCAGCACAACGGCGGCAGCGTGTTGGGCAACAGCGCCGAGTTCATCAGGTACGTAGACGCCGACGTGGTTATCGTCCTCTTATGCAATGAGTCATATGGCACCGAACCGCTCTCGGAGGTGGTTCGACACAAAATTGAAGCCTTGGTTTTCGGAGGAGAACTCAAAGCTCCGCCGTCCGTCCGCAAAGCCGATCCGGCCAATCTGGCAAGATTCGTGGGTGAATACAAACTGCCGTCAGGAGGCTTCTTGAAGGTGTCTGTGGAAGGCGGCAGACTGACGATCACAGCGGAGGGTCAGGATGCACTCAACCCGCTCGTTTTCCCGGAACATGCCGACCCGAATTTCTGCCAGAACCTCAATAGGCTTTCTCAGGAAATCTTTCAAGCGGCGATCCAAGGAGATTACGGGCCATTCGGAGAGGTGCTCGCAAACAAAGAAGGGCGCCTCGACCGCGTGCGTGAGTTCATCAACACGAGAACGATGGCCTATCAAGATAGAACCGGCGTGATTCAGAAAGCGAAGGCGCTGGGCACACTGCCTTCCTCGTATGAAGAAGGGGCAGTGGAGACCATCGTGGAACTCAAAGGACAAAAAGGCAGCATCTTTTTCAGCTCCATCTGGCTTGACGACAAAAACATTGGCGTAGCTCCCGTGCGGTCGGCAAAAACGATCGCAATTCCGTTCCTGCCCGTATCCAAAAGCGAATTTGCAGGCTATCATCTAGGCATGGCTCAGGACGTTCGGGTAAGCTTCCAAACGGGCGACGCAGGCTTGGTTGCCGGTCTCACGATTCATTGCACTGGTACAAATATAAAGGCGCGCAAGTTGGCGGGAGATATTTAATAGAATGCTCTAACGCTTTTGAATCGCACACTGCCTCTTTCATATCGCACGTGTAATCCCGTCATCATAAGGACCCGGCATCTCTTCTTGACGGCCGTGCTTGCTTCCTGAAATGCATTGATTTCGTGCTCGCAGACAAATATCATAGGTTCCGGGCTTGTTGGCTAATCTTGAGCCCGCCACAAGGGGGTAGAGCAGCACGGGATCGGAAATTACTTCTCTGGGGAGGAAATTCAAATGGACAAGTATTTCAAAGCTAACTTGAAACACTGGAATGAAGTGACCCCAGTACACGCAACATCGAAATTCTATGATGTGCAAGGTTTCAGAGCCGGCAAGTGCACCCTTATGCCGCTCGAGCGAGAAGAGCTGGGGGAGGTATCAGGAAAAACGCTTCTGCACTTGCAGTGCCATTTTGGCCTCGACACCATGTCGTGGGCCAAGCTCGGTGCAAAGGTAACGGGAGTGGACTTCTCAGATAAGGCCATCGGGTTGGCCAAGTCTTTGAGCAGGGAGTTGAGCATAGATGCAGACTTTCTTTGCTGCAACATTTACGATCTGCCTAAAGTATTGAGAGGTGAGTTCGACATAGTGTTCACCTCGTACGGCATCTTGTGCTGGCTTCCGGATCTGGGCGAGTGGGCGAAGATCGTGGCTCAGTTTCTCAAGCCCGGGGGAACGTTTTATATAGTTGAAGGTCATCCGTTCAATACTGTGTTTGAGAATGAAAGGAACACCAAGGACCTGAAGGTGCGTTATTCGTATTTTCATTCACCCAAGCCAACCAGATGGGAGCCGGATGGTACTTATGCAGACAAGGATGCGAAAGTCGCCAGTGCCTGCTACGAATGGGCTCACCCTCTGGGGGAAATCCTTAATTCACTGATCTCTGCCGGTTTGAAGATTGAGTTCCTGCACGAGTTCCCCTATTGGTGCGAGGATCATTTTCCGTTCATGGAAAAGAGCCCCGACGGTTGGTGGAGATTGAGAGGCGGCAAGGAAACCATTCCCCTTATGTTTTCACTTAAGGCCACAAAACCTGAATGATCAATCGGATGGAAGCTCGTATAGCCGCCCGTTGCGGCTTTTCACAGGTAGGTGATCCTTCATCATCTCTATGGATACTGTAGGAATAGTAGCGAATCTGCATGGTCAGCCGTACAGGGACGTCAGGAGGCTCTGGGCCCTGTTTGAGAGGAAGTACGGATGCAAAGCCATCCAAGCGTATAGCCACCCGCACGTCTCCTTTCAGGCGGCCAAGACGCGCGATATCGCGCGGCTGAAGGCGGACTTCAGCACCGCAGCTTCGCAGATCAGACCATTTGAGCTTGAGGTGAATGGCGTCCGGCACTTCCGTAAGGAGGTCATCTATCTGCCGGTGAAGAGAACACGAGAGTTGCAGAAGATACACAAACTGGTTAAGCGGTTTTTGGAGACTCACTGTCAGAACCTGTTCGAACTTTACGCTCCCGAGCACTGGATACCGCACGTTACCCTGGCCATGGAAGACCTGACCGAAGATGACTTCGAAAAAGCCTGGATTCAGTTGAAGGGGTCGAGGGTCCGCTTCAAACAGAGAATTCATCAGATATGCATGGTGAAATTTCATACGGACGGAAGGATCAGAATTGCCAAGAGATACCAGTTGTAGCTCAGGAGATTCTCTGTTGGAGAACGATACCTTGAACCAAGAGAGCCCAGGAAGATGGTGAGACTATGGTAAAAGTGAAACGACTGCTGCCAGGAGATGAGGAGCTTGGGCAGCGAGCCATCAACACCGTAAAGCCTGCCCAAGAGCGAAATCACGAGGATGTTACGGTTGACTACATACACAAGTTTCTGGAGCAGGAGAAAAACGTCTTAATCGTGGCAAGTGAGCATGGACATCCGGTGGGCTTCGCCCTTGCCTACGAGCTCGACCGGGTTGACCGTGATCGAGCGATAATGCTTTTCTATGAGATAGCTGTTTTGAAGTCTCACCAGCGGCGCGGCATTGCCAGAGCTATGATCGGCAAGCTTAAGGAGGTTTGTCGGGAGCAGAAGGTTATGAAGATGTGGGTCTGCACCAGTAAATCCAACACCGCAGCCATGCATCTCTATGAGTCCACCGGCGGCAGGCCCGGAGGTGGTGATGACGTTATGTTCGTCTACGGCAGTGACGGTCTAGCCTAAGAAGTTCCGGTAAACGATGCTCGAAGGAGGGAATCGAAATGGCAAAGAACAGCTTCTACATAGTGGACGTATTTGCTGAGCAGAAATACGCGGGTAATCAGCTCGCGGTCTTCCGAGATGCAAAGGGGCTCGCCGACGAGGACATGCAGACATTTGCTAAGGAAATGAACTACTCCGAGACAACCTTCATTCTATCGGAGGACAAAAGAGACGGCGGATATGACGTGCGCATTTTCACTCCGGCACAGGAGCTGCCATTTGCCGGTCACCCGACACTGGGGACCGCTTTCGTCATACAGAAGGAGATAGAGAGACAACCCGTGGAAAGAGTCGTTCTGAACCTGAAGGTGGGGCAGATCCCGGTGGAGTTCAAATACAAAGAGATAGACATAGAAATCATGTGGATGAAGCAGATCAATCCCACTTTTGGTGCGACCTTCGACACGGGAACGCTCTCAACGGTGCTCAGTCTCCATACAAGTGACATCAATGAGAGGTATCCCATCCAAGAGGTCTCCACCGGAACGCCTTTCATCATGGTTCCGCTGAAAACCCTGGATGCGACCAAGCGGGCGACCATCAACAAGGACAGGTACTTCAATCTGATCAAAGATGCGCAGGCCAAAGCCATACTCATCTTCTGCCAGGAGACTTACTGTGAGGCGAATCATCTGAATGTTCGGGTCTTTGCCGACTACTACGGCGTGCCGGAGGATCCGGCTACGGGAAGTGCCAACGGCTGCCTGGCGGGATATTTGGCCAAGCACCGTTATTTTGGAAAAGAGCGAATAAATGTTCGAGTAGAGCAGGGTCACGAAATAGGGAGACCTTCGGTGCTCTTCTTGAAAGCGGAAGATAAAAAAGACAAAATAGATGTGTTCGTCGGCGGAAGGGCGGTAATGGTTGCCAAAGGCGAGTTCATTTGAACAGAGCTTCAGTCGACAATTCTGAGTTGGTCTACGCGAGTGCAACTGAAATGTAGGGCAAACCGTGAAACTCAGCTTAGCGCTTGGCCTCTGGCTTACGCAGCAGTGATCGCAGTGCTAAACGGTTACTTTGGTAAAGCCTACCTCGCACCGCGCCTGGGTGAGTACGGTGTGCACGTTTACAAAAGTCTGTTCATGGTCGGAGTCATATTTCTGTTAGGTTGGGTGTATGCGAGGCAGACCGGAGGAGCGGGATGGCTGGGTGCGGCGCTGGGAGCCGGGCTTGTGTGGCTGGGCCTGACCGTAATCTTCGAGTTCGTGTTTGGCCATTACGTCTTCAGGAATCCGTGGGAAAAGCTTCTCGCGGATTATCAGATATGGCGAGGAAAGCTTTGGTGCTTGGTCTTACTTGCGGGCCTGGTCGCACCACTTACAATGGGCTGGATGCTCAACCGCTAACCAATCACAGCGGAACCGGTCGGGCATGATCAAGCTTTCGCTTCAAAACCTCTCTCCAGTACTTCCCAAATACACGCGGTTCACAAACGGACGCGCAAAAAGCTCTTGTTCTGTCCGTTCGGAGGATTACATTAGGGATAAGCACTTGCGCTTGTCGGAGACAAAATAGGAGGTAATCGTGCACAAAGAGGCTCAGATGATCGCGGTCTGCGGGCTGGAGTGTCATAAATGTGACATTCTTCAGGCAACCGACGACCCCAAGATAGCGCAAGAGATCGCGGATTGGTTTAAAAAGGAAAGAAATGAGGCTGTGAAGCCGGCGGACATCCGCTGCATGGGCTGCAAGGGCGATCGAACAAAACACTGGTCACCGCACTGCTGGATACTTGAATGCTGCGTTGACAAGAAAGGTTCACAGTTCTGCTACGAATGTGAAGAGTTCCCCTGCAACAAGCTAGAGCAGTGGTCGGAAGGCAGCAAAAGATACGAGGAAGCGTTGAATAGACTCAAAGAGATGAAGAAGGGATGAAAACGACCATACTTGAGGAGAGGAAGATCACGGAGACTATCGAGAAATTACCGGGAAGTTGCTTCACTATTCTTGATTTTATTCAGACCTTTAAGAAGCTCTTTCCAAGGGAGTGGAAAAAGCTGGAAGCAAGATTCGGTCTATTTGGCGAAAAACGAAGATATACCGCATCGACTTATCTGGCAAACAGGCTCTATGCGCACTCCCATAAGCCCTTCTCCCTCCTAAAACCTTTCCAAAAATATGAGAAAGGCGGAAAGGGTGACTATCGGAGGGCCATCAAGCAAGAAAGAAAAGCCTTTGGAAGCCCCTGGATTGGTGTCTACAGAAAGGCTGCTAGCGAAAGAGGATAAGGTAACAAGGAAAAGCGGATTGCTCTGCCAACCTTAAAAGAACCTCCCTCCGCGTGTTTTCGGCGGAATTCTTCTATAGCAAGTAGCATCCGAGGCCGTCTCTAATGGCTGTTTGGAAATCGTGCCCACTGTCTGAAGGGATCAAGCGAAAAAAGCATTGATTAAAAAGGAAAACCTTTATAGATTGAATTCTGCAGGGATGAATAAGATGTAGGAGTAAAAGCAATCGTCAAAAGAACTGATTGAAGGCCGTTTGGATAGCCAATGAATCTCCCCAACAAGCTCACCCTGGCCCGAATAATCCTGGCCCCCTTCTTCATGGTATTTCTTTTGATCGACAACGTGTACTTTCGTTATCTGGCCACCTTGATCTTCGTAACAGCGGCACTGACCGATGCATACGACGGATATCTGGCCAGAAAAACGGGGGTGATAACCGGGTTCGGGAAGTTCATGGACCCCTTGGCTGACAAAATCTTAGTCTCCACCGCCTTCATCTCCTTCGTGGCTTTGGGCTATGTGCAGGCCTGGATGGTTTTGGTGATCATCCTGCGGGAATTCCTGGTCACCGGATTGAGGAGCCTGGCAGCATATAAAGGGGTGGTGATTATGCCCTCCTACCTGGCTAAATGGAAAACCGCATGTCAGATGACGGTTATCGTGGCCATACTCGTTTATGTCAATCTTAAATCAACACTGGTTTCCCCGGGCGACGAATGGCCCATTTTCTCGGCCCACTCTATTTTCAGCCTCTTCGATATCATGGTGTTTGTCACCATGCTTTTGACTGTCGTAACTGGGATCGATTATGTGGTCAAGAACGGCTTTTTAATCAAGGGCGTACTAAAATAACCGTTAACTCTGATGGTTCAAATTGAAACAGAACCAATTAGCCAAGCTGATCTCGACCTTTTTCTATGCCGGTTATTTTCCTGTGGCTCCAGGAACTTTCGGCAGTTTGGTAACCCTGGCAATAATTTGGTTTCTTATTCCAACATTTTTTTATATATTGCTGCCGATCAGCATCGGTCTGTTTTTCCTGAGCGTGTGGTCAGCCAGCCGGGCGGAGGACTTCTTTGGGAAGGACGGAAGCCCCATCGTCATAGACGAAGTCACCGGTATGGCCATATCTCTGATATTCGTGTCTAAGGACATCAAGTCTTTTGCGGGAGCGTTTCTTCTGTTCCGACTGTTCGATATAGTCAAACTGCCGCCCGCGCGGACTGTGGAGAGGTTCAGAGGGGGGTGGGGGGCGACCTTGGACGATGTGATCGCGGCTGTTTACGCCAACTTGAGTTTGCATCTGATCTCATATTTTGTAAATTGGAGATAGCTTGGAGCTTGGTTCCGCATACGGAGAAAAAACATGAAGGCAGAAATCATCACCATCGGAGATGAGCTGCTTTACGGACAGCTGCTGGATTCCAACTCCTGCTTCATAGGCGAAAGGTTAACCGCTGAGGGAATCGACGTGGTTTTCAAAACCAGCGTGGGTGATGACATTAACAGGATGACAGAAGCGTTTAACGTAGCCCGATCAAGGGCGGACGTGATAGTCGCCTCCGGCGGGCTGGGTCCCACCGCTGATGATCTCACCAAGAAAGCTGTGGTGAAGGCCTTCAAGAGAAATCTGATATTTCACGAGGAAATCTTAGAGCAGATTGAGGAGGCTTTCCGCAAGCGAGGAAGCCCCATGCCCAAAGTAAATCAAAATCAGGCATTGATTCCCCAGGGAGCAAGGGCATTATCCAATCTGTGGGGAGTGGCGCCGGGAATATTCTTGGAGGACGAGGGCACCCTCTTTTTTGCTTTGCCGGGTGTTCCGATGGAGATGAAGTGGATGCTGGAAAACGAGGTGCTGCCTACTCTGAGAGCCAGGAAGCCCGACCACTTTATCCTTCACCGGAAGTTTAAGACCACCGGAATCTCGGAATCCGCGCTGTATGAGAAGATAGAAAGGTTGATAGATCCAACGGGCGAGATCAAAGTCGCGTTTCTGCCCGGCTACTTGGGCGTAGACATCCGGCTGACCACCGAGTCGAACCACAAAGATCAGGCCCAGCCAAGAATCGACGAGTTTCAACGAAAGATTCGAGAGATCCTGGGAACCTTGATATACGGGACCGACGACCAGACACTGGAGGAGGTAGTGGGAAAACTTCTTCTGGAAGAGAAAAAGACAATAGCCGTGGCGGAATCTTGTACTGGCGGTATCATCGGGGCAAGGTTCACCAGTGTCTCCGGAAGCTCCAAGTATTTCGAAAGAGGAGTGGTGACCTACAGCAATGAAGCCAAGACCGAGCTTCTAAATGTTCCCAAGGATATAATTGATAAGCACGGCGCGGTTTCAGAAGAGGTGGCCAGGCTGATGGCAGAGGGAGTGAGGAGCCTGGCCAAGACCGATTACGGCTTGTCCGTTACCGGAATTGCAGGTCCCACCGGAGGGACCGCACAAAAACCGGTAGGGCTGGTGTTTATTGGTTTCGCCCACGAAAATGGTTCCTTCGCCCAGAAGTTTCTTTTCGGGGAGAATCGGAAGAGTAATCGAGAAAGGGCTGCGCAAGCAGCTCTAAATATCGTGAGATTGTTTTTGACAAAATAGGTCAACGGGTTAAGCGGGTTAGACCGGTGTCAGCACCGAAAGAGAGAGAAAATCCCATTTCTTAAAGCGGGAGTGACATGCGAACTTTCATTGCCATTGAGCTTCCAGAAAAGATCAAAAAACAAATCGAGCAGGCACAAGCTCCGCTTAAGAAGACCGAGGCCTTCGTCTCCTGGGTCAAGCCGGGGAACATCCACGTGACTTTGAAATTCCTGGGAGAAGTCCCGGAGGGCAAGATAAACGAAGTCTTCTCCGGAACTGAGAGAGCGTTGGAAGGAGCGAAAAGATTCACCATGAGCTTGAAAGGTATGGGCGCCTTTCCTGATTTCAGGAAACCCAGGGTTATCTGGGTCGGAGCCGGGTCAGGCACAGAAGAGCTTTCCCAAATAGCAAACAAGATTGAAGAGGAGATGGAAAAGATCGATTTCCCCAGGGAGAAAAGAAAGTTTTCTGCTCATTTTACCATAGGTAGGGTGAAGTCTCCGAAAAATATCGAAAAGCTCACGGAAATGGTGAAATCATCAGATTTCCAGACCGAAGAAATCGAGGTAAAAGAAGTAGTGGTGATGAGAAGCCAGCTCCATCCGGCTGGCGCGATCTACACGCCGCTCAGGAAGTTACCCCTTCAAAGTTAGCGCAGGGATTAGACAGATGTAACGGATGAAATCGTATGTGTAAGGGTCGGATTCACCCGGCCGGAAAAACAGTCAACGGATTAAGCGGATTGAAGAGATTGCTCTAAAACAACTACCGGAAACGGGATTTTCCAAAGGGGGCTCGAGAAGATACAAAATCGCTAGGAAAGCGAGGTGAGAAAGATGGCAGATATGAAAGAGGAAAAGAAAAGAGCTTTACAACAGGCCGTAACTCAGATAGAGCGTCAGTTTGGCAAGGGCTCCATCATGAAGCTCGGATCTGACTCACTCGGCGAAAGGATACCGGTAATATCCTCAGGCTCATTGGGTCTGGATGCAGCTTTGGGCGTGGGGGGAGTGCCTAGAGGAAGGATAGTGGAGATTTTCGGGCCGGAAGCATCGGGCAAAACCACTTTAGCCCTGCACTTGATGGCAGAGGCGCAGAAGGAAGGAGGTATCGCCGCCTTCATCGACGCCGAACACGCCTTCGACGCCGCTTACGCCAGAAATTTGGGAGTGGACATCGATAATCTTCTGGTGTCGCAGCCGGATACCGGAGAGCAGGCATTGGAGATCGCCGAAACGCTGGTGCGAAGCGGAGCAGTAGACGTTATCGCCGTGGATTCCGTCGCCGCTCTGGTTCCCAAGGCGGAAATTGAGGGCGAGATGGGAGACTCCCATATGGGACTCCAAGCCAGGCTTATGTCTCAGGCCATGAGGAAACTTGCCGGGACGGTAAGCAAGTCCAAGACCTGCTTGGCCTTTATCAATCAGATCAGGATGAAAATCGGAGTGATGTTCGGCAATCCCGAGACCACTCCCGGCGGCACCGCCCTTAAGTTTTACTCCTCGGTCAGGCTCGACATAAGACGGATATCCTCTATTAAAGAAGGGGACAAGATCTTGGGTTCGCGCACCCGGGTAAGAGTGATGAAAAACAAGGTGGCTCCGCCCTTCAAGTATGCGGAGTTTGACATAATCTACGGACAGGGAATCTACAAGCTCGGGGAGCTCATTGATCTGGGCGTGGCAGAGAAAATAGTAGACAAAAGTGGCACCTGGTTCTCCTACAAAGACGAAAGGCTAGGGCAGGGCAGGGACAATGCCGCAAGATTTCTGGGAGAAAATGCGGACATGGCTCAGGAGATAGAGCGGTCGCTCAAAGAGAGACTGGGACTGGTGAAGGGGAAAGAAGAGCAAGAGGAAAAACAGCCTATCAAGAAGTAATCATAGAATGTTGAATGGCTTACCGCCATCTGGACAACCCAAGCACCGTGCCCAAGCAAAGAACCATAACGAAGATTGAAACCCAGAAAAGAAATCCTCGAAGACGGTCGGTCTACATCAACGGCAAATTCGCCTTCGGAGTGGATGAGGAGGTAATATCCAGACTGGGGCTGGAAAAGGGGGAGGAGCTTTCCGAACAGAAGATCATAGAGATCCTCAACCAGAAAACTGAAACTGAAGCCAAGGAAGCAGCCCTGAAATTTCTTTCCTTCCGTCGCCGCACCGAAAAGGAAGTCAGGGATAAACTCAAGAAGCGTGGCTTCGACAACGGAACCATCAGAAGAACCATTGAGAACTTGAAAGACTATGATCTGATAAACGATGTTGAATTTGCAACCGCCTGGGTCAATGAGAGACTTGCTCACAAGCCGAGAGGCAAAAAGCTGCTCAGACAGGAGCTCTGGAAGAAAGGAATAAAAAGAGAGATAATCGATCAGGTAACAGAGGAGCTGTGTAAGGATGAGGATAAAGCAGCCTCAGAGCTTTTGGAAAAAATCAAGAGAAGATACAGACATCTCGAGCCGCAGGTGGCAAGAAGGAGGATGCTGAGTCTGCTTTTGAGAAGAGGTTTTTCGTATGACACAGCAAAGAATGCCTTGGTGGCGGCACCTTCTTCGGCCTACGAAGAAAAGGATTGAGGTCCGGATGAGGGCCTGCAGCCAAGCCATAAAGGTCTGACTACGTAAACATAGAATGTATCTAAGGTCAAAGAGCCAAGCGCAGACCAGCGACCAGGACAAAAAATGAAAAGCAGCGAGATTCGAGACAAGTTCCTAGAATTCTTCAAAGAACGGGATCATAAAATCTATCCCAGCTCGTCTTTGATTCCCAAGGATGACCCGACACTTCTTTTCGCCAACGCGGGGATGAACCAGTTCAAGGATATCATTTTAGGAAAAAAGACACCGGAGCACAAAAGGGCAGCCTCCTGTCAGAAATGTATCCGGGTTTCGGGAAAGCACAATGATTTAGAAGAAGTAGGGAAGGACACCTTCCATCACACCTTCTTTGAGATGTTGGGGAATTGGTCTTTTGGGGATTATTTCAAGAAGGATGCGATTATCTATGGCTGGGAGTTCCTGACCGAAGTGTGCGGGCTGCCCAAAGACAGGCTGTGGGCCACGGTGTTCCAGGATGACGACGAGGCAGAGAAATTATGGTATAAGCATACTGACATAAGGAAAGGACGTGTCTTACGCTTCGACGAGAAGGAGAATTTCTGGGAGATGGGGGAAGTCGGTCCATGTGGTCCGTCCTCGGAGATTCACTACGACAAAGGTGAAAAATTCAGATGCGACCGCCCCGATTGTGGTGTTAACTGTCCTTGCGGCGGGTTCGTGGAGGTCTGGAATCTGGTGTTCATGCAGTTCAACCGGGACGAAAAAGGCAATCTGTCCGATTTGCCCGCCACGGTGGTCGACACCGGCATGGGCATGGAAAGACTGACCGCCATCATGCAGAACGTGGATTCCAATTACGACGCGGATCTCTTTCGTCCGTTGTTCACCCAGATTGAGAAGATAACCTCGCTTTTCTACAAAGACTCTGATCGCCAGGAATCCTACCGAGTGATAGCAGATCATATCCGGGCGCTATCCTTTGCCATAGCCGACGGAGCCATTCCCTCGAACGAGGGCCAGGGCTACGTCTTACGGAGGATACTCAGAAGAGCTGCCCGTCACGGACGTCTTTTGGGACTTCACAAGCCTTTCATCTATGAGCTCTCCAGCGTGGTAGTGGACTCGATGGGAAAGACATATCCGGAGTTGGAGGCTAAGAAGGAACACGTGGCTTTGGTGATAAAGTCGGAGGAAGAGAGATTTGAGGAGACTTTGGACGCGGGGCTGGAGCTGTTTGAAAAGGTGACAGAAAGAGTGGAAAGCCAGGGCGGGAATACCATTCCCGGAGAGGAAGTCTTTAAGCTCTACGATACCTATGGATTTCCTCTGGATTTGACTCAGGTCATGGCAAAAGAAAGGGGCCTATCCATAGACCTGGGCGGTTTCGAAAGGCTTCTGGAGGAGCAAAGAGAAAGATCAAGGACTCTCGTTCAGACTATCTGTTCTGACGCAGTGGTCCTAAATAGAGTGGGGGAGTGCTATTTTGTAGGCTATGAGAAAGATGAGGATAAAGCTAAGGTGGTTCATTCCCCGAATGAAAACATGCTGATTTTGGATAGCACGCCTTTTTACGCTGAGGCAGGCGGACAGGTGGGCGATGCCGGAATTATCTACTCGGATGGCTTCGAGTTTCAAGTTGAGGATACCAGGAAGGAAGGGGACGCCATAATCCATATTGGAAAGGTTGTCAGGGGCAAGATCGAAGATGTCATAGACAAAGAGGTTCTGGCCAAAGTAGATATTCGGAGACGGAACGCCATAAAGAGGAATCACACCGCGACCCATCTTTTGCACAAAGCATTAAGGGAGACATTGGGAGAGCACGTAAACCAGTCCGGTTCTCTGGTTGCTCCGGACAGATTGAGATTCGACTTCACCCATTTCAAAGCTCTGGATGAGGCAGAGGTCAAAAAGGTCGAATACCTTGTAAACCAGAAGATCTGGGAGAATAGTCCAGTCGCGTGCAGCGAGCTTCCCATAGAGGAGGCAAAGAAGTTAGGGGCTATGGCCCTGTTCGGAGAAAAATACGGGGACGTGGTTCGAATGGTGGAGGTGGAAGGATACTCCAGGGAGCTTTGTGGAGGCACCCACGTGTGCGCCACGGGCGAGATCGGCTTGTTTAAGATTGTCTCAGAGACGGGGATAGCGGCAGGCATGCGAAGAATCGAGGCCGTGACCGGAGAAGCTGCATACCAGCTGGTCAACAGGCAAAAAGAGCTTCTAGACGAGCTGGCATTTATCCTCAAGACATCCGAGGAGAACCTCAGGGAGCGGGTCGAGACTCTGGTCAAGACAAGCAAGCAGCTGGAGAAGAAGGTAAAAGAGGCTCAAAAGGTATCCGCCAAAAGCAAGGTCGAGGAATTGGTCGAAAGCTCCGTTGACGTGAACGGAATCAAGGTAATCGCACATCAAGTCGACGCAGAAACACGGAACGATCTCTTGGAGCTGGCAGATACCATAAGGGAAAAACTGAAGTCAACTGTTGGAGTGTTAGCCGGAATTCTGGATGGAAAGATCGCTTTCGTGGCCGTCGTCACCGACGATTTGATCAAATCCAGGGGAATAAAAGCGGGGGACGTGGTCAAGGAAATTGCCAAGCTCGCAGGAGGCACCGGAGGAGGCAAGCCGCATTTGGCTCAGGGAGGAGGAAAGGATCCGACGAAGTTACAGAGCGCACTGGATAGCTTACCGAAGATTATCAAGAAGATGACTGAATGAACCTCTCCCCCTTGGTCGCCCTCTCCATTTCATGGAGAGGGGGAGATACAGGCTGACGTAATGAAAACCATGTCTGTATATCAGAAGCTTCTGAATGTGCGAGACGAAAAAGGCGCAGGATTCTTGGTTCTTTTGGACCCAGACAGAATGAGCCTACCAGAGATAGTAGACCTGGCCAAAAAATCGGAGGAGGGAGGAGCGGACGGCTTTCTGGTCGGATCCAGCTTGCTTCTTTCCACAAGATTCGACGAAGCGGTGAGGGAGATAAAAGCCAATGTCAAGGTTCCGGTAGTGATTTTCCCGGGAAATGCCAACCAGGTATCCAGGCATGCCGATGCGATTCTCTTTCTCTCGCTTATAAGCGGCAGGAACGCGCATCTTTTGATCGGTGAGCAGGTAAAGGCGGCACCGGCTATAAAGGAATTTGACTTAGAGCCAATCCCCACGGGGTATTTGCTCATAGAATCGGGCGGCACCACTTCGGTTCAGTTCATGAGCGATACCCAACCCCTTCCCCGAAATAAGCCGGACATTGCCAAAGCCCATGCTCTGGCGGCAGAATATCTGGGGATGAAATTGGTGTTTCTGGAAGCAGGCTCCGGCGCAGAAAATCCGGTTCCAGATAAGATCATCCGCGAAGTAAAAGAGTTCGTCTCCATTCCCATCGTAGTGGGAGGGGGTGTAAAAGACCCGGATGTCGCCTACGCGAAGGTCAAAAACGGAGCGAGCTTTGTGGTGATCGGGAATTTCCTGGAGGAGGATGATTCCTTGATCAACGAGTTCGCCGACGCGATTCATATAAGTAAGAGGGCAAAAGCCATATAGGTCGACTGAAGCAGTGTGAACAAAATAGAATTAAGCCTTAGCCTGTCATTGCGAGGAACGAAGTGACGAAGCAATCTCAATAAATTGCTACTATTCAGAGATTGCTTCGCCCCGCCTCTGGCGGGACTCGCAATGACAAATCACGGTAACACTATCAGGAAGTGATGTACCATGATGGATGCCGAAGTAAACGAAAAAGTCGGTTTAATCCAGAAAGAGATTCAAGAAAGCGTTGAACTGAAAAATCGTGTGAAACAGGAGCTTTCCCAGAATATAATCGAAGTCGCGCACGCTCTGGCAAGATGTATCAAGGACGGCGGTAAGATTCTTCTCTGCGGTAATGGCGGCTCAGCTGCAGACGCTCAGCATTTTGCCGGTGAGCTAGTGGTGAGATTGTCCTCAGATTATACCAGAAGTGCCCTTCCGGCCATAACCCTTTCCAGCAACGATTATGTGCTGACCGCCTGCGCCAACGACTTCGGCTTCGAACAGGTATTCTCCCGCCAGATCGAGGCTCTGGGAAAGCCCGAGGATGTGTTGATGTGCATCAGCACCAGCGGCAATTCACCCAATCTAATAGTCGCTGCGCAGAAGGCGAGAGAAAAAGGCATGAAGACGGTCGGACTTCTGGGAAGAGATGGCGGAAAACTCAAAGACCTCTCTGACTTCGACATTGTTGTTCCCTCTGCCAACACCACGCGAATTCAGGAAACACACATCTGCATCTGCCATATCCTCTGCGAGCTGGTGGAGAAAGAGCTGTTCGGTTGACTTTTTCCCTTCCTTTAATCCAATCCCCAAGACTCGCAACGAAAGCCCTCAAATATCTTTTCTTGCGAAGCTAAAATAGCTTGACTTTTAAAAAGGGCCGGGGTAGAATAGTGAGACATCTCTCTTAGATAATTTGAAAACTGCACAGTGTAAGAAGTGTAGCGGCACCTGGCAGTGTTAACGCGCACGCAATAATACCGGTAATAATCCAATCCGGTGGCAAGAACCTAATAGTGCGTCGGTTTTGAGTTTGGGGAAATGGGAGTGAGATCATAATCTATGTTCAACAATCTGATAAATATTCACGACTTCTCAAGATTAATAGAAAAAATCAAGCAAGGGCAATTTAGCCGAATCGCCGCAAAACTCTTCAGTGGTAGACCAGGTAGAATACAAAAATCTTGGGAACACGTAGAGAATCCACCGACGAATTGGTGGGATATTGAGGCGGTGAGGGAACACTGGAACTATTTGATCTCTGGAAGTGTTAAAGTTGACTACTGCGAATATATTTCCCGTAAGTACCTTTCTGACAGAGACGCTCTAAACGCATTATCCCTTGCCTGTGGAACTGGTTGCAGAGAATTGAGATGGGCTGAACTTGGCAAGTTCGGGAATATTGACGCGTATGATCTATCAGAAGCTAGAATAAAATATGCAAGGAATCAAGCTCACGAAAAGGGTTACGGCAAGATCATCAATTACCGCGTTTCTGATGTTTATTCTATAGAAATGTGTGAACATTGCTATGACATTGTAATGGTGGAACAGTCACTGCATCACTTCTCTCCATTGAAAAAGATGCTGCTTAGAATCAACAAGTTTGTTAAACCAGATGGTTATTTTATTGTCAATGAATTCGTCGGTCCGACCCGATTTCAATGGAGTGACAGACAGTTGGAAATAGTCAACGGTCTCCTATCAATTCTGCCTGCCAGATATAGAATTCGATGGAGCAGTAGTTCTATTAAATCGAAGGTCTTCAGACCTGGTCGATTGAGCATGATTTTAACGGACCCTTCCGAAGCCAAAGAATCATCAAAAATCCTGCCACTGTTGCATCAAGTCTTTAATGTGATTGAAATCAGAGAATATGGTGGAACCATTTTGCACCTGCTGTTCAGCGGGATTGCACATAACTTTCTATCAGAAGACTATGAGACTCAACGCTTCATAGATCTTTGCTTCGGAATTGAAGATTTGCTGTTAGAAAGCGAAGATATCCAGAGTGACTTTGTTATTGCTATATGCAAGAAACGGATAAACGATAGAGATGCTCCAAGATGATTTCCATAGGTGACTTCGCCTGACACCGTGTTTGCGGCTGGCGCGGTTAATCTTTAGCGGAGTCGGAGGGTTCCCGAAAATGCCTTAGGCCTCTGGAAACACACAAGAAGTTGCTCTGTCGAATTTATCCCGACATCTGCATCTGTCATATCCTCTGCAAGCTGGTGGAGAAAAAGCTGTTCAGATAGCCCTTTCTTTAGCTCAGACAGGTCTTCAAAATTGCACTCGAAGGTCTACAGAACTGTACTCGCAAAAATCCAAAAGTGCCTTGACTTTGCTGGTGAAATCCGATAAACTGAGACACAAGTGTTTCTTTTTGAGAATTGAGAGCGTGAGAAGGGCCAGGTGTATTTGTTAAAAGTCAGGGCATCCGGGGCAGAGCGGACAATGTGCCATTCATGGAGGAGCACTCACGGTAAACTAATTCCATGGCGCAAGGGCAAGAATGCGATTGCTTTGAGTTGCCAGGAATTCGTACCCTTGCTAAGCCTTGATGGAAGGAGGTGGTAACCCGGCAAATCAATACCAACAGGTGTAACTGACAGGCCCCGAATGCACTTCAGTGACGTGGACAAATCAAACGATAAAAAGTCAGAGGAGGAACCGTCATGCCGGGAAGAATTCTGCAGATCAATTTCAAGTTTAATGTCTCAAAAGCCGAATACGAGCAGGCCGTATCTTCCCTTGCCGGAGATTTCGCCGCTCTTGCGGGTCTGCGCTGGAAGATCTGGATCATGAACGAAACGGAAAGTGAGGCAGGTGGGATCTATATGTTCGAGGATGCGGCGTCAGTGAAGGCCTTCCTGGATGGACCGCTGGCGGCCAAGGTGACTAGTCACCCAGCTCTCAGTGATTTTAGCGTAAAGCAGTTCGATGTGATGGAGGATGTGACCAAAATAACGCGCGGTCCCGTCTAGTGAAGATGGCAGGAGTAAGGAGACGGAGGAACTCTGAGCTCTAGCCGCTGGTTCGTGCGTCAGATTCCTGAGCACGGGATTGCCGGGACGCCGCGTTCTGTCCAGATTGGCTCTTGATGCGTCGGCTTTTGGATTGATCCTGTCGCAGATCCCGCCCTTCGACTAGCTCAGGGTGGTGAGCGAAGTCGAACCGCCGGAGGTGGGGAACGAAATGCCGACCCTTTCCTTTCACCTGTTTTTACTCCCCTGCTCCACCGAACCCTCGTCGCGAAGAGGCATTGTCTCACGTCCGAAAAGTCTTGACTTTTCCAGGACGATCTCATAAACTGAAAGGCGTGCGATCTTCAACGATATTGCGATAACGACTTCAGGAAGGAATAAATGAAAAGAAGATTCCAGCTTCTCTTTGTGTTTGTGATTATCCCCCTGCTCTTTTCCTGCGGAAAGCAGCGTTACGAGGGAAGGATTGCCATTATGTATGCTTTCCCTGCAGAGGGACAACTGTTGAGAACCCAGATTGCTTTGGAAGACAGCCTGTTCTCGGTGGGGAGGGTTTTCTGGATAGGAAAGATCGCAGATAAAGATGTGATAGTGGTCAACTCGGACGTGGGAATGACCAATGCCGCCATGTCTACTCAACTTCTGATCGACCAGTTCAAGCCCAAACAGATAATCTTCACCGGCATATGCGGCGGTATCGATCCGGACAACAGTATCGGCGATATCGTGATCCCCGAATTCTGGGTGACCCATGACTACGGGCTGTACAACAAGGACGGATTCAAAACTGGCTGGATTCGCGTTCATGTTCCAGAAAGGCAAGCCCCGGACACCGTGACCTTCTTTGCGGTAGATGAGAATCTGCTGAGGATGGCGGAAAACGTAAAGCCACAGCTGAAACCCATCCTTGACAGAACTCCAAAAATAAAAGCGGGGGGCAACGGATCAAGCGGAAACTCGTTTATAGACCAGGTGGAAAAGAGAGTATGGCTCAAAGAGAAGTTGGGTGCGGAGATCGTGGACATGGAGTCGGCGGCAGTAGTGCAGGCGGCAAGAATAAACGGAGTCCCTGTCTTGGTAGTGAGATCCTGTTCAGATCTGGCCGGCGGTTCCGGGTCTTCCACGGCCAAGGATGAGATACAGGAATTCTTTGAAGTAGCCGCAGATAACAGCGCCAGCTTTGTATTGGAGCTTTTGAAGCAGCTATAAGATGTGATCCAGCATGCCGGTTAGGATTGCATAAGAGCAAAGAATAACGGATAGGATCAATGGCAAAGGCAAAAAAGGGCGATACCGTCAGGGTGCACTTCACGGGCAGATTGGAGGATGGAACCGTATTCGACTCTTCCAGAGACCGCAAGCCTTATGAATTCACCATCGGCAAAAGTCGGATAATACCCGGCTTTGAGCAGGCAGTGATCGGAATGAAACCCGGCGAATCAAAGACTGCCAAAATCCCTGCGGCCAAAGCGTACGGGCTGCGACGGGAGGACATGATAGTGGTAGTTGATCGAACCAAGATTCCGGCCCATCTGAAGCCGCAAGTGGGACAGAGATTACAGATCAATCAGGCGGACGGTCGAAGGGTTCCGGTCAAGGTGACTAAAGTCACCCAATCGAAGGTCACTCTGGATGCCAATCATCCTCTTGCCGGCGAGGATTTGACCTTCGACATCAAGCTCCTGGAAATCGTCTAACAATTTTTGGAAGATACGATAATAAGAACCAATTGAATCCTTTAAAACAAACTCTCAGTTGGAGATCTCTTGTGTTTGATAATGTTCCGATTAGGGCGTTAGAATCGCTCTCTTGCTTCCACCCCCGTGAGAAACATTATTGGACAGAGAGAAAAAAAGGAGGTTGGAATGCAAGGCAGCAAGCTCTACGTGGGAAATCTTGGCTATTCCACTAGCAAAGAGGAACTGGAAGACCTGTTTGCTGAGTATGGCCAGGTCAGGGAAGTCCGAATAATTGAAGGCAAGGGCTTCGGTTTCGTTGAAATGTCTACTCGGGAGGAAGCTGAAAAGGCAAAAGAAGGATTAGACGGTTCCGATTTCAAAGGGTTTACCCTGAAAGTCGACGAAGCTCGTCCACCCAGAAAGAGGCAGGGAGGAGGTCGCCCGCCAAGAGGTAGAGGAAGAAGGGATTTCCGAAGATACTAGAACGAGGATTTGGAGCCAGTCCTGGTTCTCCGAAGCAGCTCATAACTTTATTTCTGCGTCCCGTTTTAGGCTGACAGACCAAGGGAGTCTTGCCGCCCCGCGACCAGTCTTCGGGGTTCTTTGCAGGATCTGTGTCTCGGAGCATTTCGGTACGTGGTTAAAAAAGCTTGACTTGTTAAGACCAATCGAATAGAATCCGATAATACATATGTCTGTCGAGAACCCGCGGTGTCTTGAGGGTGCAAACAACAGACCGTGCTAAGGCAACCGAATACAGCTTTAAAAAGGAGGCGCAAAGATGCATAGATCGATTGTGCTATTCTTGCTAATAGTGCTACTTTCCTGCGCTGTTGCCAAAGCGCAGGATCGGGGTTTGGGATTGGGAGTCATGCTCGGTGAGCCGACGGGGATAACCGGCAAATACTGGATAGACGGGAAGAAGGCAATAGACGGAGCAGTCGCCTGGTCCTTCGGAGACGAAAGTGCTTTCCATCTGCACGGCGACTTCCTTTTTCACACCTCGAGCTTAGTCAAAGAAGAAGCCAGCAAGCTTCTGGCTTATTACGGGATCGGCGGCAGAGTTAAGTTTGCGGACGAGAGCAAAGCTGGGGTTCGGATTCCTCTTGGTCTGAACTATATTCCGTCAACTGCGCCCGTAGATGCTTTTTTCGAGATCGTCCCTATACTCAATTTAGCGCCCAGTACGGATCTTAGCTTGAACGCCGCGCTTGGAATAAGATATTTCTTTTACTGATACCTTCTTAGCTAAGCTCGTATAGCAGCTCACTTGTGGATCGCGGAGATCCGGAGCATCATGTGCGCTCATCTGAGGCGCCGCAAACTCTTTGAGGCAAGTCTCCTCAATCCAGATGGTAGCACTTCCCTCTCTAATTACCATAGCGCATCCAGACTTTTCGCATTCCGCCAAAGACGGCATAGTCGCGGTCGTGGAAAAGTGCCCCAACTATATTTTCCACTTGATGGCAGTAGCTGAGGCCGGATTCACCAGCGACTACGCTGATATCTATCGACGCTCAATTTCGTCTGAAGATGCTTCCTATATCCGAAAACATAAGAGGCTTCTCTTTCTCCAGTCCGGTTCCTGGGGCGAGCTCGTTCCCGTTATGATTCTCTTTCCGGCATATATCAACCTCGGATCTGCAGATGCGTTTGAGGAATACTTCTTCTTGCTTGACCTGGGTTTGCGAACCGGGGAGTTTGAAGCTTTCCGAAAACGATATGCCTCATTTAACGATAAGTTGACTCCCTGGTTTCCGATTCAAAAAAAATACCTGAATTCGATTAGAAAGCACAGAGAGACCATCGACGCTCTTGGCAAACTATATGTAAGAAACTATCCTACGTACAAAAAAGAGGTTTGGCAGAAGGAAAAGTCAAAACTCAACCAGGTTGCGCAGAAGATCAACAACTATTTCAAGAACAAGGATTTGATTACCAGGTGGGAGACTCTGACACGAACTAAATTCAAATTCAACAATTATCATATTGTATTATGTAGTGCCATCAAAAACGGTCCCAATGCCAATTCTTTGGGGTATGATCGAAATGTGTTTTATCACGATATGCCGTTCGATGAGATGACCCAATTTATCAGTCACGAGACGGGAACGCACATTTTGATTGAGATATACAAGGAAATATCTCGGTTGAACAGATTTGATTCAGCCCTGCTTTATGGCGCTTATGAATGCTTGGCTAAGTTCTATAATACCATCATTCTTGACAATAGGAACTTGCGGTACCAGATGCCTTATTTCCATGAAAAAGAATATCTTGGAATTTATCATGAGATTTTTCAAAGAGATCTGAATATAGCTCCAAGAGACCTCTTGATCGCTGGAATTGAGGCTTTCCAGGATCAAGACGCAAGCATAAGATGACCAAACGTGTAAAATGGGGTCACAATAGATCAGAATCCCTCCGGCCAGATGTTTGGAATTACTTGATTCCAGCGAGCTTTTCAAGGCCGTTCAAACACGGTGAAAGGTACGATATCGAATTCAATGCCTGTAGCGTTTGGCTCCCGACCTGATGGTTTGCGCGCCACAAAGGTAAAAGTAACACCTAACTCCTCTTCTCCACCCGGAGTTCTACGAAGTTGTCCGTACAGAAAAAGATAGCCAAAAACGCTGTATACAACTTCCTGGTTAAGGCCATAGCTTTAGCTTTCGCCTTTATTGCCTCGGTGGTAGTGGCCCGCTTTCTGGGGCCGGACAGATATGGTGTCTATAGCTTGGTGATCTGGTTTCTCAACATGGTAGGGCTTTTAGTGAATTTGGGTATCCCGACCACTATCACCAAGTACGTCTCAGAATATTGGGGAAGGAAAGACTTCTCTGCCATCGGTTCCATCCTGAGTCGACTGTTCAGGTTCGAGCTTCTGGCCGGGGTGGTGGTAAGTCTGGTATTTTTTCTTATGGCTCCCTCGATTGCCGGCTGGTACGACAATCCTGAGCTCTCGCTTTATCTGAGAGTTGCCTCTATCGTGATCCTGCCTCTCGGTTTCATGTTTCTCTACAACGGCTTTTTCTCGGGCCTGCAACGGTTCGATCTGATAGCGAAAGTGAACCTCATAGTTTTTCCCTCCACTCTCGCCATAATTCTTCTGGTCCTATATCTGGGGGGAAACATAGAGTGGCTGGTGGGAGTCAGCGTTGTGACCAATCTCCTTTTGGTAGGGTGCTATCTTTATTTCAGAAAGACCAGATTCG
>CAYGCR010000013.1:0-63945 GCA_964348415.1 uncultured Ignavibacteria bacterium | reverse complement strand
TGAAACCGTCAACCTGGAAGATCAAATTCAAAAAACCATCTTAGGCCTCAGACATCAGGTAATAAACGGCATTCTTCCAGTCAAAACCATCACCGACACTTTTAATCAAGGCAGATCCAAAGAAGGTCAACTTACTTATCACCGAATTGGCAGGCTCCTTTCCACCATGGGATTCAGAAAGGCAAAAACACAAAACGCCTCCTCCGCCATCCTCTGGGATGATAAACTACTTTCTCCAAACACATTTTCTGACACACTGAATTCATGCCCTCAGGATGGATGAAAAAATTTAAAACAATCGCCAGTATCGTCAGTAAGGTCAGAAATGCCAGTTTCCCTGGGTGGATGGCCCGGCCCGCCTCAGGAGGGTCTGCTTGTCAGATCGGGTATGCGCCAGTCTTTTCCCTCTCCCCTTGTGGGAGAGGGATCCAGGGAGAGGGGGCTGAGTTCATGTTCCATCAGGTTTTGCCCGCCTCTGGCTAGGGCTTGCCTTGAACCGCATGGTTCAGGGCGGGTGTGACCTGACAGAAGAATGCAGTTGGGAATCATATATGAACAGGTATCGGGTCACACTCATGGCTAACCATGAACAAGACCCGACACAACCGAATATTCTGATTCTTTAACCCTTGATGCTCCCCAGGGGTCTCAGCTGAATCACTTTCTTGGAGATTCCGATGCCGTCTACCGCCTTCACCACCTCGTCGATGTTCTTGTAAGCCAGTCCTGCCTCCTCAGCCAGTCCGGACATGGACACCGCTCGCACAACCATGCCCCTCTCGGTCATCTTCTGCCTCAGCTCGGTGCCTCTCACCTTTCTTTTGGCTGCCATGCGTGACATTACCCTTCCCGCACCGTGGCAGGTGGAGCCGAAGGTCATGTCAAATGCCTTCTGAGTTCCGGCAAGGAGGTAGGAGCCGGTCTCCATTGAGCCACCAACTATCACCGGCTGCCCCACGCTTCGGTACATCTCCGTTACAGCCGGATGAGTGGGAGGGAAGGAGCGGGTAGCGCCCTTGCGGTGAACGATGACCTCCTTTTCGTCTCCGTCGATATTATGTCGTTCGATTTTGGCAATGTTGTGAGCTACGTCATAGACGATATGCATCCCCAATTCCTCCGCATCCCTGTTGAATACTTCGCTGAAAGCTTGTCTGATTCGGTGTGTTATTACCTGCCGGTTGGCGAAGGCTGAGTTGGCAGCACAAGCCATAGCTCCAAAGTAATCCTGTCCCTCCGGCGAGTTAAAGGGTGCGCACGACAGCTCCCTGTCCAGTATCTTCAATCCATACTTTTTCATGGAGCCCAAAAACAGCTGCAGATAATCGGTGGCGATCTGGTGACCGAATCCACGGGAGCCGCAGTGTACCATGACGAAGACTTGGTTTGGCTTCCCCACCCCATAGATCTTAGCTATTTCTGGATCGTAGACCTGATCAGTGAGGCCAACCTGAATCTCCAGATAGTGATTCCCCGACCCCAGAGTGCCCAGCTGGCTGATTCCGCGGGATATAGCTTTCTGGCTTACTTTTGACGGATCGGCGGCCTGCATGCGTCCCTTTTCCTCTATTCTATCCCGGTCCTCCTGCCAGCCGTATGCATTTTCGATGCACCAATCCACACCCTTGACCATGACTTCCTTGAACGTCTGGGAATCGAGTCTGACGAACCCCTTGGATCCGACGCCGGCGGGAACCAGCTTGAATAGAGTGTCCATCAAAGTATTCAGCTTTGGCTTCACCTCGTCCAAGGTTAGATCGGTGCGGATTAGTCTGACCCCGCAGTTGATGTCGAATCCGATTCCGCCGGGCGAGATCACTCCATCCTCGGTAGAGAAGGCGGCTACCCCGCCGATGGGGAATCCGTAACCCCAATGTCCGTCCGGCATGCACATGGCATACTTCTGAATCCCGGGAAGACAGGCCACATTGGTTATCTGGTCGAATACACCCTTGTCCATAATCTCCATCAACTTCTCCGAACCGAGAATCCTTGCCGGCACCCTCATCCCCTCTTTTTCAGTCGGAGGAACTTCCCATATGCCTTCTTGAATTTTCTTCATCTCCATAATATCACCTCATTTTCGAAAAGAGACTCTCGATTGATCATTAGCCGATGAGAATATTTCCGAGATCCACTGTCTTTATTCGAAGTGTTGCTCAATTTGCTTGCAGATCTAATGTTCCAACCGCGGATAGCATCCTCGCCACTTGCAGCGAGCCGCTTCAAAACCAGGATCAGGTATCTAAGATAACTCTGGCTGTCCATTTCCCACTCGTTCTTTTCACTTCCAGAAGATGATACGTAACGGCTTTCACGTCCACTCTGACTTTGTGTTTCTCTTGGTCTGCGGGCTCGCCCCAAACGGAAGCTTTTAGACCATAACCGTTTTTCCTCTGAATGTCTACGTCGAATTTGCTAAAAAGCATGGATTTCAAGTCTTTCAGATAAATCAGCTCAGCCAGCCAGCCAAACAGCAGTTCCTCCGGATTTTCGGCGGTCACTTGCACATCTTCTCTATGTTTGTGTTCGACAGTTTTGGTGTCTGCCATCACCTCGAAAGTCGCCAGGGCGCACACCTGCAACAGCTCCTCCGGGCTATCCGCTTCCGCCTGGAAGGCCGCATCGGCGATAGCAATGTTTTCCAGGAATCGATATCTCCCCATATCGGAAAATCGTCACCTCTTTAGTCTTATTTCTATACGCACGTATTCACCTGCACGTTTTCGCTTCTTTCTTTCGAATCCCATCAATCAGAAGCATCCAAGAATCCCAACAATGTAAAGCCTAAAAGCTTAAGGGGCCATCCAGAGAAATTCCAGGCAGCCCAAAGAGATTTCACCTTCGTCGACCAGCTGTCTCGAGTGTTGGAGATGAGAAGAACAGTCGTCACCGTTAACATTGTGGGGAAATCGGTGCACGATTTTTTTGCAAGGCACTCACTTGTCATAATGAATTCTAACAAGCTCTCCTGTTAGCGGTTTTCACGCGCCCGACCTGTTTTTGACGGGGAGCCAGATTCATTTCCGGTGACCAGAGAAGCAACTTGGCCGCTAGGCTACGCGCGTGTCCCGTGGGACCTCATAACAAAGTGCGCCGAAGGCGAAGCAGATCTTAATCAGCTCGTCTCGGCGCACTTTTATGCAGCATAACTGCTTGCGTCAAGAAGCTTTCTCGATGCATTCTACCGGGCAAACTGCTACACACTTGGATCCTCCCTCTATCCCTTCGCATTCGGTGCATTTGCTCGGATCTATAAGATATATGTCACCTTCCTCGATTGCTGACTGAGGGCACTCAGGAAGACAAAGCCCACATGCAGTGCACTCGTCCGTAATCCTCATTGCCATACTGGAACTCACCTCCTCCTCAGCTGTTTTTCTTTCCGGCTCTCTTGCCTCGCCTAATATACAGGGCTAACAGAGTGATTGTCAACGGTTATTTGTTGTTTCTCAAAAGTTCTGCTCGTGTTCTGGAGTCAAGAGTGCGGCAGGTGAAGAACTCATGAGGAGAAACACCGTCATTCCTGTCGGCGGAATAGCCTGGGCAGAGGAAGAGGGTGTGCTTCGGTAAGGGTAGAGGGGGGCTAGGAACTACCCAAAGCTACAGGGCACACCCTCGAGATGAAATCAAATCTGCATTCCCAATATAAGCCCAACCCGGTCCTTGGCAATTAGTAATTCACCCTATTTTTCTGCCAAAACGCCTCCATCTACACCCGGGCCTGAGTTGGTACCTCTTCTGGGGATTCTGCCAAGCATTCATGACCACAACCGCCTGCTAACCGACTGAGGATGGCGGCGTCATCATACGTTGAGATCGACCAATCCCTTCTGAATGGCATATTTCACCAGCTTGGCGATATCGTGGATGTTCAGCTTCTGCATGATGTGTGCTCTGTGCGCCTCCACAGTCTTCACGCTGATGAAGAGAGCTTTGGCCACCTCGCGGTTGGTATATCCTTCCGCGATGAGTTGCAGGACTTCTCTTTCCCTGTCTGTAAGCAGATCAAACGGCGTTTCGGTCTTACCTGTCTCCATCTTGCGGAGATAGGCGTCTATCAAAGTCTTGGAGATGGTCGGGCTTAAGAACGATTTATCCTGATGGATAGAGCGAATGGCAGAGACCAACTCCTCCACGGCACCTTCCTTTAAGATGAAGCCGGAAGCACCGGCCTGAAAGGATTGAAGAATGTATTCTTCATTCTTGTGCATGGTCAACATTATCACCTTGATGCTGGGCAATACCTTCTTGATCTGCTTGGTCGCCTCCAATCCGTTAAGGTTGGCCATGGCGATATCCATGAGAATGACATCCGGCTTCAGCTCGGTCGCTCTCTTTACGGCTTCCCGTCCGTCCGCGGCCTCTCCTACCACCTGCATGTCCGACTCCTCTTCTAACAGCTTTTTGATTCCCTGGCGGAAGATCTTGTGATCGTCAGCCACCAGTAGTTTGACCTTCTTCATTATTCACCTCCGAAAAAGGTATGTTTATGGTTAATGTGGTTCCTTTTTTTGCGCGGGAGATAACGTCGAAGCTCCCCCCGAGCAGATTGACTCTTTCCTTTATGTTGAAAAGTCCTACACCCTTCGGGACGGATAACACCTTTTCGGCATCAAATCCTATACCGTTGTCCCTCACGGACAAGATGGCCGTGGAGTCCTTCTTGGATAGGTGAATGATCGCCTCGCTGGCGCGAGAATGCTTTGCAACATTGGTAAGAGCCTCCTGCACAATGCGATAGAGGGTAAGTTCGACCTCCTGAGGAAACCGGTAGCTTTTATCTTTGGTTTTTAAAGACACGTCGATATTCGATCTTTTGGAGTAGTTGTCAATGTACCATCTCAAGGTCGGGATCAGACCGAAATCGGACAGCATTGGTGGAGTCAAATCGGCGGACAAGGTTCGAACGTCCTCAATGGTCTGTTCGAGCAACTCTTTCGTATCCAATATCCCCTCCTCCACCCCTTCCAGGCTTCGAGGTCTTGAACTTACTTTTATTCTGATCCTGTCGAGATTCATCATCATGGACTGGAGCATCTGCCCTAGCTGGTCATGCAGCTCCTGGGCAATCCTTTTTCGCTCGTTCTCCCCAACTTTTATCAACTGGGAGGCTAGATCCCTAAGGTCTCGGGTATGTTTTCTCACCATCTCCAACAGGCGAGCGTTTTCGATGGCGACGGCAATCTGGTTGGCGATGGTCTGAATCAGCTTTATCTCGTCCTGACTGAAGGTCCTATATTTTGTGGTGCTGGTAATGCTCAAAACGCCCACCAGCTTTTTGCCAAAAAACATGCCAACGCCTAACACCGATTTTATGCCCGCCCTCAGAAAGTACTCTTTTGTCTTACCTCTGGAGGGGACCTTGGAGGTGTCATTTATGACGAAATGCTTTCCTCTTCTTATGGCGGCGGTAAGCGGGGGGATATCTTCCCAGGAGAATTTTGTTCCGATCAGCCTGCTGGTATCGGTCTTTTTCCTGGAAAAGAGACCCTTGATCTCCAACTGGCTACCGTCTTGGCTGCACAGCGTCACCGCACACCGTTCCGCACCCAGCGCCGAACCCGCCACGCGGCTCGCGACTTTGCTCACTTCATCCAGACTCATGGCTCTGGAAAGAGATCGGCTGACTCTTAGAAGAATATCCTTTTCCCGGGTTTGCTTGCTTAGGACGGAGGCTTGCTCTTCGATTTGAGCATACTTTTGAGTCAGGTCTTCCAATAGTTGGTAGTTTTCGATGCTCACCGCTATGGGATTGGACACGGTTCGAAGCAGCTTGGTCTGTTCAGTGGTAAACCGATGAAGACGCCCCGTAGTGGCCACGGTAAGGAAACCCAACAGCTTTCCTCTGGACTTCAAGGCAATAGCAGCGCCTGATTTTATCCCTTGACCGAGTATATAATCTCGCAGTGGGAAATCGTGAGACAACGCAGAAGTGTCGTGCAAAACGAGAGGTTTGCTGGGGTTCAGCGCCTTCCCAATAAGCTTGGGGTAATCGTCAAGACTAAAGGTACAGCCCATCAGACCAAGATTGGTTTCTTTTGGCTCAGCGTGGCCTGCTTTTACAGTGGCGCTGCCTCCATCCTCATCGACCAAGATAATGAAACTCCTTTCCACCTCCAGAAGCTCAACCACCTTCTTGACGGCGAATCTGAGCAGCTGATCCAGATTGCGGGCAGAAGCCAATGCTTGAGTTAACTCAAACATCATCTTCTGTTCCCTGTATTGTGTTCTCAGAAGCGCGGCCTGTTGGATTATCCGGGAGTGTTCCTTCTGTAGGTCCTGCATCAGCCTGCAATTCTGCAAAGCAACTCCCACATGATTGGCCATGGTGAGAGCCATCCGAATTTGATCTGGGTGAAAGGCTTTGGGCCTTTTTGCCATCCCTACATGAAAGACGCCCATCATTCTGTTTCTCAAGAAAATGGGGACAATTAAGGCCGATACCATTCCGGCTTTGCGGACGATCTTCCTTCCCAACTCCGGCACCAGCTGGCTTCGAACATCAAAAACCTGGATGTACGGGCTTGTTCGGAGAGCTCTCTTATATGAGGAAAAGTGCTCTTTAGGGGTTCTCAGGTCAAAAACGGGCACAATGCCGCTTTTTCCCTCCAAGGAAGGATAGACCTGTACCTCGATTGTGGAGCTTGGGGAACTGTCCGCAGAAAGCATCACAGCACAGCGATCTGCCTTCAAGGCTTGAGTCATTTTCTCTGCACCCAGCCTAAGCACCTTTTCAAATTTCAAAGTTCGGGCCAGAGCCCTGCTCGTATTTAACAGTATATTGTACTCTCTGGCTTTTTTCACCTCAGTCAAATCAGAGACGACCCCCATGGTGCCTGCAAAGCTTCCATCTTCGTTCCACAGAGGGGCGGCAGAGACGTACATGTCTTTGGGCTTTCCTTTTTTGCTGACAAGCGTAGTCTCGTATTTCGAAGACTGACCCTTTTTCCGTTTTCTGGTTTCCTCTTTGAATATGTCATATTGCGTATTATCAGATAGTTCTTTCAGGTTTTTCCCAAGAAGTTCATCTCGTTTGTACCCAAGGAGATAGGCGAAAGCCTGGTTAATGAAAACGAGATTCTCCTTTGCATCCACTATGCCGATTCCTTCTTGGGCAGTCTCCACCAGCGTGCGGTACCTTTTCTCCGCGGTGCGAAGCGCCTCGTCGGCCCGCTTTTTATCAGTGATGTTTCGACCAACGCCAACGATGGCCGCTACCTCTTTGCGTTCGTTCAACACCGCCTTGTCCGCCCAGGCAAGCCACCTCCATCCGTGCTTGGTAAGGGCACGTTGCTCCACGTAACAGGTGTAAGGAGGCTTATATAGATTCTCCATCGCCCTTGCTGTTGTCTCCCTATCATCCCGATGAACTAAGGGCATGAACTTTCGGCCAAGCAGTTCCCCCTCAGTCTTGCCAAACATCTCGCAGTAAGAGGGGCTCACAAAAAGAAACCTGCCCGCCAGATCGACCTTGACCACCAGGTCGGTTTGGTTCTCCACCAGCAGGCGGTACTTTTCCTCGTTTTCTCGAAGCGCCTCCTCAGCCCGTTTGCGCTCGGTGATGTCGTGACCGGTGGCAATGGCTACTACGTCCCTTGCCCCTGGCCCGAGAATGGCCGTGTTGGACCACAAAATTGTGCGGATGTCACCACTCTTGGTCACGACCGGGCCTTCATATTGGTCGCGAGGATGGGCACGGACCCATTCGGCGAAACACTTCAGTTCTTCGCGGCGTTTATCGGGCGGGAGGAAGAGGTCGGGCCATCGTTTACCCAAAACCTCTTCACGTCGGTACCCTGTTACTCGTTCACATTCTCGATTGAAGACCGTGATTCTTGTGTCGGCATCCAGGCAGAGGATCATGCTGTTGGCGGTGTCCAGAATCGATTGCGAGAAATCGCGTTCTTGAGTTAGCGCCTGATGGATTTCCAGCTCCCTGACCCGGGACGCGGCAGCCTCGACCAGAGTCTCCAGAGCCTGAATGGTTTTGAGATCAGGCCGGCAACCGTTGCTGGGAGTGTCCACGGAGAGATACCCCATAGTCCGTCCGGAAAAGTCACGAAGAGGCACGAATAACTCGTCGCCCAGCCGCCAATCGCCGCCATTAGGGCCTACTTTCTTCTGGCGTATATAGCGGCCGCTTTTGCTGAAGTCCAGACCAGCCTCCGACGGAACGAAGAAGGAATCGGAGATGCGAAACCTCTTGCCGGTCATCTTGGCCTTCAGCTTCCGATCAATAGGGGCGGCCCCTCGTGCGCGTTTGACCAGATAGGCAGGCAGCCCCACCTGACCCAGATGAAAGATATTTCCCCCCGGCTTGTGCAGAGTCATCACCGCGCGCTCAAAAAGTCCGGAATCGCGAACAGCTTCGCATACCCGGGTTAAGATTGAGTCTATATCCCCTAAGCTGCGAAGATCAGCCAGGAGGCGGGCCCGCTCTCGGGCAATTCGCTCTCTGTCGACTAAGGCTTGCTCCATCTGCTTTCGGACAGTGATGTCCTCGATTATGCCAACCAGGTGGGTTATCCTGCCCGATGCGTCTTTCAGCGGGGCTTTCTTGGTATGTATGTAATGGAGCGTGCCCTCTCTGTCGGTGATGGACTCCTCGGGAATGTCCACGACTTTCCCGGTACGGAACATCTCCTCGTCTTTTTCCCAAAAGAAATCGGCTTGTTCTTTAGGGAAGAAGTCGTAATCGGACTTTCCCAACATCTCCTTCCGGGGATAACCCGACAGATCGGCGCAGGCTCTGTTCAAAATCACCCAGCGGTGCTTCCTGTCCTTGATAAATATGGGATTGGGAATGTTATCGATGATCGCCTCAAGAAAATCCTGGGATTGTTTCAACCCCTCCTCAGCCAGCTTGAGTCGACTTACAAGGAGCAGGGAGCCCAGCATGGCCAAAGACTCCAAGTCTTCCTTGGTGAAGACCGGAGCGTCAAAATCCCTTCCCACGTTCAACGTGCCCATGGGTCTACCATCCTTTCGGAGTGATACACCCATGAATTTATGAATGTTTCTCTCCTTCAGGAACGTGTATAGGGTTCTGTCCTTGTGGTAGAGTTCAGCCACACGGTTACAGACGACCGCGTGGGTGCGGCACAAAACGTCGGTGGAGAACCGCTGGCTAAGTTCGGACTCGGGGGACTCTGGCTGGGTTTTAGCGTCACCGGAGTACGCCAGTTCCAGGTGATCACCTTCGACCAAGAATATCCAGGATATTCTCGCGTTGAAAGCCTTTCTGATTTCCTTTAAGGCTCGGGTGGTCATTTGCTCCGGAGAACCTGGCGAAAGAACTGTGGAGCAAAGTCTGACCAGAACAGAACTCAAATCGAGCCTTTTTTGCTTTGCTCTTGCCACCTTTTCGATCCCTTATGGGCGTGTAGTAATAGTGCCTATAGCAGAGCCCAGAGTTATTTAACTATACGTTGGGTTACTTAATTTGTTGAAAAAAAATTTCCTGAGGGGATCAAAACGCGGGTTGTCGAGAAAAGATGGACTTGACATAGGAGGGTTTTTGGCTATTGTACTACAGTGGTATAAGGGAAGGCGATGCGTGCATGTTCGATAAGGGATTAAGGCTAAAGGAAGGTTACAGAGCGGCCAGATGTTGCGCTCCAGAGCCTCATGATGCCGTCACTGGATATCACAGCTACAACAACTTGATTGTGGTACATAGGGCTTCTTGCGAGAACCTCCAAAAGATAAAATCTGAGCGTCTGATCACCATCAACTGGATGGACATATTGGATAGAGAAGAATACAGACCGGGCCGAGACTACCATCAGTTGGACCAGGTCGACTTTAGAATCCTGCAGCACCATAAGGATATGGGGATAGATTATTCCCGGATGGTGGCGAGGATTTTGAATCTCACCTCCGAGCAGTCGTTTGAGCGCCATAAAAAGCTAAGAGATCTCAAACTTCTGAAAAGAGTTGAAAAGGTTATGATCCAGTATCGCAAGAAAGTAGTTCACAACAAATGGATCAAGCACAGAAATCATACTTATTATCAGATCACGCCGAAGGGAGAGAAATATCTTGAATTCTATGTTTGGGAGGAAGGCGAAAGGTGGTAGCGCGCTTGTCGCGCCAGCGGAGAGCCTGATTTTCGTATCGCCGGTCCGAGCAACTGAACCATGAAGGGAAGGAGTCAGAAGGATTGGGATTGCTGAGGAGTCTTTTCTTGGGACCGCCAAAGCCCGGTAAGCCGCTCCCTCTAACGGATGGGCCCTTCCGGGAGGAGGTACTTGAATCCGATGTTCCAGCGGCAGTGGATTTCTGGTCACCAAGATGTACACACCGGCAGGTTAGGGGAGGGATTTTAGATGAGATTGGTGCGGATTGTGGCGGACGCGCGAACATCTGCAAATTAAACTCAGATCAGAATCCTGAAATTGCCATCCGGTATGGAGCGCAAATCTCTCCGTCAGTCAACTCATTTCGCAAGGGTAAACCAGGCGAGGGCATCGCGGGATCCGTACCCCTCAGACCCCTGCAGCAGAAACTGGATGCACCTGCTCGGTCAGCGACGTAATCCTGTCCGCACTTTCATTTGTATGACTTTCTTTTGTCGAGGCGCCGGCATGAAAAGTATGTTTCATTTGAAAAGGGCCGTTTCTCTTTGGTACATTTTGATTTTCGATTTCCAACACTGATCGACTGTGAACGATGTCTGAGATACAGAGTTTTTGAAAAGCGGAGGAGAGTTATGTCAAAAATTAGAATCTCAGCCAAGGATCTGGGCGTTTTAGCTCTGCCCGGTTTCTGTCCCAGGTGTTTCTGGATCAGACTGCACTGTGAAAATAAGCTTCCCTTCCAAATCTTTCCTGGAATATTCAGTTCTATTGACTCTTACACCAAAAAGGTCACCGGCGTTCACTTCGACAGGTATGGTCAACTGCCGGCATGGCTGCAAGTACTGGGGGGCGTGGGGAAACCAGTTAGGGTCCCTCATTATTCGAAATTTTACGTGGTTGATGAAAAAACCAGCGTCACGCTACGGGGAACGCCAGATGAGATCGTACAAAGAGACGACGGATCATATCTGATAATTGACTATAAGACTGCCAAATTCACCGAAACTCAAGATAGCTTGCTTCCTCTCTATGAGGTTCAGCTCAATGCCTACGCCTACATCGGAAAACGGCAGGGATACGATCCTATCTCTGGACTTGCTCTGGTATACATGGAACCACAAACCCAACTGGGGCTGGAGAAACTTGATTCGGTCTTGAGAGATGACGGATTTCTGATGGGCTTCCAAGGACACGTGCTTCCGTTGAAGCTCGAAGCCGAACAAAGGATTCCTCCGCTTTTGGAAGAAGCTCGAAGGCTCTACGATCTCGAGTTTCCTCCATCGAGCAACCAGAGTTGTCGAGACTGCTTGCTCTTAGATGAGCTCATCGCCATGGCAACGCGTAAGCCAACACATTGAGAGAAGCGAGATAGCCAGGTAACTTCATTTTGGGGCACTGGCAACACGGTCAGTCAAGACATGATGTAGAACCGATTTTCTCTTTGGTGTCCGCGCTTGATCCGAGGAAAACATTCGAGGCCACGGAGCTGTCCGCCGAACCTTCTGACCTAAGACGCGGTACTTCCGTCAGATATTGTTTGACATGTGTCTGTGGGCGCTTATATTTTGGGATGAACGGATCACCGAATTCATTCAGCCATGTCGGCGACAAACTGATTCGTCCCTTACCGACTCTTGTGTGATTGGCTTGAACGGGAGATGCGAGAAAGAATATACTCGGTAACAGAGATCACCAGAGAAATAAGGACGCTCCTGGAGGAAAACCTTCCCGCTGTGTGGGTCGAAGGAGAGATCTCCAACTATCTTCTGCACTCTTCCGGGCATCGTTATTTCACTCTCAAAGACGAGAACGCCCAGATAAAATGCACCCTCTGGAGGTTCAGGGGAGACCGGCTTCAGTTTGAGCCGGCTGACGGTATGAATGTGATCGCCCGGGGAAGCATTACAGTGTATGAGAGAAACGGGCAGTACCAAATAGATGTAGCTCAACTTATTCCGGCCGGTCTGGGAAAGCTGGAGGTCGCTTTTCAGAAGCTGAAGGAGAAGCTTTTCAACGAAGGCCTGTTCGATGAGGAACACAAAAAGCCCATACCCGGGTTTGCGGACAGAATCGGGGTCATCACCTCTCCTACCGGAGCTGCCATCAGAGATATAGTAAGAATAATCCGACATCGTTTTCCCGTTGCAAAGATGATATTGAATCCGGTTCGGGTTCAGGGAGAGGGAGCGGCTGAGCAAATCGCTCAAGCGATAAGAGAGTTCAATGAATATAAACAGATTGATGTGATGATCGTGGGGAGGGGAGGCGGATCGTTGGAGGACCTTTGGGCGTTCAATGAGGAGGTGGTTGCCAGGGCCATTTTTGAATCCGAGATTCCGGTGATCTCAGCGGTGGGGCATGAGATCGACTTCACCATCTCGGATTTTGTGGCCGACTTAAGAGCGCCTACTCCTTCCGCGGCCGCCCAGATGGTGGTTCCGGAAGCGAGCGTGCTTCTGGAGCAGATGGAGACAAACCTAAGAAAGCTGGCTTCCTCTCTGGGCTCCCTGACTGAACAATCCAGGCAAAGACTCGCCGCAGTTCAGGAAAGCTACGGTTTCAGAAGACCCTTCGATATCATCACGCAGAGGTCCCAGAAGGCGGATGAGCTGGCCCGCGGGCTTGCGGATGCGCTAAAAAATCACTTTGAAATCAAGTCAAATGCAGTATCTTTACTGAAGGAAAAACTGGGGGCCTTGTCGCCTTCTTCGGTCTTGAAGAGGGGGTACTCCATTGCCCGAAAGTTGCCTGATTTGAAGATAATCAAGGATACAGGGATGCTCAAAAAAGAGGACAGAGTTCAGGTAAAGGTGTATAAGGGAAGATTTGAATCGAGGGTTGAGTTGATCGAGCTGAAATGAATTTACAGAGAGGCAAACTTGGCTGGTAAAAAATCGACCAAAAGGAAAAAAGAGAGAAGCTTTGAAGAAGCGTTAAACAGGCTGGAGGAGATAGTGTTGGAGTTGGAAGAGGGGGAGCTGTCTCTGGAGGAAGCTTTGGAGAAGTTCGAGGAGGGAGTAGCACTATCCCGATTCTGCACGCAGAAGTTAACCCAATCAGAAGAGAAGATAAAACAGTTGATCAAAACGACGGAGGGGAAGTTTAAAACAGTCCCCCTTGATCTGGAAGAGGAATAGCAAGTGGTGACGCGAAAGCTCCGCAATGTTCTGGTTTGGCGGGGAGCAATCAAAATGCAGCGTGAAGCCCGCGGGCGCCATTGCCTGCAGGACGAGCGGAATTCAAAAGATGAGCCAGACGTTGAGGGTTAAGGATTTTCGGTGCAAAGCACGTATTGATTCTTGAAGACTGAACCAATAGCTGACCTTTGTCTCGGAGAACAAGTTGGCCACCCAGGCGATCGATTTTTTTGCCGAATTGGAGAAAAGAGAGAAGCGGGTAAGCTCTTACCTGAACTCCCACGAATTCAGAAGCTGGTTTTACCCCGATCAGCTCAGGGAGGCGGTATACACCTACGTTAACCGGGCAGGAAAGCGGTTGCGCCCTGCGGTTTTGCTTTTGGCCTGTGGAGCAGTGGGGGGAAACGAAGAGGAGGCTGTTCCCGCTGCGGCTGCTGTGGAGATGTTTCACACCTGGACTTTGGTGCACGACGATTTGATTGACAATGATGAGAAAAGAAGAGGCGGATACACGGTTCACGCCCAATCTTCCATGATCGCCAGAGAACAGATGAATTACAGTGAGAATCAGGCCAAGGATTACGGACGTGATGTGGCCATACTCACCGGCGACGTCCAGCAAGGATGGGCGGTGAGCCTTCTGTGTGACTGTTCCCTGAAAGGAAATGTTGATCCGGCTGTCACGGTAACCTTGATTCGAATGCTGGAATCTTACGTGCTAAATACGCTGGTTTCCGGCGAGACTCTGGATATCCTGTTCGCCAGGCAAGCCATCCAGTCTTTCAAGCCGGAACAGATATTGGACATGCTCTGGCGGAAGACCGGCGCTCTGTATGAATACTCGGCCAAAGCGGGGGCCATGATTGGTCTCAACACCACAGACCCCGAGAAGAAAGAGGTGGCAGCCCTCTCCAATTTCACAAGCAAATGCGGCACGGCCTTTCAGCTGCAGGACGACATTCTGGGGATTGTTGGCGACGAGAAACAGTTGGGGAAACCGGTGGGATCCGACATAAGGGAGGGCAAGCGCACCACCATCATCTACCATGCGTTCAAAAAAGCTTCCCCTCAACAGAAGGCAAAACTTCAAAACGTTCTGGGCAACCAAGAGGCAAGCAACAAGGAAATCGACGAAGTGAAACAGTTATTGGTGCAGTTGGGCGGGGTAGCGGAGACAAAACGGCTGGCACAGCAGATCATAGAAGAGGCCCGCACGGAACTGGATGTGTTGCCAGACTCAAGGTACAAGCAATTGCTTTTGGCCTGGGCAGATTTTATGATCACCCGAGATTTCTAGGGAGTTGAAATGGCTAACTGGCTGAACCGAGTAAACTCACCCCGAGACCTAAAAACCATCCCCCTCGACAGGCTGTACGAACTGGCGGATGAGATCAGAGACAAGATAATAACCGTGGTCTCAAAAAACGGGGGACATTTGGCCTCCAACCTGGGAGCCGTCGAGCTCACGCTGGCGCTTCATCGGGTCTTCGATTCGCCGAAGGACAAGATCATATGGGACGTGGGTCATCAGTGTTATACCCACAAGCTGCTCACCGGACGTAAGGATGAATTCGGCACCTTAAGAAAATACAAGGGTTTGAGTGGTTTTCCCACCTGGCGTGAGAACGAACACGATGCTTTTATAGTTGGACATGCCTCCACCGCCATCTCTTCTGCTCTGGGACTGGCCAGTGCACGTGACCATAAGGGTGAGAAATTCTCCGTGATCGCGGTGGTGGGCGACGGCGCTCTCACCGGAGGCATGGCCTTTGAAGGGTTGAATAACGCCGGCGCCTCAGGAAGAAATTTGATCGTTATCCTAAACGACAATACCATGTCCATCTCCAAAAACGTGGGGGCCTTGTCTCGATATCTGACCGACCTTTTGACCGACGAAAAATACAACAAATTGAAGGCGGAGGTGTGGGACCTGGTGGGTAAGTTCAAAAGAAGAGACAAAATAAGAGCAATGGTGGCCAAGGTGGAGGAAAGCGTCAAAGGATTCCTGGTGCCTGGGATCATCTTCGAGAAGTTAGGGTTCCGATATTTTGGTCCTGTAGACGGTCATGACATCGCGGGTCTGATCAAAACGTTGTGCCATCTGAAAAGTCTCAGCGGACCTATTCTGCTGCACGCGCTAACCTGCAAGGGAAGAGGTTACAAATTTGCAGAAGAGGATGCGCCTCGTTTTCATGGGATTGGCGCATTCGACAAGGTCACCGGAAACTCAAACGGAGCATCCAAGGGCCCAACTTATACTGAGGTGTTCGGAAGTACTTTGCTCAAGCTGGCTGAGAAGGACGATAGTATCGTTGCCATTACCGCCGCCATGACCCTGGGCACCGGATTGGTTCCCTTCGCCAGAGCTTTTCCAAAGAGGTTTTACGACGTGGGAATTGCCGAGCAGCATGCCACCACTTTCGCTTCCGGGCTCGCCAGCCAAGGACTCAAGCCGGTGTTTGCGGTTTACTCCACGTTTCTTCAAAGAGCATTTGACCAGGTAATTCACGACGTGGCTTTGCAGAACCTCCCGGTCATTTTGGCTGTGGATCGGGCCGGATTGGTAGGCGCTGATGGTCCGACCCATCACGGTACTTTCGATCTGAGCTATCTCAGGCAGGTGCCCAACTGGGTGATCATGGCACCAAAAGACGGGAATGAGCTTAAGAACATGCTATACACTGCCACTCTCTGGGGCAAGGGTCCCGTCGCCATAAGGTATCCCCGGAGCCCGATTCCCGATATGATCACGGAGGGCTTTGTCCCGTTGGAGATGGGTACATGGGAGAGTGCAAGAAGAGGAACTGATTTGGCAATTCTGGCGGTGGGGTCCATGGTGCATCCGGCTTTGGAAGCCTCACGCGAGTTGGAACGGGAAGGTATAAACGTTGAGGTGGTCAGTGCCCGTTTCGTGAAGCCGCTGGACGGAGACCTGCTGGACTCCATCTTGAAAAAATTCGATAAGATAATCACAGTTGAAGAGAATGCGCTCTCGGGTGGATTTGGCTCCGCGGTGCTGGAGTTCGCCGAAGCTCATGATGTGCACGATGTACAATTTAAGAGAATGGGCCTCCCCGACAAGTTCGTGGAGCATGGTTCAAGAAATCAGCTTTTGGCGGACTTAGGTTTAGATAAGAAAGGGATAATCGGAAAGGTCAAGAAGATGCAAGAATTAGACATAGCGCCCAAGACAGTTAAAGCCCGGAAGGCAAGCTCCTGAGGAACAAGCCTGGGGGCCTTGAAGAAATTTCCACTGGTCGCAAAGATGAAAAGCATCGGAATTGTCGCAAACGTTAAGAAAGAACTGACCAAAGAGGTAGTGCAGGAGATCATCCGGTGGGCGGGTGAAAACAAGATCGATTTTTTCATCTGTGAAGAACTGACTCCCCTGATAGGGCATAACGAAAAATCTTTGTCAAAGGAGAAACTGGGGGAAACCGTCGAGTTATTGATCTCACTGGGCGGAGACGGAACCATGCTGGCTTCAGCCAGGGCGGTGGGAGAATATCAGACTCCCATTTTGGGAATAAACTTAGGCGGAGTGGGATTTCTGACCGAGATTAACTCCAACGATTTGCAGAATACCTTAAACAAGCTCAAACAGGGAGATTACTTCATCGAGAAACGGATGGTTCTGGAGACCGAGGTAGAAGGAGTGAAAAAGCTGGATCAGTACGCTTTGAATGATGTGGTGATTGACAAAGGAGAGGTAGCCCGCCTATTTCTTTTACATCTCTACCTGCAGGAGGAGTTCGTCTGCTCCTATTCGGCCGATGGGCTGATCATCTCCACCCCCACTGGATCAACCGCTTATAGCCTGGCTGCTGGAGGACCGATAATCAATCCCCGGATGAACGCGATAATTGTGTCTCCCATCTGCCCGCATACGTTAGCCTCACGTCCCATAGTATTCTCCGAGAACGAGACGCTCAAGGTTATAGTCGAGATCTCCCACCGGGAGGCGGTGCTGACCATTGACGGGCAGGTGGCGTTCGGACTTAAATCCGGAAGCTCGGTTCTGGTAAGCAAGGCCCGGCATCCAGTTAACCTGATCAAGTTCAGAGATAGGACATTCTATGATATCTTGAGAAGGAAGCTTCACTGGGGCGCCAGGCCCAAGATCGGGGAGTAGAATGATCTTCGAGGTTTAATGATCCAAGAGTTGGCATGATCTCGTTCCCGCCTGAAGCTGAAACTTTCTCGAGCATATGAAGCCAGAGGCCAGAGCTTGTTGAAATGCTGAGAAGCCTTAGAATAGAGAACTATGCACTGGTTGACCGGTTGGAAGTGGAGTTTCAGCCGGGCCTGAATATCATCAGCGGCGCTACCGGTGCGGGCAAATCGATTATCGCGGGAGCGGTGGATCTGGTCCTGGGGGAGAGGGCCAGCAGTGAGGTGGTGCGCACCGGATTCCGCACGGCAACCATCGAAGCGGTTTTCGAACGGCCAGATGATCCAGCCATAGGAGACCTCCTGAACAGAATGGGCATGGTTCCCCAAGAGGACGTGCTTATAATCCGGAGAGAGATATCCGGCAAAGGGCAGAGCAAGTGCTTTCTGAACGACCGACTAGTCACCTTGGGAAGCTTGAAATCAATGGGCGACCGCCTGGCCGACCTGCACGGACAGCATGAACACCAATCGCTTTTGCAGGTGGAAAGACACATCGAATATCTCGATCATTACGGCGATCTGGACGGCGATTTGTCCTCCACGGCAGAAGCATACCGTCTGCTTAGAAAGAAGCAAAAAGAACTGGAGGATGTGAAAGCCAGCGTAAAGGTAGACCAGGAAAAAAGACAGCTCTACCAGTTCCAAATCCAGGAGATTGAAAATGCTCAGTTGAGTCGGGACGAGGAAGGCGAACTGGGACGGGAAAGGCAGGTTCTGGAAAACGCCGAGACCCTTTGCCAGTTGTCTTCCGCCGTTTATCACCAGCTGCACGAAAAAGAGGGGTCTTTGTTGGAGACACTGACTGGTCTTTGCAGGGAGCTTAAGAACGGCGCGGGGATAGATTCGAGATTAAGGGAACCAGGGCAAACGCTGGAATCTTGCCTCATTAGTCTTCAGGATGCCGCGAGATTTATGGAAAACTACAAGGCTCGCCTGGAATTCGATCCTGAAAAGCTGCAGATGATAAGGGAGAGGTTGAACTTGCTGAGTACCTTGAAGAGGAAATACGACAAAAGTATAGAAGAGATTTTGACATACAAGGAGCAGATCGGAAAAGAGCTGGATCGGATGGAGAGCAAAGATGAGACCATAAGTAGCCTGGAAAAAGAGATGCTTCAGCTCTCCAGCACGCTGAAGAGGGAATGCTGTTTGCTCTCTGAAAAGCGGAAAAGCAAAGCTTCAGAGTTATCCCGACGGATTCAAAAGTCTCTCACCGGTCTGGGTATGGAGAAAACCAAATTTGACGTAGGAATTAACCAGAGGGAAGATCAAAATGGGTTAGTCGACGTTGATGGGAAAAGATTCTTTGTGGATGAGAAGGGAATGGATCAGGTGGAGTTCTTTATTTCTCCTAATCCCGGTGAGCCTCTCAAGCCATTAGCCAAGATCGCATCCGGAGGCGAGATCTCTCGCATAATGTTGGCTTTGAAATCCGTTCTGGCCAGAGCGGATCGGGTGGAGACCATGATTTTTGACGAAATAGATGTGGGCATCGGGGGTGAGGTGGCGTCCGCGGTGGGAAAAAGCCTGAAGAATTTGGCCTCGTCGCACCAGGTGATCGTGGTCACGCATCTGCAACAGATTGCCTCGCAGGCGGATCAGCATTTCAAGGTATTCAAGGAAGGCATCAAGGGTCGAACCGTGATCCGGATAAAAAGCTTAAGCCACCAGGAAAGGGTAAAAGAGATTGCCCGAATGATCTCAGGTGAAAAGGTGAGTCAGGTGACTTTAAGACAGGCCAAGGAGATGATCAAAGCAACAGATGACTCCTCTGCGGCTGGACCGTCTTGATTCTACGGTCGGATTCATCCGAGCCGGAAGAATCCTTGCATACGGTGGAACCAGAGTGATGAAGAGATGATCATAAGAAACCGGGATTTCTTACTTCTTCCCAATCTCTTGGCGATCTTTCGAATTCTACTTTTCCCCTTTATCTTCTTCTTCTTAGCTCAAGATACCTACTCCGGTTTAATTGTGGCAGTTATCCTGATCGCTCTTGCGGTGGCGTCTGACGTCTTGGACGGCTACGCGGCAAGAAGGCTCAGCCAAATCACTGACTTGGGAAGGATTCTGGACCCGCTGGCAGATAAGCTGGGCCTGGGGATTTTCGTGATTTTCATAATCATCTATCGCGGATTTCCAGTGTGGGCGGCGGGTTTGCTCTTTCTGAAGGACCTGTTGACACTGGTGGCTGCTATTGCGATGGCAAAGAGGAAGGGCTTTGTGTTAATGTCCAATAACTGGGGCAAACTGAACTCGTGGATATGGGTCTTCACTGTGGTTGTCTATATAGTGAAGATCCAGCCTTTGCAGCAGTGGCTTTTGATTATCGCTACAGTTTCAGTTGCGAATGCCATCATTCAGTATCTCCGACTGTTCTTCGCGCAGTACCGCCTCAGGATCACAGATGGATGATTCTTCCTTCCTAATTTCTCATTGTTATGATGAAGATCAAGTCGGTAAGAAAGGGAAGCATTGCCTCTCGACTCAGTATCTCACCGGGAGATGAACTTGTCGAGATAAGTGGTCATCCGGTGAATGACATAATTGATTACAGATTTTATTCCAGCGATCACCACCTGAGATTGAAGCTCAGATACGCAAGTGGAAGAACCAAAACGCTGGAAGTCCGAAAGGAGCCAGACGGAGATCTGGGTGTGGAATTCTACCCGACAAAATACAAAAGCTGCAACAACAACTGCATATTCTGCTTTGTGCATCAGCTTCCCAAGGGTCTGCGGAAAGCTCTGTACTTCAAGGATGAAGATTTCCGTCTTTCGTTTCTACACGGCAATTTCATCAGCTTAACTAACACTTCGGACGAGGAGATCGAACGCATTGTAAGGCAGCGCCTTAGTCCACTATATGTTTCGGTCCACGTTACGGACGAACAACTCCGAAAGCGGATTTTCGGGAACCCCCGAATCCCGGACATCATGCCCCTGATTAGGAAATTGGCCAAAGGTAGAATAGAGTTGCACGCCCAGATCGTTTTATGCCCGAACGTCAACGACGGAGAGTATCTGAAGAAATCAGTAGACGATTTGTGTGGTCTGTATCCTGGTGTCAAGTCCTTGGCATTAGTGCCGGTGGGTTTAACAAGATTCAGAGAGAAGTTGCCCCGGATTAGAGCGGTCAACAGAACATATTGCAAAAAGACTATTGAGCTGGTAAACGCTTGGCAGAAATCCTTCAGAAGGAGATGGGGAAAAGGTTTCGTTTACGTAGCAGACGAGTTTTTCACCAAAGCCGAGGTTGACATTCCGGCCAAAACATACTATGACGATTTCTACCAGGTCGAAAACGGTGTTGGAATGATGCGTATGTTCTTGGATGCCTTGCGATCACAACGCAAGCTTCTGCCCAAGCGTCTGAAGAGAGATCTTACCGTTACTCTTGTCACCGGACTCTCAGCCTTCAGGCTGATCAAAGGGATGGTTGAGGAAAACCTCAGCCGAATTCCTGGCCTCAAGATCCAGCTTGTGGTTGTGAAGAATGACTTTCTCGGACGTAGTGTGACGGTCAGCGGTCTATTGACTGGTACAGACATTTTGAATGCCCTGGGAAAACACAAGAACCCGGGAGACGTTGTTCTTCTCCCGCCAAACTGCGTGAACGAAGAAGGATCATTTTTGGACGATTTGTCCCCCTTGGATATTGGAAAGGCGTTGGGTAGACGAGTCGTAGTCGGATCGTATCATTTGGTGGAGACTCTGACCAGGCTTTTCGGAAACTTGTGATCCCAGGAGTGAGTACGGCATCCCGGCTCTCACCCCGTCTATTCGCGCTGTTCTTCCGCAATATATGTTGAGGGCGGTATGTTTTGCCGTTTCGGAATTGATCCGTAGCGATCCTGGTCTGTGGTCATTCGCATGGTGAGTCCGAAGAGATCGGGCGCATGGGAAACAAGCTCGGCGGTTCTTGCATTCACTCAGGAAGTATGAATGGGCGGGAATCCCTCAAAACCGTGGTTCGTACTTCTGATTTAAGGGCTGACGTGCTTCGTGAAGCCCTTGTTTGGATACTTGAATTGTCTTGCGTTTCGACACATTGCGCTTTAATTATAAGTCTGGGCGAAGTCGCAATCAGAAGGTCACAGAAAGCCATTTTGGTTGCTCATAGAGAGGGTTAGCTCCAGCACAGCCGGGAATCACGTATGGTTTCGTGAAGTCGAACCAGTCCGTTCAATCCGTTAACCATGTCCATTCCGATAGCGGCCATAATAGGCAGGCCAAACGTAGGAAAGTCCACCCTGTTTAACCGGCTCTTGAAAAAGCGCATCGCCGTGGTGGATGACCAGCCCGGGATTACCCGGGACAGAAATTATGCTCTCACCACCTGGAACAAAAAGAGCTTCTATCTGGTTGACACCGGTGGGTATGTTCCGTCGAGTAGAAGCGAAATGGAGAGGATGGTGAAAGCTCAGGCGGAGATAGCCATATCTGAAGCGGACTTAATTCTCTTTATCGTGGACGCAAAGGTGGGGGAGCAGTCGCTCGATCTGGAGATAGCGAAACGGTTGAGGAAGACCAAAAAAGGGGTGGTTCTGGTTGCCAACAAGGTGGACGGCGCCAGAGACGAAGACGATGTGCATTCGCTCAGAAGATTGGGCTTGGGGGAGCCGACGGCGGTGTCTGCCCTTTCCGGCAGAAACATCGGCGACCTTTTAGATCAAATCGTATCGGGCTTGCCGGAGGAAATAAGGTATGAGGAGAAGAAGGAAAGCATAAAGGTGGCCGTGATCGGAAGACCGAATGTGGGAAAATCGTCCTTTGTCAATGCCCTTTTGGGAGAGGAGAAGCTGATAGTCTCCGAAACACCCGGTACCACCAGAGATGCGATCGACACAGAAGTAGAAATCAATGGCCGGTCCTTTACTCTGATCGACACCGCAGGTCTGAGGCGTAAGGCCAAGATCAGGGAGAGCCTGGAATACTATACTACCCTAAGAACCTTGAGATCGATCGAAAGGTGCGACGTGGCACTGATTCTGATCGAGGCCCCCGAAGGGCTGTTGAAACAGGATGTGAGAATCGCAAGTGAGGTTCATGATCTACGAAAGGGGATGGTTATAGGCATCAACAAATGGGATATTGTCGAGAAGGACGAGAAAACGGCAGATGTCTACACCAAAGCACTGAAACAAAAGGCTCCGTTCCTGAATTTCGTACCTCTAATCTATATCTCAGCTAAAACCGCGCAGAGAGTAAAGGCGGCCATGGATCTGGTTTCGAAAGTCTATGAAGAGCGACTGAAAAGGGTAGAAACGGCCGAGCTGAATCAGAGGTTGGAAAAAGATATAAAGGCAAAGCCTCCGGCTTCGGTCAAAGGAAAGTATATCAGGATTTACTACGTTACCCAAACAGGCACCCAGCCCCCTACCTTTGTGTTTTTCTGCAATTACCCGGAGCTTTTACAGAAATCCTATCTTAGATATCTGGAGAACAAAATCCGCCAGCACTTCAGCTTTTTGGGCACTCCGGTGAGGATCAAAGTCAAGAAACGATAATAATGAGTCTGAAGTGCAGTTTGGTCCCTCTGACTGCCGACAATTATGCTTGAATTCGTTTCCGAGGAAATAGAGGTCACCCAGGATGAGGAGACCAGAAATCCAGCTTCTTTTGTTTGGAAGGGAAAGGAATACAAGATAAAAGAGGTGATTGCCTTCTGGCCTGATTTCAGCTATTCAAAATCTGGGGGCAAAAGAAAGAGATGGTGGCAGAGAAAGCACAGAAATTATTACAGGGTGCTTACTGAAGGGGATGAGATCTTCGACATATATTTCGATCGCGGATCGAAAAAAGAGGCATGGATACTTTACGCGAAACTAAAGTAATTGTCGCGACGGGAGGTTGAATGGCTCAGGATGGCCGGACGGTGACGGTGTCGGTTCCAAACAGAAGGGAAGATGGTAAAGCGGAGGTTGATTTGTGTTATTTGCGCCCGAGGTAGGGACGTCATAACCTGCTGGCTTGAGAATGGTCAATGAAAAAAGCCTATATCCCCATAATTTTCACGGGAATACTGCTCCTTGTCCTGCTCTTCCATATTAACTATCTGAGATTCGTCTGCGACGATGCTTTCATATCGTTCAGATATGCCAAGAATTTTCTCGACGGGTACGGGCTGGTGTACAATATTGGCGAAAGGGTGGAGGGGTATACGAATTTTCTCTGGACTCTGCTCTTGGGCCTGTTCATGAGATTACGTTTAGAGGCGGTTGTAGTTTCCCAGGTGCTGGGGATCTTGTTCAGCCTTGGCACGGTTGTCCTGTTGTTGCGTCTGAACAGACGAGTTTACCCGGCGGAGAACCTGTTCAACTACTTAGCTCCTGTTTTTCTGGTTTCATGCGGAGCTTACGCGGCTTGGTCCACCGGAGGGTTGGAGACCTCTTTTTACACCTTTCTTGTCTTTTTAGGTTCGTTCTTCTTCATCTCAGGAATGGACGAGCCAAAGCACTTTGTTTTCTCCGGACTCACTTTCGCTTTGGTCTGCTTGACCCGCTTGGACGGATTGATCTTGGCAGGGATTACTTTTGTTTTTCTGTTTTCTCTATCAGTTGTCGGAAAGAAGATCAAACCGGGCAGTCTATGGCTCTGGAGCCTTTGCTTTTTAGTGCCCTTCCTTGTTTATTTTGCATGGCGGTGGTCCTATTATGGGAGATTCTTGCCTAATACCTACTACATCAAGCTGGGGCACGGACCTCTATACAGACAGGGGTTTCTCTACCTGTTTGATTTCTTCAATAGATTTTGGATCTGGCTCACCGTGATCCCGCTGTCCTTTCTAGGTGAAAGCATAAGGTCAAATCCGAATTTGAAGCCGATCGTGGTTTACTTTGCTTGCTTGACGTCCGCCTTTTGTTTTTATGTGGTCTATGCCGGTGGCGACTTCATGGACATGTTCAGATTTCTGGTCCCGGTTTTACCGTTCTTTTTCTTTTTGGTTCAGGAAGGATTTAGAGGAATCTATTATTCCGGAAAGGCACTCGCAAAAAAGAAGCGAAGGAACTACTTGGTCATTGCGGAGATTTTTCTGATAGGATTCAGTATTTTGGTTCTTGCTTTTCCGTCCAGAGAAAGCAACAAAGCGTGGAGTCGTCGAGGCATAGACAGTATAGGACTGCTAAGGCAATCCGTCGATCTTTGGTCTAAAGTGGGATTAACCCTCAAAGCTGCGGCTGAGCCGGGTGACACCATGGCTACCACCGCTGCCGGGGCCATACCGTACTACTCAGAGCTGTACACGATCGACCAGCTGGGCCTGGTTTTGTTGGATCAGTCACAACTGAGGGTCCAGAAGAGTCCCAGGCCCGGTCACTACAAAGAAGTGACGAAAGAATTCCTTTTATCCAGGAAGCCTACCTACATCATCGGACATCCCACCATGTTCACTGAAGAGGAGGTGGCCAGAGGTGTACTGGTTGCACGGGCCGAAGAGATATTCTTGAGCAAAGGATATGAAGCGAAGCTTCTTACCGTAAAGATGTCCGAGAATGAAAGTAAATACCTTTATTGTTTGAGCCTAAAGGAAACCAGTCAGGAGACGACCGGCCGTCAAAGTTCAGCAACAGAAGAACAGAAGAGTAACCAATGACCATACTTACTACCGTGGTTATAATAATCCTTAGCTACGCGCTGGGTTCGGCTCCTTTTAGCATCATTGTAAGCAGGATCTGGCGAGGAATTGACATCCGAGAGTACGGGTCCAGGAATGCCGGATTTACCAATGTCTTCCGAGTCGTAGGACCTGTGCCCGCTGCAATTGTGCTAATCCTAGATGTGGCCAAAGGAGTGGCAGCCGTTCTATTTTTGACTAAAATTTCATTTGGCGCAATTCCTCTGGATTCAGTTGATTTAAAAATCGTAGCAGCGGTCTCAGTCATTCTGGGTCACGTATTTCCGATTTTTGCAGGGTTCCGGGGTGGCAAGGGAATAGCCACCGGATTGGGGGCTCTGCTGTCAATCATCCCTCTGGAGGTGGTGGTGGGCTTGGTTCTATTCGTGGTGATAGTAGCCGTCACGAGATACGTCTCGTTGGGTTCGCTTTCAGCTACGACATTCGTATTTCTTGCTTTGCTATTTGAGAGGTATTATCTTGGCTATGAAGTGCCTAAGGAGCTTATACTCGGGATCTTTTGTCTGACGGCCTTCATGTTTTTCAATCACAGAGGTAACATAAAAAGGCTGCTGACTGGCACGGAGAACAAGTTCGGTCAGAAGATCACAAGGTCAAGCCGCGAGTAAGACACACCAGATCAGACTTAGGTTGTCTGGGGGAAAGGTTAAAAACGTGTCAGAGATCGCAGTTTTGGGTGCAGGAAGCTGGGGGATTGCCATCTCCACGGTTTTGGACCACAATGGCCATGAGGTAACGCTGTGGGAATTTGACCGGCGAGAGATGGAAAGGCTTTCCAGCCAGAGAGAGCACAAGCTGAAGCTTCCCGGAGTTATCATACCGCAGGGGGTGAAAATCACGGATCAACTTGACTCCGCGGCCTCACAGGCGGATATAATAACTCTTGCGCTACCCTCTCATACCGTGAGAGAGGTGGCAGAGCAGATTGGTAAAATAGAGCTGAAAAATCCCATTGTGGTCAATCTGGCAAAAGGCATCGAAAACGATACACTTCTTAGAATGTCGGAAGTGTTGCAACAGGAGTTGCCATCTTCGCTTCATCAAAAGATCACCACTCTGTCTGGCCCCAGTCATGCGGAGGAGGTGGCCAGAAGAATTCCCACAACTGTGGTGGTGGCCGGCTTCAGAGAGGAAGTGGCTAGGAAAGTCCAGCGTGCTTTTATGACTCCTTATTTCAGGGTTTATACTAACAGCGACATACTGGGAGTGGAACTGGGCGGTTCCCTGAAGAATATCATTGCCATTGCCTCAGGGATTTGCGACGGAATGGGCCTGGGGGATAACAGCAGAGGTGCATTGATTTCCCGAGGGCTGGCAGAGATCGTCCGACTGGGTGAGAAGCTGGGAGCGAAACGGGAAACGTTCGGCGGACTGTCTGGCCTGGGAGATCTGGTAACCACCTGTATCAGTAAATTCTCTCGGAACAGATTCGTCGGCGAGCAGATAGGGAGAGGGAGGTCTCTGAAAGATATCCAGGCCCAAATGCCCATGGTGGCAGAGGGGATAAAGACCACCATTTCAGCTTACCAGCTTGCTATAAAGCACCAGGTGGAGATGCCCATCACTCAGCAGGTTTATCAGGTGCTTTTTGAAAACAAAAAGCCCGAGGAAGCTATGAACGAGCTTATGACCCGAGATCCAAAATCGGAAATTTGGGGTTGACTTACAGGGGAAAATTCTTATCTTCCCGATAGAAGTTGAAGACTGAAATCTGCTCAAAAAGTGAGGGGAAGACTTGAAGGTTTCAACTAAGGATAAACTCTACTGTTCCATCAGCGAGGTGGCGGAGATAACGGGAGTCAAAGCTTACGTGTTGAGATTCTGGGAAAAGGAGTTTGCTCTCCTCAAGCCTAAGAAAAACAGGGCCGGAAATCGTTCCTACCAGCAAAAGGATATTGATCTGGTCAACCAGATCAAGCATCTTCTCTACGAGGAAGGTTACACCATTGAAGGCGCCAAGTCCAAGCTGAAGAATCTCAGACGTAACGACCTGGGACCGGTGGTGGCGGAGAAGATGGAACTTCAGAATCTTCTTGCGGAAATCAGAAAAGAGATCTCTGCGCTTCTGAAAATTTTGTCTTGATTTTTTGCCGAAAAGGGCTATGTTAGTAGTATTCCATCGGGGCGTGGCGCAGTCTGGTTAGCGCACTTGCTTGGGGTGCAAGGGGTCGGCCGTTCAAATCGGCTCGCCCCGATTTTTTTTCATAAAAGCATCTGGCTTAGACTCGGGCGGAAAGCTTCTCCAGAAGGCACCGTTTATTAGATGAAGAAAATCCTGGTAGTCATACCCGCTTACAATGCCAGTTTGACCGTCAAACAACTTATTCAGGGGATTTCAAAATTCGTAGGCAAACAGGATATTGTGGTTATCGACGACGGCTCCGAGGATGGAACGCACGATTCCGCTGAAGAAGCCGGCGCCATACTCCTGAGACACAAAATAAATAGGGGCAAGGGCGAAGCGTTGAAAACCGGATTTGAGTACGCACTTAGAAGAGGTTATGATGCTCTCATCACCATGGATGCGGATCTGCAGCACGATCCCGAATCTATTCCCGATTTCATCCGGATGGCAGATGGTTCCGAGGGCATTCTGATCGGCACGAGAAAAAGAAACCTTAAGATCATGCCCTTTGCCCGCTGGTTCACCAATAATTTGACCTCGATCATCGTCTCCGTTTTGTCCGGTCAGTCGGTCAGAGACAGTCAGTCGGGCTACCGATTGATCTTAACGCAGGTTTTGAAGAAGGTCGAGTTGGAGTCGGAGAAATATGATCTGGAGTCGGAAATTCTGATAAAAGCGGCAAGAAAGGGATTTCGCATAGCTGAGGTTCCAATAAAGACGATCTACCGGGAAGGCAAAAGCTTCATAAACCCTCTGGTTGATACGGGTAGGTTCATCAAGTTGATGTGGAGAAGCTTGTGGTGGTAACTTCGTAAACCTTGGACATAAGGAGATGGCGACGGTAAGCTTGAAGGGACAATTTTGCTGCAATTCGCAGTACTGTTGGTTGGCGCTTCAAGCCTTAGAAGGAGAAGATAATGCTGGCGTTACTTACCAACGATGATGGAGTCAGCGCCAGGGGTTTATTAGCTCTAAAGAAGGAGCTTTCCAAAATAGGTCAGGTTTGGGTGGTAGCCCCGGACAGGGAGCAGAGCGCTATCAGCCATTCTTTGACCTTACAGCACCCTTTGCGCATAAACAGAGTCGCGGACAGATTCTACAGCGTCGATGGCACCCCTACGGATGCGGTGATGCTGGCGGTTCACGCCATCTTGAAAAGAAAGCCGGATATACTTATCTCCGGCATAAATCACGGTCCCAATATGGGTGACGATGTCTCCTATTCGGGAACCGTTGCCGCGGCAATGGAAGGGACTATCCTAAATATCCCGTCAATCGCCGTTTCCAACGTGAACTGGAACGCAAAACACTTCGGGGCGGCTGCAAAATTCGTCAGGAAACTGGCCAGGTTCGTCCTTAAGAGCGGACTCCCCAGATATACCTTCCTGAATGTGAATGTTCCGGACAGAAGCGCGGCCATAACCAGGTTCAAGATCACTCGACTGGGGAAAAGGGTATACAGCGATGTGGTGATTGAGAAGATTGACCCGCGGGGAAAGAACTATTATTGGATCGGTGAACAGACGCCCATCTGGGAGAAGAAAGCCGACGATACGGATTTTGCCGCCATCCAGAAGGGCTTTGTCTCCATTACTCCGCTTCATCTGGATATGACCGATTATGGAGCTATGGAACGGATCAAGAGATGGAAAATACTGTGAAGCCTGAAGTGCCACCCTAAAACTATCTCTGCTCGCCAAAACATATCAGTGCCCCCTCCCCATACAAGCTCCATTGGTGCCAAGATGCTGGCTCCAGCGAGACGCGACCTCGGTTCTGGGACCGACAAATTCATGAAACCTTCAGTCATTTTTTGCTTGACAAAGTTTGGAGGGCTCTATAAATTCCGGCAAATTGTAACCTGGCTGAGTAAGCGCAGTCGTTGAAAAGGTGCATGAATCGAAAAACCGATGGAAATCTCTAAGTTGGACAAAAGTGTAGGCTGACTGGTCTATCACATGAATTTCGCCGAAAAGGAGGTGATGCGGAAGCCACCAAATGAGAAAGATTCCGAATCGTCATATTTCTAAACATAGAGAAAAACTGGAGGAGGTGAATACTCGGACAATATCGAAACTCAGTTGGGTTTTTGGCGATTTTGAATTTGACACCGGGATGAAGCGAATTTCAAAGCAAGTCAACCAGTCAATGTGAACTTTGAAGTTATGAGGGAGGGACAAATGAAAAAACTGAGTTTATTCGCGGTCGCCTTAACCTTGACTTACTTGTTCATCTGCAATTTCGCAGTAGGTGCAACCGAGGTAAAGGTAGGAAAAGGCGACTTGAAAATAGGTGGCATCCTGCAGGCCGGCTTCATCTACTTGGCAGAAGATGATCCAGATGATGAAGATTTTGACTCCTTCTTTTTGAACCGTGCAAGGTTTCTCTTCTGGGGAACAATTGTGCCGGACAAGGTGAAATACTTCGTCCAGCTCGATCACCGGGGAGGCGTAAGCGTGTTGGATTACAAAGCCCAGTTCTTCTACATCCCAAAGACCGAGATCGCCGTGGGACGGTTTTTGCCCAACTTCACCCTGTATATGCCCGTCTCCACCGCCAAGCTGGAGATGATAAACTACCCGTTGACCACGCTCATGTATGCTGTGTGGAGACAGGTGGGCATTCAGACCACCACTCGAACTGACTATGTCGATTTCAACTTTGGAGTTTTCAACGGATATCCGGCCAACAATTTCAGTGATGAGAACGATGCCAAAGACTTACTGTTTCGCGTAGACTTAAAGCCCGGCCTTGAGGACGTCAAGCTGCGCTTTGGCAGTTACGCCTGGGTGGGGTTTAACGCGCCTCCGGATCCGGGGCCCCCGATAGATCCGCATGAGGAGACTTTCGAGGCCCACCGGTTTGGCGGCTTCGCAACACTTGACTATACCAAGGATGAGATGGCAATTCGTTTCAGGGGAGAGTTCCTTGGGGCGCAGGACGAGTACCCCGTAGGGGTCGACGCGAAAGCCAGCTGGAATTCAAACGCTTTCTTCATCCATGCCGGTATTCAGCCGGTCAAGCAGGTGGAATTCCTGGCACGGTACGATTACTATGATCCCGATACGGATGTGGACGACAATGGCAGCTCGTGGCTTACCGGCGGAGTAAACTACTACATCGACGACATAAATGCCATGTTCTACCTGAACTACATTCACATGGAGGACGCCCTCGACGAAGACCACAACCTGGTGCTAGGCCAGGTGCAGATAACCTTCTAAGCAAGCCACACCCGTTGTAAATCGACAACGGACTGGAAGCTAATCGAATGGGGAGGGGGAAGCAATTCCCCCTCTTTTGCATATTGTCCAGGAGGAAAATGTGAACCCGGAAGAGGCGCAAAAAGCTAGAAGCATAAAGGTCAAAGTGAACGGCAAAGAGATCGCGCTGAATCCCTTCACCACCCATATTTTGGGAAACACTATCTGGGCGATGATTACCTCCCTACGTCTGGAGGACAAGCCCAGCAAGGTGGAGATAGAACTCTCGGAATAAGGCGAGTCGCTTTTCAACCAACCGCAAAATGCAGCAGGCTACCGGAATAATCCTGGCTGGGGGCAAAGGGAGCAGGATCAACAAGGATAAAGCGTTAATCACGCTCCCGGACGGGGCAACTCTTATTCAAAAATGTGTACACGCGCTCAAGAAAGTTGTCCCACACATCTTGATTATCAGTGACCACGAGGAGCTGTACCAGGATTACGGCGCCCGCGTGGTTAAGGATCTGATAAGTGATAAGGGGCCGCTGGGAGGCATTTTCACCGGCCTGTGTTACTCCACGTCGTACTGCAATTTTGTGACCGGCTGCGACATGCCATTTCCGCAGCCGCGTGTCATTGAATGTCTTCTGGAGAGGTGCGATGGCAAGGATGTGGTCATCCCGGAGATTGCCGGAGAAGTCGAACCGCTTTTCGCCGCTTACACTAAGAATTGCCTGCCAGTCATTTTTGATCATCTTCAAAACAATGATCTGAAAATCCGCAATATTTTGGCAGACCTGAAAGTGGAAAGGGTGGGTGAGAAAGAGATTGACAAGCTCGATCCGGGACACTTGAGCTTCTTTAATATCAACACTGCGGAGGATTTGAATAAAGCTCAGGTTCTGCTTTCCCAGATATCTGACTCTGGATGAAGTCGGCTTACCTTATCAAGACCATCTTTTTTGTTTGCCTGAACTCCCCAGTCTTTAGTTGATAAAAGTAAATCCCGCTTACAACGTCATTTCCCTTTTGATCCCTTGCCCGAATTTGTTCTTTCTGGACGGTTTTATATAGCACCTCCCCTGAATTGTGTGATATCTCTTTTCAATAACCCCCACTGTGACTAAGGAAGATTGCAGGATTTATGCCAATTTTTCCGGGTGAGACTGCCCATCTCCGCTCTGGTTTCTGCCTGAATATCATGACATTAAAGACCCGGGCCACTTTTAAGAAGACAGCCTGAGTGATAGTGTCGCAGAGATTGGCGAACCAAAGAGAGCCGTTTTGACTGATTCTCAGTTATTCTTCTGTCAGACAGAAACTTGTTGGGTTAGTCGAAATCTGCGAATGGAGCGTGGTTTTTAAGTCTACCTGTAATGTTCTCATCTCATGGAATGACGACGGAGTCTCATATCTATTCCGGAGCTTGGAAAAGTTTATAAGAGGGGGAAGAATAATTGGTTTACATGCGCCCGGCGAATTCACTTACGGAACGCATCGTGGCGAAACTGGAGTCTCGGGTGAGCTAAAGGAGATAATTGATTAGCCAGACAGAATCCACACAGAGAAGGAAGCGGACTACTTTTCTTTGCCTTTCTCTATTATCTCCTCAGCCAATGACAGGGCGACGCCCGAAAGCATCACTTCCACCCCGAGTTTGGTGAAGTCCCCAGACAACACCTCGCGTTTGACGTTGGCGTAGAGTGAGCAAGCTGCCTGACTCTCTACCACCAGGCCCGAAATCTTTCCGGCAGACTCACCCACGAAGGTCACCTCACCCAGTTCGTCGCTGGTGACATAACCGGAACAACTGTGCAGCTGAAGATGCGCGTTAGAAGTGTAGACCACCACCATGGGCCCCTTTCCTTTCCCCAGGGTTACCTCAGGGTAGATCTCCAGAATCAGAGTTCTGCGACCTTCTTCCGCGATCAGTCTAATGCGATAGTTGTCCTTCTGCTTGCGCACACCTTCGGCTTTTAGGCAGTCAGCTATTCTGTCAATATCCTTCTTGGTGAAAATGGACATATTCGTTTCCCCTTCTTCAGCCTTCTCGGGTTATTCTCGCAAACCTGAGCACTCGTCTTCCTTTCAGGTTTGCGTCAACCATCTTTTTTTTCTGAGTCCGGTTTTGTCCCCTCCGAATCTGATTTCTTCTCTTCTGTCGGTGGTTGCGGTTTGGTTAATTCGTCTTGTGTTTCCTTCATCGCCTTTCTGAATTCTCTCATGCCTTTTCCCAATCCCTGCGCTATTTCGGGAATCTTCTTGGCTCCAAAGAGGAGAAGGATCACCAGAAGTATCAATAGCAATTCCTGTGCGCCGATACCTCCCAGCATACGTCACCTCCGTCACGTGAACATGGCCCAAGATTTGGTACGTTAGCTTAAAGCTCTTAGGTCCGCTTTCTTTGCGACCTTGGTTTTCCTTATTAGAGAAACCACCACCGGAAATATATCACCACCAGGATGATAAAAAGAATGCTGACGAAGTTTATCTTGACCATAAGACCGACGGTGAAGCTGAGGGCGTAAAGCTCTAAGGTCAATGGTCTGAACCCGATGGAGATGCTTTTCTCAAAAAGGATCTTGACTGCACCCTCTGGCAGAAATGACCCGATGATGTCTCCGATCAAGCCTCCCACCACCGCTGCCAGCACCAGGGAGACCAGCAGGAAGGTCACCTCACGTCCCTTCAAATTAATTTCTCCCTTAGTTACCTTTGTTAAAGAAATTGACTATCGACTCAAACACGTATTTTCCATCATCCGATCCCAAAATGCTCTCCGAAGCTCTCTCCGGATGAGGCATCATGCCCAGTACGTTTCTGGCAACGTTGCAGATTCCAGCGATATTCTCCAGCGAACCGTTGGGATTCGCATTCGGGGTAACGTTTCCGCTTTCATCACAATATCTGAAGATTATCTGATTATTCTCCTTAAGAGCTTCAAAGCCATCTTCGGGTATAAAGTAGTTTCCGTCAGTGTGGGCTATGGGAATCTTGAGAACCTGTCCCTTTTTGCAGAGATTGGTAAAAGGCGTATTCTCGTCTTCCGTTCTGATATGGACGAACTTGCAGATGAACCGGAGAGAGGTGTTTCTGAGCATTGCTCCGGGAAGAAGACCTGCCTCCAACAGTATCTGGAAGCCGTTGCAAATCCCTACTACTAAGCCTCCGCGGTCGGCAAATTCGATAACCTTCTTCATTATAGAGGAGAACCTGGCTATGGCGCCGGTTCTCAGATAGTCCCCGTATGAAAAACCGCCCGGCAGGATTACGCAGTCGCAGTCGTGCAGCGAGGTATCCTGATGCCACAAGAACTCCACGTCTCGTTTTATGACCGTTTTGATCGCCATGTAGGCGTCATAGTCGCAATTTGAACCGGGAAAGATTATTACGCCGAATTTCATTTGACTATCTCGAAGTTATATTTTTCTATTACCGGGTTGGTCAAGAGCTTTCGACAGATTTCGTCTATCAGCTCTTCCGGTTTCGCTTTTGCGTCTTTATGGAAAGTTATCTCGAAGATCTTTCCGGAACGGATCTCTTTTATCCCCTGATAGCCCATGTCTTCTAAGGACCTCTTGATGGTAGATCCTTGAGGATCCAAGACCCCCTCCTTGAGTTTGACGTACACCACTGCCAAACCGGTTTGGTTCTGCCTGTTCATAATGTCAAACGCTCCTGCAAAAGATTTTGGAGTTCGCTAACCGCACTGTCTGAGCCAAGCGTTCGGTTCTCAAAACCTGAACAATCCCAGGCATGACGTTTCCTCTCCGCGCCTATGCCATATTCTGCTGCTTTTCAGCGTGAAACAATTCATAAATGCCTTTTCCCAACCCGGACAGGATGTAAAGCAAACCAAAGGGGAACAGCGCCAGCCTGGGATTGATTATCAGAACAATCAGGAATACGAAAACGTACATGAGTTTGATTTTGTTTTTTTTGTCACTGAAAGAGAACTTCGGTAAGGTTTCGTATTCTATCCCGCTGACCATCAGTCCCGAGAATGCTATGATCATAGTAATTAGGGCTTTTGGGAATCTGAGGGTTCCCCAGATCTCGTTGCAAAATAGACTGTAGCTCACCAAGGTAACCGCTGCCGTTGGGATGGGCAAACCCATGTAAGGGAGTTTTTCCGTCAATCTGGACTGCTGGAGGTTAAATCGCGCCAGTCGAAATGCCCCGCACATGACGAAGACAAAACCCAATATCCAACCCCATTTCCCCAGAGGATAGATCTGTAGACTGTAGAAGAGAATGGCGGGCGCGATTCCGAAAGATAGAAGGTCGGCGAATGAGTCCAGCTCCACCCCGAAACGTGAAGCGGATCCGGCAAATCTGGCTACTTTTCCATCCAAAGCGTCGAAGAAGGCGGCCAGAATAATCATCCAGGCAGCATGGATGGGTTCGCCGTCGAAGCTATAAAGGACGGACACGAAACCGCAGAACATGTTGCCTACGGTAAACATCCCTGGGAAAAAGATCCCTCTGATGTTTCTCACCTTGTAAAGACCCCTATGATAGTTTCTCCCGCCTTAACTTTCTGGTTCAACTTCACTTTGATCTTCACGTTTTCGGGCAGGAAGAGGTCGACCCGGGAGCCAAACTTGATCATGCCGAAGCGCTCTCCGGCCTTGACTGAATCTCCTGATTTAAGCCTGCACACGATCCTTCGAGCCATGATTCCAGCTATCTGCTTTAAAATCATTTTGCCTTGATCATTCTCCAGGCCTAGTTCAGTCTGTTCGTTTTCCAAGGAAGCTTTATCTTTGAAAGCCGGAAAGAACTTACCTGGATTGTATCTGAAATATCTTACGCAACCAGACACCGGTGCCCGGTTGACGTGCACATTGAAAACGGACATGAACACGCTTATCAAAGTTCCTTTCCCGCCGACAAAATCCAGGCTGTCGGAAGGCTTTATGCAAATGACTTTCCCATCTGCCGGCGACAGTATCAGATCTTCACCGCTCGGTATATCTCTCTTTGGATCCCTGAAGAAAAAGATGAAGAAAAGAAAGACCACGAAGAAAACTATGGTGAACGCGAGGATCACTGCCTCGGAGCTGTAAACCCAGACCACCAGCAGAATCAGCCAGATGGCTAGAGCGGGCGCGAGAAATCGAATACCTTCTTTTGTCATTCAAAGACTCGTTTAAAAATATAATTAACGTTTCTCAAGTAGAAATTCAGATCAAAACATTCCTCAATCTCTTGCTGGCTCAGATACTTTCTTGCCCTCTCGTCTTTTAGAATGAGATTCTTGAAATCTTTTCCTGCTTTCCAGGCTTTCATGGCGTTGTCTTGGACAATCGCATAAGCTTCCTCCTTGGATCGGGTCTTCCGGGAAAGCTGCAAAAGCAGGCGACCCGAAAAGATCATTCCTTTGGTTCTATTCAGGTTGGCTCTCATGTTCTCACGATAAACCGAAAGGTTCCCGATAATGCGGTTAAACTGGATAAGCATGTAGTCCACCATAACGGTAGAATCCGGTATTATCACCCTTTCTACCGAGGAATGGGATATGTCTCTTTCGTGCCACAAGGTTACGTTTTCTAACGAAGCTTGGGCATTGGTTCTCACCAATCGTGCCAGCCCGCAGAGCCTCTCGCAGGTGACGGGATTTCTCTTATGGGGCATGGCAGAGGAGCCCTTTTGCCCTCTGGCGAACCCCTCCTCCAATTCCAGGATCTCGGTCCTCTGCAGGCTTCTTATCTCGGTGGCGAATTTTTCTATGGAGCTGGCGATTAGGGCTAAGGTGCATAGGAACTCTCCGTGCCGGTCTCTTTGGATTATCTGGCTGGAGATGGGCGCCGGCTTCAGCTTAAGCTTCCTGCAAACATATTCTTCGACTTCGGGATGGAGATTAGAGAAAGTGCCCACCGCTCCGGAAACCTTGCCTACAGAGATTACCTCAATCGCTCTTTCCAAACGCTGGATGTGTCTCTGGAGCTCGGTAAACCAGAGGGCGAACTTAAGACCCAAGGTTACAGGTTCGGCGTGGACTCCATGGGTTCTGCCTATCATGGGCTGATGCTTGAACTCAAGAGCCCTCTTCTTTATGCTCTTGCTCAGCTCCCGCAAATCTTTCAGGATCACCTGACCCGCTTCTCTCATGAGCAGGGAAAGCGTGGTGTCAAGAATATCGGAGGAGGTCATGCCAAAATGTATGTACTTGGATTCCTCTCCCAAATTTTCTGCCACATTGGCAAGGAAGGCAACCACATCATGTTTGGTCTTCTCCTCGATCTTTTCAATTCTCTTGACATCGAACTTGGCTTTTTTCCTGATCTTCCTTGCGTCAGATTTCGGTATGACTCCCAGATTTGCCATTCCTTCACAGGCCAAGACTTCAATATCCAGCCATTTTTGGAACTTGTTTTGGTCGGACCACAAGAACTTCATACGGGGGGTGGTGTATCGCTCTATCATCTTCTGTCCGTTCTATGATGTGAATTTTCGTGGAAACACCAAGGTCTCCGCCACATCTGGTTCAACTCAAACGTGGCGGAAAGCTTGAGCTTTCCACCGTTTGCCCAGAATTATCACTTGTCCACCTTCTTCCAGTCCTCTAAGAATCTTTTCATTCCCACATCAGTAAGGGGATGCTTGATCAATTGCTGAATCACCTTGAACGGAATGGTGGTTATGTCTGCTCCCATTGTCGCCGCCTCAACCACGTGGAGTGGATTCCTCACGCTTGCCACGATGATTTCGGTGGTGATATCGTAGTTTTCGAAGATGGTCACGATATCCTCGACCAAATCCATCCCTACATGGCTGGCATCGTCCAGCCTTCCCACAAAGGGACTGACAAAAGAGGCACCCGCCTTGGCGGCCAGCAGTGCCTGAACAGGGGAGAAGATTAAAGTACAGTTGGTCCGGATCCCTTTCGAATCCAAAATCTTTATCGCCTTCAAACCCTCTTGGCACATGGGTATTTTCACCACGATGTTTCGGTGTATTTTGGCTAAGTCCTCCGCCTCCTTTACCATGCCTTCAGCTTCGGTTGCCACCACCTCGCCGCTCACCGGACCGTCTACCACCTCGCATATTCTTTTGAGGATGGTCCTGAAGTCGCCTCTGCCTTTTTCTTTCGCCAGCAGGGTTGGATTCGTGGTGACTCCATCCAGAATTCCGATGCTGGCAGCTTCCTTTATCTCATCCAAGTTTGCGGTATCGATGAAGAATTTCATCTTTTGACCTCCGGTGTTTTTATGGAGCGCAAACCTTTAGCCGTCTGCCGCCGGACGCGCAAAGCTGCAGCTTTGCGCTCCAATCTCCGTTCAGTATCTCACCTCCGCCAGATAGAGTCCGCCAGCCGGCGCCGTGGGACCGGCTTTTTTCCTATCCTTGGCCTTGATTATCCTGGCGAAGTCCGAAACGGAGAAGTAACCCCTCCCTACCTCGATGAGAGTTCCTACCAGAGTTCTTACCATGGCGTGGAGAAATCTATTTGCCTCGATTCTGAGCACCAGTTCATTCTTTGACTCTTCCCATGCCGCCGACATCACTCTACACCTGTTGTTCTCCTTTACGGACTCGGCCACGCAGAAGGAGGAAAAGTCGTTTTCACCCAAGATTTGCCCGGTGGCGTCGAGAATGCTTTTCCGGTTCAACGGATATAAGACCTGCCATGCATAATTCCTTAAGATGGCGGTTCTGCCCAGGTAGACCCTGTATTTGTACACGCGGCTTCTTGCGCTGTACCTGGCATTGAAATCCGAATCTACCTCTTGCACTTTTTTTATCACCACATCATCAGGGAGAAGCCCGTTGAGTGCTCTCATGATCGATTCAGGCTTAAGGGGGCTCTCGGTCTTGAAGTTGGCCACCTGTCCCAGAGCATGCACGCCCACGTCGGTTCTGCCCGATGCTACCAGGTTTACTTCGTGTTTCAAGATAGCTTTGAGCTTCTGTTGAATCTCGCCTTGAACCGTCCGGAGTTCCGGTTGAACCTGCCAGCCGCAGAAGCCAGTTCCATCATATTCGATTTCGAGTTTAATGTTCCTGATCATTCAGCGTTCTTTTCATGCTACTTTAATCAAATAAGATACTCCCACCAACCCGAAAATCAAGGACAAAAAGACCAGGTCATTTGCTTTGAGTCTTAGCCTCTGGTAGCTGGTTCGCCTTTGTCCGCTTCTGAAACAGCGCGCATCCAGGGCCAAAGCCAGCTCGTCCGCCTTTCTGAAGGAGGAGATGAACAAGGGGACCAGCAGGGGCAGAGATTTTTTAACTCTCTTTATCAATCCACCCTCAAACGATGCTCCTCTTGACATCTGGGCTTTTCTCAGTGTAACCGCTTCCTCGAGCAGAAGAGGGATGAATCGCAGAGATATCATGGTGATTAGAGAAAGCTCCTCGACCGGAACCCTGAGCTTCCTCAGAGGAGAAAAGACTCTGAAGATGGCATCAGTCAACTCCACCGCCTGGGTGGTGAGGCTCAAGAACGCTGCACTGAAGATGAAAATAGCGATTCTCCAGCTGTAGGTCACCCCATTCAGAACTCCCCGATGGCTTATTCTCATGAACTTCAGATCCCAAAATCCGCTAGCTTCTGAGGGGACGAAGAGAATATGGAGAACAAATGTGATCAGAAACAGCCAGAAGAATGATTTCAGATTCCTGCAGAAGTAGGGCAGGGGTATTTTCGAAGCTAGAGAAAGGGACACCAAAAAGAGCGATATCAGAACGTAGATTCTTAGATCGATGGTTACCACCGCCAAGCCCATAAGGCCCAGAATAACCGTTAGTTTAGTCCTGGGGTCGAGCTTGTGAATTAGGGAATCAGTGGGAACGTATTGCCCTACAGTGATATTTTCTAAGAAGGCCATATAGATAGTGTTGAGCTTTTAATTTGCTCGATTGCACCTCCAATATATCACGCCCTATTTTCTTTGTCAATTATAAACTTGACAGAGGGGAATGCGGGACTCGGCCGACACATTAGATGCTAGTCACAGGCGTCCTTCAAGACGGATCTGTCCTTTCGGATCGAGTCCTCACGACCACTTGGGGACGAGCGGTTGCCCCGAACTTCTGCTCAATCAGTTTTCTTGATGCAGCCTCTCCATTCCGGAAGCCGGTTCCGGCACAACTACCACAGAGTCGTCACTGCCCCACGCGTTAGGAAAATATTTGTGGGCATCCAGGTCATTGTGCCAAAACCCGTCCACCAGATACTTGAATCGATGCTCGCCAGGAGGCAGCTGCAGTGTCAATTTCCAGATATCGCCGATCTTTTCCATGGGGTGGGACTCTTCATTCCAATTGTTGAAGTCGCCAGCCAGACAGACCCTTTTTGCGGAACCTTTACGGAACTTGAAGGTGCATTCACAATTCTTTTTGTCGACCTCAATCATGTCACGATAGCTTCTTTGAGACCGAATGATTATTGAGTTTGGCAAAAACTAGAGTGATGTCTGAGCGGACAAGTTCATACTATCTCTCCGGCGGGGAAAAGTCAAGGAAAAATTTATGGAGGCGTTAAGTCGCTTCAGTGTAACGAATTAGCGTACCAGCGGCATCCGCGCGTGCACTCTATCGAGGGTCTCTATGCGGCTCTGCTGGCCCGGGATGATCTCGCTCCCGAGCCTCTCCCTAAAAGAGGATACCTTGCAGGTAACCGCACCTCCGGGAAACTGTGGATGTTCGACCATACAATGACTGTATCTTTTGAGTTGCGGATTTGGTCTTTTGTTTGTAACTTCTCAGCGGTATGAACAGATTTGTTGAAGATATCGTCACAATTATATCCGAGCAAATTGATCTACCCAAAGGAAAGATTAGAAATCTGGTGGAAATTCCGCCAGACCAAAAACTGGGTGATTATGCATTTCCCTGTTTCGCATTGAGCAAAAAATTGAGGAAACCGCCTGAGCAAATCGCAAGGCGGCTTGCCTCAGAAATGAAAGCTACAGAGCTGATCCGGGAGATTTCCTCGGCCGGTCCTTACATTAACTTCAAAGTGGATAAAACCAGGCAAGCTGAATTTGTTCTCACTCGCATATTTGAGCAGGAAGCGGCTTATGGTTCGGATAAGATAGGGCAAGGCAAAACAATCGTTATTGACTTCTCCTCTCCCAATATCGCCAAGCCCTTTGGCATCGGGCACCTGCGAACAACGGTAATAGGCAACGCTCTTTATCACATTTTCAGAAAGCTGGGATTCGAAGTTGTGCGGATCAACCATCTGGGGGACTGGGGCACGCAATTCGGCAAGGTAATCTTAGCCTACAAGATGTGGGGAAAAGAGGAGGAGCTTCTAAGGGATCCCATATCAACGCTTTACGATCTGTACGTCAGATTCCATCGAGAGGCGGAAGGCAAGCCTGAGCTGGAAGAGGAAGCTCGCGGCTGGTTCAAGAGGTTGGAAGACGGAGACAGAGAGGTGACCGAGCTGTGGCAGAAATTCAGGGACTACAGCCTGCAGGAATTCAAGCGCGTGTATGATTTGCTGGGAATAGAGTTTGACACCTACCCCGGAGAAAGCTTCTATAACAAGTTCATGGATCAAACCATAGCGGAGATTGAAGCCAAAGGCCTGTCGGAAATAAGTCAGGATGCTCTTATCATCAACCTGGAGAAATACGATCTTCCACCCTGCCTCCTGAAGAAAAAAGATGAGGCGACTTTGTATGCGACCCGGGACATCGCCGCGGCGATTTATCGGTACAATACTTACAAGTTCCACAAGTCCCTGTACGTGGTGGGCAATGCCCAGAGGCTGCACTTCCAGCAAGTATTTAGGGTATTGGAGCTTATGAGTTACGAGTGGGCAGAGGATTGTGTACATGTGGACTTTGGCTGGATCAAGTTCAAACAGGAGATGATGTCCACCCGGAAGGGTAACATTATCCTTTTGGAGGACGTTCTGAACAAGTCTATTGAACTTGCGCGGAAAATCATAGACGAGAAGAGTCCAGATTTACAAAACAAGGAAGAGGTGGCCAGGGAGGTGGGAATAGGCGCGATTATATTCTCCGATTTGTCCACTCGCCGCAACAAGGATATAGATTTCGACTGGGATCAAGCGCTGTCCTTCGATGGAGAAACTGCTCCCTACGTGCAATACACTCACGCGCGCCTGTGCAGCCTTATGAGGAAATACGGCAGGCCTGTCTGCAAAGAAATCGACTATGGCGTTTTTTCGACCCCAGAAGAGATTGGCCTTGTCAAATTGCTGGAGGATTTTCCTCGAAAGGTGAAATCTGCTGCAGAAACCTACGAACCTGCTTTCATCTGTTCGTTTCTAATCGATCTGTGTTCCAACTTCAACCGCTTTTATCAGAAGCATAGAATTATTACAGAGGATGAAAAGTCGACTTCCGCTCGCATGCTGCTGGTCAAGGCAATTCAAGTGACGCTGAAAAGCGGCCTGTCCCTGTTGGGCATAAAAGCACCCGAAAGGATGTGACTTGGCTCGGGCCGGTTTTTCTTTCTCTGATCAAAAAGAAGATATATCTCTCTTGACAGAATGAGATTTAAGCGTATATTGAAAGCGAACTTTCCGGGATTTATCCAATGTGAACGTACTTTTACTCGTTGAAGATGCCTGCGTTGATACATAAGGTCGGACCGATTTTGCTTCTATTTTTGCTTCTTTCTGCCTGTGGACGGGAGAGATATCCGATAAACAGCCGTCCCACCTTCTACTTTGAATCCTATCACGGTGGTTGTAAAGAGGGTTTCGGTAAGATGCTCGCGGGTGCAGGAGGTGGCAAGGTCATCATCAGTTCTTCGGAGCAGATCATCAAGATTGAGCACCTCTACGCGTACTATAATTGCTGTGCCAACATAAAGATGGAGGTAAAGGAGACCGGGTCTCGTTTCGATGTGTTTGAGAGAGACGAGGGTGATAGCTGCGATTGTATGTGTCATACTGACATCACCGGCTTCATTTGCAGTCTTTCTTACGGGACATACCTGGTCAGGCTATTTGATATCAAAGGGAATCTAATCGGGCAGAGGGAGGTGACGATCCAAGCTGAAGACGAGAGCATTCCACGATGATGGCATGCTCGGAGAGGAATGAGAAAAGTCGGTCATTTTTTGTTAGAAGACACGTGACAGTTTGAATTCTCAGAGCAGATTTAATGAAAACTGAGTGCCGCAAGCTCGGCTGGCGGTTCTCATTTCTCCAAGTCATTGGTATTGAGTTGGCTGGCTGAGGTTTCGCGAACAGGAAATCTCCAGACCGATCAAGGAAACCTATGGGTGCTTCCGACCCGGTGAATGCGAACGCCAATGCGTCGGCAAGGAAGCAGGAATGTTTTTATTGACAGAATGTCAGTTTGGAGTATATTACGATCGTGCCATTGATGTTGGTTCAAAGTGAATGTGCTCCCTGCCTGTAAGGAAAAACTATGATGAAGTACACGGTTGGCCTGATTCTGCTTGTATTCTTGGCCTTCGTTGCCTGTAAAAAAGACCAAAAAATCCCGACAAGCAGTTCTTCAATCTTTTATTTCGAATCGTTTGATAGTGGCTGCACAGACGGCTTCGGGAAGATAGTGAAGACATCGGGAACCGGAACGGTCGTCTTCAGTTCCTTCAATGACACCATTCGCGTTCTGCACGGTAATGCTCAGTACAACTGCTGTGCTGAGATCCAGACCGAGGTTAAGAAGACCTATTACGGTTTCGATCTTTTTCAGAAAGACGTGGGTGACGCGTGCAGATGCATGTGTCGCCATGACATCACTGTCTTCATCTCTAACGTTTCCGCTGGAACCTACCTGGTCAAGGTGTTTGATATCGACGGCAACTTGATCGACCAGGGTTACGTTGTCGTCCGTCCCACGGATCCAAGTGGTCCTCGAGGGTGATGCTTTTTGTGGAGCGTTCAAAGCAGGCTTCATCACTTTGACAGGTCGACGCAGAACCTCGCTTCTGCTGGGCGGAATTCATGACCGCGCCCTCTCATGATCGGTTTGCTCGCTCGCGTGTCCGGGAATTTTCGAATCGAGTTAACTTGGCAAAGACGTTTCAGCAGATTGTCTGAGCATAGCTCGCGGGTTACCCGCCAGAGATAATTCTCTTGGTCTGTTGAAATCGATTCCTTGCACCAGAAAAATCGCTGAAAAAACAAGGTCGGGGCTTGAGGACAGACTGAGGACGCTTTCAAGTAGCCGGCTGAGAGTGGGTAGGGCACCGGTTGCGCTTATAAAGTTCATATTGTTCAGGAGGTTCTAAAATAACACTTGACACCGGTGAGAAGCATGGATTATTGTATAGGTAATAATGCATCTTTTGCGAAGTCTTGATTTAGGGATAGCGATTCTGATATTTGGGCTATGGCCGAGGAAGATAAGATGCCAGAAGAACCCATGCCAAGCGAATTGCCGGTGCTCCCGCTGATGAGCACGGTAGCCTTTCCTCTGGGGATATCCACTCTTCAGGTGGGATATGAGAGAAATCTGAAGTTGCTTGAGGATCGGGCAGGTCCGGGCGAAATCGTGGTGTTAGCTTTTGCCAGGGGTGCGGACATAAACCGACTTGCCCCCGGTCACTTGTCCAGCGTGGGGGTGGCAGCTAAGGTAATAAAACTTGAGGAATTGGGCGAGGGGGTAAAACAGGTTACCCTGCAGGGGATGAGGAGAATTCACTTAAGGAGATTTACCCAAGAGCAACCGTACTTAATCGCAGAGACTGAATCTCTGCAGGAGAAAAGCGGAGACCCGGGGAAAGAGAAGCAAGCCGCGGATAGGATCATGGAACTGGTCAAAAAGCTAGTGGAGCTTGATCCGACTTATCCCGCTGAACTTTATCACATCTTCAGTATGAGTATGGATGCTCCCGGGAAGTTTGCGGACATGGTAGCTTCTTCGTTTCATTTTGACCTTCCGTCCAAACAAAGGATCTTGGAGGAATTGGACACAGAGGCACGTTTGGCGAAGTTAGCTGAGCTGCTGGACGCCGAGATCAGGAGGGCTCAACTGGCGAAGAACCTCAGCTTTGATGTCAGAAAGGATTTGGAAAGGAAGATTAAGGAACAAGTTCTTCGGGAGGAGTTGAAGACTATAAGAGAGGAATTAGAGGAACCCGAACTTCAGGAAGAGGAAGTTGCCGAGCTCAAGCAAAAGATCAAAGCCTCCCCCCTTCCCCCTTATGTTGAGAAACAGGCCTTGCTGGAGGTGGAGAGGTTACGACTGATCTCGACCGCTTCGGCCGAATACGGCATGGTCAGGACGCACGTCGACTGGCTTCTGTCTTTGCCTTGGACCAAAGAGATCTGCGGGGAGGTAGACATAGAGAGATTGGAGAGAGTCTTGACTCAGGAGCACTTCGGCCAGAAGAAAGTGAAGGAGAACATACTCCAACTATTCAGCGTTCGGAAACTCAGGAAAGACTTGAAAGGCATAGTGCTGTGTTTTGTGGGACCCGCGGGAACGGGCAAGACTTCTCTTGGAGAAGCAATCGCCAAGGCTCTGGGAAGAAAGTTTGTGAAAGTTAATGTAGCCGGGGTGAGAGACGAATGTGAGATCAAAGGTGCCCGCTCGACTTACACCGAGGCATTTCCGGGAAAGATCATAAGTGCCATAAAGGAATCAGGCTGTCCCAATCCCTTGATGATGATAGAGCAGGTGGACAAGATGGCAACGGAGAACCTCAAGGGGGATCCCGCCTCCGCTTTAGCGGAAGCTTTGGACCAGGATAAAAACTTCAGATTCTTAGACAACTATCTGGGAGTTGCTTTCGATCTTTCAGACGTGATATTTGTTACCACCGCTCTGGTCTCGGGGGAGATTCCAGGTTCCCTTTTGGAATTGATGGAGATGATCGAATTCTCCGGATTCATAGACGAGGAGAAGCTGGAGATAGCCAAAAAGTTCATACTTCCCATGCTGCTTAAGAAGCACGGCTTATCACAGGAGGATGTCCAGTTCACTGATGAAGCCCTGAAAAAGGTGATTAGACAGTACACCGTGGAGGCGGGAATAAGAAGTCTGCAGAGAGAAATGGAAAGTATCTGTCGAAAATGCGCCCGGGCCAAGACCTCGCAGAGCTTTTCCCTCTGCAGAATAACCACTGACAATCTTGAGGAGTATCTGGGCAACCCGGTATACATCCCGGACATAGTTCCCAGGCAACAGGAGATAGGCGTCGCCATAGGGCTTGCCTGGACCGAGGCCGGGGGGGATCTGATGCTGATTGAAGCTTTAAAGATGAAGGGAAGCGGACAGGTCATCTCCACCGGACAGTTGGGCGAAGTGATGAAGGAGTCCATCCAGGCCGCCCACAGCTACGTTCGCTCCAAGGCGGAGATTTTGGGAATAAACTATGATGATTTCACCAACTTTGATATCCACGTCCACTTTCCGTCCGGGTCCATACCCAAAGACGGGCCTTCAGCAGGAATTACCGTCTCCCTGGCCATAGCTTCGGTGATGAGCGACAAACCCATAAGAAATGACATGGCCATGTCCGGCGAAATCTCCTTAAGAGGAAGAGTGATTCCGGTGGCTGGAATAAGGGAGAAGGTTTCTGCGGCACACCGGGTGGGGATCAAACATGTAATCTTGCCCAAAGGGAACGAGAAGAATCTTCTGGACCTGCCTGAGAAAATCAAGCAGGAAACGGATTTCATCTTCGTCGAAAGGATCGAAGAGGTGTTCAAGCACGCCCTGAAAGAGCCGGACGAGAGTCAGAGGAGCATTGAGGAGATCTTAAGAAGAGAGATAGGTAAGATGGTGAAAAAGCAAAAAAGACCGGTGCGGGGCGGTAGGGGCCTCAAGAAGAAGGTAGCGAAGAAACGATAGCTGGCAAGAGAAAGGTCGTCCGCCCAGTCGGATTCGATTTCCGAGAACAGAAAGCGAGAAACTGTGGTCTGGTTTGGCCGATACAGGAAGGAGGTTTGGCCATTTCCGCTCCGGTAAGTTTTCTCTCTGCGGGGAAAAATTCAAGAACCCGGCGTTGGTGGCGATAATATAATAGACATTCTGGGGGTTGTAACGGCGGATGTCTTTTTTTACATGGATTTGCGTGTCAATGGTGGACGGATGAGGTAACATCTACTCCGAAAAAAGACTCTATAAATAGTGGAGCGGCAGACAGAGAATTTCCCTGAGGTTTTGTCTCTCAAAAACCCTCTTCGGGCTTCTGGATGAGCTTGACTCCGGATTAGCCGAGACGCAAAAAGAGACTCTTGACGTTTGAGCAGGGGGTTTGGTCAGAAGGACGGGTCTGGATAAGTAAAAGCCGAAGCGAAGGTGAATCTGTGCCCGAGAGAATTCTAGTTGTTGACGATGAGCTGTTTGTCAGAGAGTTGCTTTTAGAGTTCCTGAGCTCTCAGGGGTATGAGGTTTCGCTGGCTGATTCCGGAGAGAACGCGGTCAAGGTCATCCAAACTGAGCTGGTGGACGTGGTCTTGCTGGATCTGAAGATGCCGGGAATTAACGGAATCGAGACGTTAAAGCAGATAAAAAGAATCGATCCTAACGCCTTGGCCATCATTATGACCGGGTACCCGACCATCGAAAGCTCGATTGAAGCGCTGCGGCATGGCGCCCATGACTACGTTATAAAACCTTTCAAATTAAATGAGCTGAAATCCTCGATAGAAAGGGCTCTAAAGGAACATAGACTGAAATCCGAGATAGGCCAACTGAAAGCTCGAATTGCGCAATTGGAGGCGGAATTGGATAAATTCTCCAGCCCCCAAAAGAGAACCTGAGATTTCTCCCTATTCTTATATCCAGCCGGAATTCTCTGGTAGCGTTCAACATCCAAAATGCAGGAAAAGCCACGGCCGCGGCCGTTTTGCGAAGGTGCCATGAGGGTTCCACGCGGGACGTTGAGTCCGCAGATAGCGGGCGCGTTTTTTATCTTTTCATCCAGATGATTCAAACCCGCGACCTTTTTAGAATCGAAACCAGCCCAACTCATGAATCTGCCGGACCAATACAGAAGACTTCTAGCTGAATACGCCAAGCTTTTGAACCTGTCCAAGAAGATATTGGAAGAGCTGAAGAAGGAAGGAACAGAAAGTGAGCTTGACCTTCTTGTGGAGAAGAGGAAGGCAGCAGAAGAGACCATCGCTGGATTAACGGAGCAGATAGCGTCCGCCAACATAAGGGGCTGCTCTGAGTCCAGCCTCAGAACGCTGGCTCAGGTGAAAGGTCTTCTCCAGCAAGTCATTGAAAAGGCGAAACTTCTTCAAGAAGTCGAGCAAGAGATACAAGATCTGCTGGGGAAGAGAAAATAAAAACCGAAGAGCCCTCGGGACATAGGTACGGTGAGACCTCTCCGGCATCAGCAGATAGGGCGAGGAGAATAGGTGCAGACCCCGAGCTTACCAGAAGAGGGAAGCCTCCGCCGGATGTGATCTGGTGCCCGCCGCTGATTTCGCGCGAGCTTTATCCTTGAACCTGGAGTGAAGGTAAGGTTATGGAGGATGGAGTGCATCCGTTCTTATCAAGCGCCGTTATGAATGTCTGGGTTTATATGCCAATTGGAGTGGGGGTGTGAATCTTGATCCACCGTTTTGAAATACCGTGCTATTGATAAGTGAAAAAAGTCTTGCCCGAGGGTGATTGGCAGATTAAATTAGATAGTCGTTCAGGCCCATGGATTTTCCTTCGGGCGTGGCGGCGAGCCATTTTTTTCACCATAGAGGTGTTAGGATGAAAGAGAAGCAGGATCCTGAGACTTCCGGGAGAAAGCTTAAGGGCTCTGCCCCTTCTATTTCTATGCTCGACAAGATTAATCGCGAACTCCATTGTGCCCGTAAGGACTTGGAGGAAAAATATGAGAATTTGAATGTCAAGCTGGAGGAGACAAATCTGGAGCTCAAACGGAGTTTGGCAGAAAAGGAAAGGATCCGCAACTATCTCGACAATATTCTGGAGAGCTTGACCTCGGGAGTGCTGGCCATAGATCTATCCGGAAACATAACCTTGTTTAACCGGACAGCTGAAAATCTCCTCGGCTATCCAGCCGAAGAGGCGATAGGGAAACGCTATCTGGATGTTATGGGAAGCGAACTGGAGGAAGAGCTAACCCTTCCGTTTGTCTTGAAATCCAAACAATCACATCTGAACACAGAGAAAGAGGTCTGGACGAAAGACGGCCGAAAGGTCCCTGTAGGTTTTTCCACCTCGCTTCTTAGGGACCGGGAGGGAGTTCTCTTAGGGGCGGTGGAGGTACTCTACGATCTGAGGCAGGTGAAGCGGATGGAAGAGGAAATTATGCGGGTGAAGACCCTGGCTGCCATAGGAGAGATGGCAGCGGTGGTAGTACATGAAGTGAAAAATCCTCTGGGAGGCATCCGGGGTTTCGCGGAACTTCTGGAAAGGGACTTGGGGGAAGGGGATCCCCGACGAAGATCCGTTAAGAAAATCCTGGAAGGAGTGGAAACGCTGGATCGGATAGTCAAAAGCCTGCTTGATTATACCAAGCCAGTAAGGCTAAATCCTCGCAGGGTTGAGATGAGCAAGTTTATCGACGAAGTGATCGGTTTCTTTGAAATGGACGGCTCACAGAAGGAGGCAAACGTTCATATCGAGAAAAAATACCCCGAAGGCGAGCTTTTCTGCCATCTGGACAACCAACAGTTCCGTCAGACCCTTTTGAACCTCCTGCATAATGCGGTGCAAGCCATGCCGCGGGGTGGTAAACTGATCATTGAACTGGACGAGGAAACAGAAGGTTCAGATTTATTGCAGGAGGCAAGAGACAGGGTGGTTGTGTTAAGGATCTCGGACACCGGCGTTGGGATGTGCCAGGAGACCCTGCAGAAGCTCTTTACTCCGTTTTTTACCACCAAGGAGGCCGGGACTGGTCTGGGACTGTCCACCGTAAAGAAGATAGTGGAGGCACACAGGGGACGCATAAAAGTAGATAGTGCGCCGGGGGAAGGAACGACCGTCTGGCTGAGGTTACCCATGGCTTGACGGAAGCGCGGGGACGGTCTTGGTCAGACTTCTTTTGCAGAAAAGACAGTTGCTGTTTTCTGTTTTGGCTGCCAGGGAAATAACAGGGGAGTAAGCTGGTAATGGAAAAGAAAATTCTGGTGGTGGACGATGATCAGCTTCTGAGGGAGTTCTTGAGCGAGGCCTTGAATCGGTTGGGCCACCCGGCCGATCTGGCTTGCAGCGGAAAAGAGGCTTTAGAGAAGATCAGAGAGCAGGAGTATGAGGTGGTTCTCACTGATGTGCGCATGCCCAACATGGACGGAATGGAGCTTCTCAAAAGTGTCAAAGCCTACCTCCCGGATGCGGAGGTAGTGATAATGACGGCCTATGCCACACACGAGAACGCCTTTGAGTCCGGCAGGCTGGGAGCGTTCGATTATCTAAAGAAGCCTTTTGGTCCCGGTGAGATTGAGGCAAAGATTCAAAAGGCTTTGGAGAACAGACGACTCAGATTAGAAAACAGGCGTCTTCAGTCGGAGCTTGAAAGGCAATACCGTTTTGAGAACATTGTGGGGAAAAGCCCTCAGCTCCAGAAGATCTTTGATCTGGTGCAGGCGGTGGCGGACACGAAGGCGACCATAATGATCACCGGAGAGTCGGGAACGGGAAAGGAACTGATCGCCAAAGCCATTCATTACAATAGCTCACGCCGCCAGGCGCCTTTCATCCGGATAAATTGCGCTGCGCTCCCGGAGGGGCTGGTGGAAAGCGAGCTCTTCGGGCATGAAAAAGGTTCGTTTACTGGAGCCATTCGGCGATCCAGGGGAAGGTTCGAGCTAGCGGATAGGGGCACTTTGCTGTTAGATGAAATAAGCGAGATATCCCTCCATCTGCAAGGAAAGCTTTTGAGAGTCCTGCAGGAGAGAGAATTTGAAAGGGTTGGCTCGGGTATCCCCATCCAGGTGGATGTCCGGATTATTGCCACCTCAAACCGTAACTTGAAGAAGGCGATAGAGCAGGGGAGGTTTAGAGAGGATCTGTTCTACAGGCTCAATGTAGTTCCCATTCACTTGCCCCCGTTAAGAGAGAGAAAAGAAGACATACCCGCCTTGGCGGAGCATTTCCTAAAGAGATTCAACCTGGAAAACAACCGCCGCATCGAGAGAATCTCGGAGAGGGCGTATGAGATGTTCATGCAATATTCCTGGCCAGGGAATGTGAGAGAACTGGAGAACTACATAGAAAGGGCGGTGGTGACCGTCAAGGGCAAAATTCTCACCCCCCGGGACTTCCCCAAGGAGTTAGCCTTTGGGAAGATAAAAATGCCCTCCGAAGAGATCAAGGTCGGTTCCACCATTCATGAGGCTGAACGAAAACTGATCTTAAAGACGCTGGAAGCACAGGGAGGAAACCGGACTAAGGCAGCGGAAGTCTTGGGCATTTCAGCTCGCACCCTGCGCAACAAGCTGCACGAGTACGGCTTGAAGGACGCTACAGTTGATAAACACTAATTGCACCTTTGTGGTTGACTTGGGTTTTAGTTTCAATTTGCGGTTCCCATAACATGACAATCCAGTGGACAGGGAAGCTCACACTTGACCTAGCCAAGGAGGAGAGGAATCTGTCCAACTTCAAGGAGATTCCGTGCAAGGACATGGACTTGGATTGCTTCGGCCTGGACGGCAGGATCCCATTCGGAAGCTACAAGAGATGTTACGAATATGCGCCAGAGCTGGGGAGGTGCATATTCTATGACTGGGAGAAGAATGAGTAGGTGAAGATGAGCCAATGCCCGATTAGACCTCTTTTCTCGATCAGGCTCCGCTGACCAAGTCGCTTGAGAGCACCGATTTGCGACTCCTCAAGCCCGAATGCTCAGGGTTCCCCCACTATCCTTAATCAACAGAGGTGGGATCCGATTCATCTCTGGGTCTGCTTCTGTGACACCCGAAAATCCTCCAAAAACACGTACAGTTGTCCTAGAACCTTTGATGAGGGGACCCCTAAGCCCTCACTGGGAAATCTTTTAGCGTGCCTGCGTCGTTGTTCTTATAGACGACTGCGCCAAGCCGGGTTCACTGCACAACTAGACTTTCTGCATCTGCAAAAATCGAGGGACCGGTTGAAACTCGCAAAAGTTTGCAGATTCTCTTCAATTTACGTTCCGTCATGCCGATCATAAGAGTAAGGCTGGACCGTAAGTTGATTCTTTGCTTGCGCGCTACCCTATTCTGTATCTAACATGAAGTTTCGCCTGCAAACAGAATATTACCGGCGCTGATCCCTGCAACACGAGGAAGGTGAGCCGGAAACTGCCAGGCACGCCTGCGGTGTCAGCCGGGGCGGAGATTGCGCAGGAATAAGCCGGAAGAGGCGGCTGAAATTCGTCAGCGAAGAAGTGCTTTCAGAAATTCCCGACTCACTTCTTCGACCATTACGGCGGCAAACCAACTAGGGCCGCGACCATAAGATCAACAAACAGGGAGGAATTCGATCTCCCGCAGCTTGGTGCAACCTATGCCCGATCGCCAAGGTTCGCCGAATCATCCAGACTCATTGGACGTGCACGCAGAGAGGAGAATCTCCGAGTCGGTTGAGCTTTTTAAGCAGGCAATAGAAAGTAAGGTCAACCGTCTGTCTGAGGCCAACAGGAGGCTGAAGCAGAAGATCTTTGATCTCTACACAACCTTCGAGCTGTCCCGGAAGCTTAATTCGGTACTTGACTTAGAGGATTTGCTGAGCGAGATGCTCTCCACCTTGGTGGAGCAGTTAGGTATCAAAAGCATCGCCGTCTTCCTTCGCCGGGATCCCAAAGACGATAAACTCTCCTTCCTCAAACTCAGAGGGATTGCTCCTAAACCACCCGCAGTGACAAAGCACTGGGAAATCAGCCTGAAAGGGGAACTGTACAGATTGTTTCTGTCTGAGAAAGAGTCCTTGTTTTTGGAGGAGATTCAAGCCTTTGTCAAGAACGACAATCCGGAGATACAAATCCTCAAGGAGCTGGACTGTAGACTGTGTGTCCCCTTGATCAGCAGGGATAAGCTGGTTGGAATCCTGGTTCTGGGTTCGAAAAACAAAAATCTTCGGTTTTCAGACAGTGATTTGGAGTTCATCTTCGTGCTGGCAGATCATCTTACCGTGGCCTTGGAGAATGCTCTACTTTATGAAAGTCAAAAGAGCATCAACGCCGAACTGAAAAGAATCCAAAGACAGCTCATCCAGTCGGAAAAACTGGCGGCTTTAGGACAGCTTTCAGCTTCGCTGGCGCACGAGATCAACAATCCACTGGGAATTATGAAAAACTATCTGTTGATTCTTTCTGAAAGCATTGATGAAACCGACTCCAATCGGCACAATATCAAGATGATCAAGGAGGAACTTGATCGCATATCCCGCATAGTCAAAAGCCTTCTGGATTTCTCCCGGCCGGGAAAGGAAGACATCCGCACCGTGGACCTGGCCACGATCTTGAAACAAACGGTCTGTCTGGTACACAGGCAATTTTCGCACAAGAACATAACCATAAAGTTAGAGCTGCCCCAAAATCTGCCGAAGATCTCAGGAGCCGAGGATCAGCTAAAACAGGTGTTTCTGAACCTTTTGATTAACTCTAAGGACTCTATGCCTCAGGGAGGAGAGATCGTAATCAGCGTGCGCGACCAGGATCAAGCAGTGGGGATCGAGTTGTCGGACACAGGATGCGGAATAGCAGAGGAGAATATCTCCCGCATATTCGATCCGTTTTTCAGCACCAAAGGGGAAGGTAAAGGAACTGGCTTGGGGCTGTGGATATGCTACGGAATAATGCAGAGACACTGCGGAACCATTGAAGCGGTAAGGAAAAAGGGTGGGACAGGTTTTCTTCTCACCTTGCCAAAAGCGGATGGTTGAGTTTACCCTGGAATTGGATTGAGAAAGGATTCTTATGCCAAATGATGCGGCAAAAATACTGGTGGTAGATGACGAGAAGGGGATGTGCAAAAGCCTGGAGATGCTGATCTCGAAGGAAGGGCATGATGTCATCACGGAGGAGAGAGGGGATGAGGCTATCAAAAAGATAAAAAAGGACGACTTCGATCTGGTAATCACGGATATAAAGATGCCCCGGGTGGGTGGGCTGGAAATCCTGAAGGCGGCGAGAAAAAAAGATGAAGATGCTCTGGTTATCCTGATGACCGGATACGCCTCCTTGGAGTCGGCTATCAGCGCAATAAGCCAAGGAGCCTACGATTATCTGATGAAGCCGATAGAGTTCCCTGAACTTAAGGTCAGCATACAAAGGGCCCTGGAGAAACGAAGGTCAGACAAAGACAGGGTGAAGCTTCTAAGCCAGCTGCAACAGAAGAATGTGGAATTGAAAAAAAAGGTGGCGGAACTAGATGCTTTATATAAAGCCGGGATGTCCTTGAGCACCACCCAGGATTTGAAGAACCTTCTCAAAAACATCGTCCGCCTGGCCACCGGAGTGATCGAGGCCAAATCCGGGTCGATTATGCTTATTCAGAAACCGGAGAACATTCTGACCATTGAGGCGGCAATCGGCTTGAATCAGGACATTGTGAAGCACACCAGATTGGAGTTGGGCTCAAGCATCGCCGGTTACGTAGCTCAGAAAGGAAGCCCGGTAATAGTGAAGGATATCGAAAAGGATTCCCGATTCAGGCAGCTAAGTAAGAAACACTATGCTACCAGATCGCTTTTATGCGTTCCTTTAAGGATCAAAGATAAGATTCTGGGGGTGATAAACTTAAGTGACAAGAGGACCGCTGCGACGTTCACCCAAAATGATCTGAGACTTTTGACCACTTTCGCCTCCCAGGCCGCCATTGCCATAGATGACGCCGAGCACTTCAACCAAAGCCTCAGAAAAATCAAGGAACTTGAAGTCCTGTACAAGATTGCCAGCCAGCTCTCGTCCATGGAAACCTTTGGTAACGTCTGTAATTTCATCTTCAGAGAAATAAAAGCCGTTATGCCTGTGGAGTTTGGCTTGTGGTTCGAGTGGAACGAGAAAGCAGAGGAGCTGGTCTTGAGCATTCTCCACGGATGTAAGAACCAAAAAACAGACCTTGCGATTCCTCTGAGCAAAGTTAAGATCTCCGACCGCAGAGGCCTGAACGCAAAAATAGTGGAGAGCTTGGAAGCGCACCCTGATTTGTCAACTCATCTCAGTACTTTGGTTTCGTTTCCCATAATTGCCGAGAAGAGCATTCACGGTGTGCTTTCGGTGGGCAACCGGCGGCAAAGGGTTCTGTCTGATGAACAGAGGCGGTTGATATCCATAATCGTATCGCAATCAGCATCGGTGTACGAGAAGAAGAAGTCTTTGATCAATGCCACGCGCCTGATAACCATGGGTAACTTGGTGTCGGAGATAACACATGACTTGAAAAAGCCTCTTACCAATATCAGGGGAACTCTGCAGCTTCTGCGGGAAAAGTATTCCAACGCCAAGAACAAAGAAAAGTATTTCAACCTGGTTGAAGAGGAGATCTTTCGTCTGGACGGACTGGTGAAGGAGATCGTCAGTTTCTCCAATCCTTACAGGTACGAGATGGAAAAGAAAAACGTCGTTTCAGTTCTTGATCGGGCGCTGAAGCTGGTGGAGCGGGATCTGGCAAATAGAAACATATCGCTGAAAAAGGATTATAAAGAGGGGCACGCGGTTTTAGTCGACAAGAATCAGATGATGGAGGTCTTTCTGAACGTAATTCTCAACTCAATCGAGGCCATGCCTAACGGCGGAGAACTGAAGGTGAGCAGCACCGCCTACCGGGACGAAAAAAGGGGAGGGCAATTTGTTCGAGTTTGTGTCTCCGACACCGGATGTGGAATTTCGCCTGAGGATCTAAGCTGCATCTTCGATCGTTATTTTACCACCAAAAGGGAGGGTACCGGTTTGGGTCTGGTCGTGGTTGATCGGATAGTGAAGGCCCATGGAGGCTTCGTTTCAGTGGAAAGTCAGCCGGGAAAAGGCACTCGCTTCTTTGTGAATCTTCCAGCGGCGTAAGCTGTCCAAGCATGAGGCCAAAGCCAAAGTCTAATCCACAGAAGCATGCTCAGGCGTGGTGGAGCGATCGCTTTAAAAGTATGAATTTCTGCCGATAATAGAAAAAGCAATCCAGAAGACAGATAGACGGGGGCAAAAACTCCCTGATTTGACGGAAAAATGTACAAGGAAAAGGTAAAGATACTGGTTATTGATGACGACCCGAAAGTCTCTTGGATCTTGAGCGAAGGGTTGGGAGACAACTATAGTATCCTTTCCGCCAAAGACGGGCTGGAAGGCTTGCAGATGGTTACCAAAAACCATCCCAATCTGGTGCTGCTGGATATCAAGATGCCCGGGATGGAAGGGCTGGAGGTGTTAGACAAGATTAAGTCCATGGATCGTCCTACCGAGGTTATCATGCTTTCCGGTCACGGTGAGACCAAAAATGTGGTGGAGTCGATAAAAAGAGGCGCCTCCGAGTTCATCAACAAGCCCTTCGACGTCAAAGAGGTGGAGATACACATTCAGAGCGTCCTGGAGAAGAATCGCTTGAAACAGGAGCTGGATGATCTGAGAGAAAAGCTAAGGGAGAGATCTCCGTGTGAGGAGCTGATCGGAGACAGCTCCGGCATGCTTCAAATCAAAGCGGTGATTGAACAGATCGCAGACAGCGAGCTGACCGTCTTGATACGGGGCGAGTCGGGCACGGGCAAAGAGATAGTGGCGAGAATGCTTCATTCTCTGTCCAGACGGAAAAGCGGTCCCTTCGTCAAAGTAAATTGCGCCGCCATTCCCCGCGAACTTCTGGAGGCGGAGCTGTTTGGCCACGAGAAAGGCGCTTTCACCGGCGCGCACAAAACCAAGCCAGGCAGATTTGAGATGGCAAACAAAGGGACCATCTTTTTGGACGAGATCGGCGACATGCCCCTGGAACTACAATCCAAGTTGCTTCAGGTTTTGGAACAGTATGAGTTCATGCGGGTGGGTGGCGTCAAAAGCATCAAGGTGGACACCAGAATCGTTTGCGCCACCAACAGGGATCTGGAGAAGGGGTTGAAGGACGGAACCATAAGGGAGGACTTGTTCTATCGGTTGAATGAAGTCACCCTGAACTTGCCCGCCTTGAAGGAAAGAAGAGAGGACATTCCCCTTTTGATAGAACATTTTCTTCAGAAATATTCCGGCGACTACGGAAAGAAGTATCGCCCCCTTTCATCGTCCACCGTGGAGCTTTTGCAGAATTTCGACTGGCCCGGAAACGTCAGGCAGCTTGAAAACATAATCAAACAGATGGTGGTCAGGGAAGACGAGAACGTGGTTCTGGATACTATCAGACGGCGATCTGGCGATTCTCACTCCGCGCCTGCATTGCCCGGCTCAACCTCTCAAGCGAGAGGCTTTTCGCTGAAGAAACGGGTTGGAGCTGCGGTAGCGGCGGAGGAGAAAGCCTTAATCACCGATGCCCTCCACAGAACCAACTGGAACAGAAGAAAAGCTGCTCAGCTTTTGGATATAAGCTACCGCTCCTTGCTCTACAAGATAAAAGAATACCAGATTGGGCAGCAGCAGTAAGCCTATTCCTCGGTTCAGTGCCTCCTTCAGCGGCGCTCACTTCAAAGACGCCTTACACCCGAGGTTCTTCAATATCTGTTTTTCCTTTCTTACCTTTGCTCTGCCAGGCTCTGGTCCGAGCAGCAGTATATGGCTACCTGAATACTCTGTTTTGGCTTCTTGGCTTAAGTTTTGCTCGCCCAGAAACGGGGCTGAGCGCAGGGATGCATTTATCTGATCTTGAAGCCCGCCCGGCTCCTTAGGGGGTATAAAGGCCTCCGACACCCAGAAAGACTGGTCCCAGATTTCCAGATGTCCTTCTCCGGCGACACCTTCTGAATTACCAAACCCAATAAGGATTTGACTTTTCAAGGAAACGGGATAAAATTAAACCATAGTGAACATTGAAGGACTTTTCCGCTGAGAAGAAAGGAGGCGCAGTGAACAAAAACAAAGCGGTTGGGCTCTGGTTGGCGATTTTGCTGGCGATATCAGTTGTGTCATTTGGCTCATGTACAAAAAAGGAGGCTGCCATTGTTTTTATGGTCGGTGGTGCGCCGGACGAGTTGGAATATTGGGGAGAGCTGATAAGAGAGTTTGAAACAGGTACCGGTTTTGATGTCCGGATTATCAGACAGCCCACCGACTCTGACCAGAGAAGACAGGGGCTGGTGGTTGCGTTGAAATCCAAGCAGACAGACCCGGATGTGTTCTTGATGGACGTTGTCTGGACCGGCCAGTTTATGGCGTCTGGCTGGCTGGAACCGCTTGATTCGTACATCTCCGAGGATGATTTCACTATCGAGCCGTTCTTTGAAGCAGTGATAGATCTGGCTGACAGGTACGATGATACTTTGTATGCCCTGCCAGTTTATGTGGATGGGGGTCTTTTGTATTACAGGAAGGATCTCCTGGAGGAATACGGCTATGCTGGGCCACCTCAGACCTGGAAGGAACTTTTAGATTACTCTGTAGCAATTCAAAAACAGGAGAGGAGTGAACATCCCGGTTTCTATGGGTTCGTATGGCAGGGAGCGCAGTATGAAGGCTTGGTGTGCACTTTTCTGGAGTTTTCCTCGTCAAACGGGGGCGGAATGATAAGCGAGGGTAAAATACGTCTCGATACCCCCGAGAATATTCAGGCATTGAGGTTTATGCAGGATCTGATTCATCACCACAAGATTTCGCCCGCCAATACGTTCACCGAAATGAAAGAAGAAGAGGTGAGAAGTTTTTTCCAGAGGGGCAACGCGCTTTTTGAAAGAAATTGGCCCTACGCCTGGAAACTGCACGAAACCGAAGGATCCGCAGTTCGCGGCAAGGTGGGAACTGCTCCTTTGCCGCATTTCGAAAATAAAAAGAGCGTTTCCGCTCTGGGTGGCTGGCATGTGGGCATCTCGCGATATTGCGACGCAAAAGAAAAGGCTTGGGAGCTGGTCAAGTATATCACATCCTACCGGACGGAAAAGGAACTTATGCTGAACTTGGGCTGGAACCCGGGAAGGAAAGACTTGTACGAAGACGAAGAAATTAAGGCTGTGTTTCCGCACCTGCATATCCTTTCAGGAATCTTCGAAAATGCCGTTTCCAGGCCCACCCTGCCTTATTACACACAGCTGTCGGAGATAATTCAACGATACCTGAATGCGTGCCTCTCGGGCAAAATCCAGCCCGCCCAGGCGCTGGGCCAGATGCAGGAAGAGGTCGAAAATCTAAGCGGGATGTATTATGAAGAATGAACAGCTTTGTACAAAAGGAGAATTGCGGGACGCCTACATATTCACCATACCGATGGTTCTGTTAGCTCTTGCTTTTATCTTGTTGCCGGTAGCTGGCACTTTGGCCTCAGGTTTCTTCCGGGATGTCACCTTTCTTACAAGAAGATTCATCGGATGGGATAATTACCAGAAGCTTCTTTTGGATCCACATTTCTGGCAATCATTCAGATTCACTCTGCTCTTTGTAATTGTGTCCGTGAGCTTGGAACTGGCTTTGGGGATGGCTTTTGCTCTGGTTCTGAACGAGAGATTTTGGGGTCGAGGTGCGCTGAAGGTGGTGATTCTCCTCCCCTGGGCGATACCCGTGGCCATATCAGCCCGTGTATGGCAACTTCTGTATAACTATGATTATGGAGTTCTCAATTATCTGGTGATTAAGCTGGGAATCAGCTCTTCGCCCGTGAACTGGCTTGGTTCAGCGCCTGGTGCGTTCACATCCCTGGTCTTAGCAGACGTATGGAAGACTACACCGTTTGTTACCATTATTCTGCTGACTGGACTTGTTACAATCCCGCAGGACTTGTACAAGCAGGCGATGGTAGACGGGACAACCTTTTATCAAAGGTTCTTTAAGATAACCATTCCTCTTTTGAAGCCTGTGCTGGTGGTTGCGTTGCTTTTCAGAACCATTGATGCTGTGCGGATTTTCGACTTGGTCTATGTGTTGACTGGTGGAGGGCCGGGAGGCAGCACCTCGTCACTGTCGCTTTACGCATACAAATTCTTTCTTGCCGGAGACTTCGGATACGGCTCCGCCGTTTCGGTGATCATATTCGTGATAGCCTCCGGTCTTTCAATCGCTTATATCAAGTTGGGGCGATTCCGAGAAGTGGTCAAATGAACGAAAAGAGACAAAGATCTTTGCTTGTCGGCGTGGGTGCAGCATTTCTTTTGGCTTTCTGTTTATTCCCGTTTACCTGGATGCTGGCGGTGTCTTTAAGCCAGGAACCGGAATTCTTGTCCCCGCAAGCTTCTTTCGTTTTCACACTGCGAAACTACTATGAAATCATTTTTGACAATTCACTGCATTTTACGGACTATTTGAAAAACAGCACGGTTGTGTCATCCATTTGTGCGCTATTTACCACGTTATTTGCGTCTCTGGCTGCGTATGCAATAACCCGACTGCGCTTTCCCGGCAGGATAGTCATGCCGGTGGCAATGCTTTCCTTATCCATGTTTCCTCAGATAAGCTTGATCGGATATCTGTTCAGGCTGATGACAAAGCTCGGCTGGGTCAATACATACAACGCCTTGATTTTCCCTTATATTACCTTGGCACTGCCTTTTGCTCTGTGGATCATGTTGAGTTATTTTTCACAGCTGCCCGAAGACTTAGACAAAGCCGCTCTGGTGGACGGGGCCACCAGACTGCAGGTGCTCAGAAAAGTGATATTCCCCGTCGCCATTCCCGGTGCTTTTTCGGCGATCTTGCTTGTATTTCTCTTTTCCTTCAACGAATTCCTGTTCGCACTGATGCTTACCGTGGACTACAAAGCCAGAACCATTCCGGTTGGTATCGCGCTGTTTCAGGGATTGCATGGTCAGATCCCCTGGGGTTCTATCATGGCCGGGGCGGCTGTGGCATGTGTGCCTTTAGTTCTTCTTGCTGCCGTATTTCAAAGATACATCATTCAAGGCCTTACAAGAGGGGCATTGAAAGGATGAAAAGCATAAGGATTCAGAATATCTGCAAAAACTTCTTCTCGTTAAGGGGCAGAACGACCGCTCTGGCTAATGTAAACCTGGAGATAGAGGCGGGCGCGTTTTTTGTCCTGCTCGGACCGAGTGGCTGTGGCAAGACCACACTTCTTAATATCATTGCGGGGATTGAAAAGCCGTCTGAAGGCGAAATATGGATTGGAAACGCGCTGGCAGTATCTTCAAAGAAACGAGTCTTTATGACACCCAAAGAGCGAAACGTGGCAATGGTGTTTCAGAGTTATGCTTTATACCCACACCTGAATGTGTTTGAAAATATCGCTTTCCCCTTGAGGATAGCGAAAACCGAGAAAAGCGAAATCGACTTCAGGGTGAAGGAGATAGCACAGACGCTTGAAATTTCCCAGCTTTTAAAAGCAAAACCTTCAGAGCTGAGTGGCGGGCAGAGACAGAGGGTGGCAATCGGCAGGGCGATTGTTCGCAGGCCAAATGTACTGCTGTTGGACGAGCCCCTGTCAAATCTGGATGCGCAGCTGAGGATAAACATGAGAGCCGAATTAAAACAGCTCCAAAAGCGACTTGGAGTCACCACGGCGTACGTCACCCACGACCAGGCGGAAGCCATGACCCTCGGCGACAAGCTGGCGGTGCTGAAGGATGGCCAGATCCAGCAGATAGGTACGCCGGATGATGTGTACAATGATCCCCAAAACGTTTTCGTGGCCAAATTCGTGGGGACGCCGCCGATGAATCTACTGGACGGAGAAATGTTGCATCTGATCAAAGGAAGGCTGGAAGTAGGGGACAGGCTGGTCCCAAGCGAGATCTTCCTGGGTTTGAGACCTGAACACGTGCGTATTATCAGAGACGAAGGGGAAGGAAAACTCCGGGGAAGAATAAATGTCACAGCTTCACTGGGAACCCAGACTTTATTATACCTGAAGATTGGAACTTACGAGATATTGAGTACGTGTACAGCCGATGCTCGGTTTGGAGAAGACCAGTCGGTGGGCATTGACTTTGACGAGAGGAATCTTTTTGTTTTCAACAAGGCCAGCGGTAAGCGAATTAAATTGTCACATCGGAACTCGAAGCAATTCGACGCTTCGGAGACAGACGGTTCGCCCGAAATATCCGCATGAACCATCGGCTCAACTGAGTTCGCATGATTACGGGCAACAGGGTCGCAGCCCGTTTTGGAAAAGACAATTCAGCAGGTAGATGACGTCGGCGGAATTCACTGTTCCGTCACAGTTCGCATCTCCAGCCTCGAAGGGGTTGGGCGGTGGGCCACTGCGGAAAAGATAGTTGATCGGATAAACGGTATCGCTGGCGGTGGCGGTTCCCTAGCAATTGGCGACTCGACACTCACAGAAATAAGAATCGGTGTGGACTTCAAGCATAAGTTCTCACACCGCTGTAGCCCATTGATACTGGGGCCGATGAGCGATGGAAGGATTATTATCTTCCGTTTTATGCTTCTCCAGGCGGCGGACCGTTCCTATAAAGGTAGTTGAGCAGGTAGACGATGTCGCCGCTATCGACCACACTGTTGGAGTCACAATCTCCCGCTTCGTAAGGGATCGGGGCAGGACCACTCCTGAAAAGATAGCTGATTAGATGAACCACGTCTCCTGCGTCTATCGCCCCGTCACCGTTTGCGTCTCCCACGAGCACGGTATGGCTGGCCGCGTAATCGAAAAGTAGGTTGGTTATGTTTCCGGTGGCGGAGTGCGATTCTCCGTTGGTGAGAACAACCACAGCCGAGTTCTCGTCCGGGCAGCAGCTCGCCAGTGTGGCGACGCCCGCATCGCCGCCTCCATGCCTCCATACCCACCTGCCCCCGACGTAGTTGTGAAACCATACCAGCCCCTGACTGGCGGAAAGGTTGGGATATTGAATTGTGGTCATCTCCTCAACTGTGGCACTGTCAAGAATCCTGATTCCGTCGATCTCACCCTTTTGCAGGAAGGCGATAAGGTGACGAGCCAGCTCGATGCTGCTGGTGCGAAGTTGACCGGCCGGATAATCGGCATAACCGTAGTACCCTTGAGGAACGTAAGTGCCGCCGCCGTAGTGATACGGCATGGCCACATTGTTGGTGTCGAGGTCTGCCAAGAACCAAGAAGTTTCATACATCCCCAGCGGCGTGAACAGAGAATCGTTACAGTACTGATCGAAAGGAGTGCCGCTAATGACTTCGACCAGATAGGCAACTAGGGCAAAGGCCTCGTTGCAGTACGACCAGCCATGCTCCGGTGCCCAGGTATAGAAGTTGGCGGTGGCGCTGTAGTACTCACCCCCGGGGGTCAAATAGCCCTCGACGTAGTCGCCCAAGGGGATGGGAGAGTCGCCCCAGGCATATACCGAAAGCATCACCTCCCAATTGTCTTTGATGCTTGAGGTATGAGTCAAGAGCTCCCGAAAGGTAATCACCGACTCCGGGTGATTGGGATTGAAAACGGCAAACGGAAGGTAATCGTTAATGTCATCGTCCAGCTCGAACAAACCCGCTTCCCAAAGCTGCAGCAGTGCAGCACCGGTAAACGTCTTGGAGATTGAAGCCAGCATGAAAAGCGTGGTATCGGCCACTGGAACGTCCTGCTCGATGATGGCGTGGCCGTAGGCGCCGGTCCATATGATCTGGCCGTCTTTTACGACACACGCGGCCACGCCGGGAATATGGTATGTATTCATGGTGGCAAGAATAAACGAATCCAAATCGGTGGGATTGAGTTTTGCGAGAGTTCTGTCATCTACTCGGTAGTGTTCCTCAGACGGTTGGCTCACCTGCCACCAGTTCCTTTGATTGACATTCTCTTCCAATTGCGTCACTCTTGCAGTCTGAGGATCCTTACTTACAGGTACCTCGGTTGCCGATGACTCCAGAAATAAGACCATTCCCGCAATGATACCGATGAAGGTGGGTAGTTTGTGTTTTGGCATAATGAACTCCTCTCACGCCCCTGGTCATTGCCTACGGTTGGCAGGGCGGTAGGCCACTTCTAAATAGGTAATTGATCAGGTACACGACGTCCGAGACGCTGGTCCTCCCGTCGCAGTTAGCATCGCCCGCTTCCGCAGGTTGAGGGACAGGCCCGCTGCGAAATAAGTAATTTATCAGATAAACGATGTCGGCTGGATCTATCACCCCGTCGCCATTGGCATCACCGGGGTGGTATGGCGGATAACCATCAAAGCTGCCGCTGTGTTTCAAGTCATGTCTGAACATAGGCCAGCCAGGCCCGACACCGGAGCCAGCCGTAAGCGCATATGCACGGCCATGATTGAGACCTGGCTGTGATGAGTTCACGTATCCTCCGATGATGAAAATGTCTAGTTTGCCGTCACCGTCAAAGTCGGCGATAACCGGCGCATGATCCATCTCGAAAGTTCTTCCATAATGAGCCTGCAAGTTGCAGGTCCAGACGACCTGTCCGCTGTCGCCTCGCAGAACCCTCAAGATACCGTCGTCCGCGCCGAATGCAACGTCAAGCACTCCGTTGCTGTCAACGTCGGCTATGGCCGCTCCGCGGAAGTTTCCTCCGCCGGCAGAATAGCTCCAGAGCAGAGTCCCCGTGTGAGATAACACTCCGATTCTGATCCAGGAGGCGAAGACTATCTCCAGATGGTCGTCGTTGTTAAGGTCAGCGATAGAAGTGGGCGCACCAACGTAGTAGGGAGTGGGATAATCCCACTCAAGACTTCCATCCTCTCCGTTGAGAACATAGAGATGATTGTAGTAAC
>CAYGCR010000012.1:47355-66686 GCA_964348415.1 uncultured Ignavibacteria bacterium | reverse complement strand
GCCCTTTCTACTTATCTAGCCAAACATAATTTTACACAAAACAATTTACATAACTGGTCTCAAGCGCTTCAACCCAGTCGTCCTCCTTGGTCTCCGTACTTCCTGGTTGCCACCCCTTAGCTGTCTGCCGGAACCTTCCGGCGGTTGGCAATTCTGTTCTTGCAACAGATTCGGTTTGCGAACTATGGTAGATTCTCTAAGACCGATCAAGGCGAGCTACGCCGCCGATGCTTGAGCCCCGCCGTGGCAATCAAGTAGGCTCAGCGGACACGGGTTGAGAAGAGAGAATGATGCTTGGCTTTAAGGGACCTGTTTAAAGAGAGCAGAGATACTCGTGGATGGATCGGGCGGCCTTTCGCCCGGCGCCCATTGCGAGGATCACCGTTGCTGCGCCTGTTACCACGTCCCCCCCGGCCCAGACCCTTTCCCTGGAGGTCTTCCCGGTCTCCTCGTCGGCGACGATGTTTCCTCTCTTCCCCACCTCCAGTCCGGGTGTGGTGGCGGGAATGAGCGGATTGGGGCTGTTACCGATGGCGCAGACTACAGCGTCCATGGGAAGAACGGTTTCAGAACCTTCAATGGGAACGGGCCTTCTCCTGCCAGAAGAATCGGGCTCACCTAACTTCATCTTCAGGCATTCGATCTCTTCCACCCAGCCGTTCTCGTCTCCAATGTATCTGATGGGAAGCGTAAGAAAGTCGAAGATGACTCCTTCCTCTTCCGCATTCTCTATCTCTTCCAGGCGTGCCGGCAGCTCTTGCCTGGATCTCCGGTAGATGATCCTGCTCTCTGCCCCCAGCCTCAAGGCGGTCCGGGCGCAGTCCATGGCCACATTTCCTCCGCCGATGACCGCAACTCTTTTGTGATTCTTTACGGGAGTGTGGAACTGGGGAAAAAGAAAACCCTTCATCAGGTTCATCCTGGTAAGGTATTCATTTGCTGAATAAACGCCATTCAGATTCTCGCCCGGAACGTCCATAAACCAGGGAAGCCCTGCGCCAGTGCCGACAAACAAAGCTTCGAATTCCTCCAGAAGGCTGTCCACCGTTCTGGTCTTGCCAACCACGTAGTCGGTGACCACCTCGACACCAAGTTTCTGAAGATATTCGACTTCTCTTTTCACGATGGCCTTGGGGAGCCTGAACTCCGGTATACCATACACCAGCACCCCGCCCATCTCGTGCAAAGCCTCAAAGATGGTCACCTGGTGACCCAGTTTTATGAGGTCTCCGGCTACGGTAAGACCTGCGGGTCCACCGCCTATTACGGCTACCTTTCTTCCAGTGGTTGGTGGAATCTCCGGCATCTCCATCTCACCTTGCTCTGCCTCCCAGTCCGCCAGGAACCGCTCCAAGCGACCGACGGCAATCTGTCCACCCTTCTTTACCAGAACGCATACCTCCTCGCACTGTTCTTCCTGGGGACAGACTCGGCCACACATTGCGGGGAGGCAGTTTTTCTCTTTCAGTATCCTGGCTCCGCTGGCGAAGTCCCTTTCCGCAATGCATTTGATAAATCCCGGGATGTCTATCTCCACCGGACACTTGGTAACGCATTTTGGCTTCTTGCACTGCAGACATCGCCTTGCTTCTTCCACAGCAGTCCGGGCGGGATACCCCAAAGCCACCTCGCTAAAATTATGCCTCCGTACTTGGGGTGGCTGTTTGGGCATTGGCCTGCGATCTAAGTCCAGCTTCTTTTTCTGCGGTTCAGACATAACAGATTTTCCTAACATTTGCCAGCGGTATATCTCCCAAATAACGTTTTGCTTTGGCCTGCCATTGAGAGGAGCGAAGCGACGAAGCAATCTGATCGGATTCGGACTTCTCAGAGATTGCTCGGTCCCGCCCTTGCCCGGACCGGCAATGACAGATCATCGTAGCATTATTGAGGAATGGGTCTTTTAGCATGTTCTTCACATCTGCTGGTTCTCAGCGGGACGATTTCCTCTTCCATATATGTTCTCCGACGCTGCAGCAGCTCCGCCCAGTCCACCTGGTGTCCATCGAAATCCGGGCCATGCACGCAAGCGAATTTGGTCTCGGATCCGACGGTGACTCGACACACGCCGCACATCCCCGTGCCGTCGATCATAATCGGATTCAAGCTAACCACGGTCTTTATGCCCAGGGGCCGGCTCACATCGGATCCCCTCTTCAAAAGGAATGTGCAGCCATTTATGATGATCCGGTTGACCAACTCTTTTGACTTGATGATTTCCGTAACTCTCCCCACGTGTCCGCGAAGGCCTCTTGTCCCATCCCGGGTAATGAAGATAAGCTCGTCAGAGACTTCCGCTAGCTTTTCCTCCCAGAAGAGCAGATATGAGCTTCTGGCTTCGATTACTGCAATAACCTTGTTTTTCCTCTCCTTCAGTGCTCGGGTGATTGGAAAAATGCTACCGATCCCGTAGCATCCGCCAAGACAGAGAACCGTGCCGAATTCTTCGATCTCGGTAGGATTGCCCAGCGGGCCCACCACGGTGGGAATGCTAACGCCGGCTTCAAGTGACGCCAACCTGTCACTGGTGCTTCCCACGTTCTTAACAATAACGGTTACCGTCCCCTGTTCGGCATCCCAGTCAGAGACGGAAAGGGGTATTCTTTCGCCCCCGTCCTCGGCTCTGACGATCACGAACTGACCCGGCTTCATTTCGCGGGCCACAGCCGGAGCCTCCAGAGTCAGCAGATGAATGTTGGGCACGATCATCTGGCTTTCTATCAGCTTAAACATTTCTTTTCCTTATTTTCACTCGATGTGGGTTCGATCCGATGGATTCGCCCTTTGGCAGCGTGACGTGCAGGGTCCCCCGAGTCTGCTCGCTTAAGATTCTTGCCGGCCAGACTTTCTTAAAGCCAGCTGAGGTCACCACCACTTCATCACCTTGAGATATCCGGGCTTTTCTGGCGTCCTCCGGGTTTATGTCCACAATTCCCTCGGCAAACAAGGTTTGCGCCCCTTCAACCCAGGTAGAGAGAGGAAAGCCCCGATAAACGTGCTCAACAATTGAAGTGTTAAGGAGAAGGGGAAAGTTCTTGTTGGTCTTCTTTGTACTTGGGGACTTGGATTTGGGAATGCTAAATTTCCCTTCACATATCAAGGAGCTCGGCTTGCGTTTGATGCCATCGTAGCCTCCAAATCCTTTCACCAATGAGGAGATCTCATTGTGAATCTCGCGGGCATCCGAATAATCAAAACCTCCGGATCCCATCTTCCGGGCGATCCGGCAAAGTATCTCCCAATCGGGCAGCGCATCACCGGGAGGCCGCACAGCTTTTCTTACCCGCTGAATTCGTCCCTCGCCGTTGATGAGGGTTCCATCCACTTCTGTAAAAGCTGCCGAAGGAAGGACAAGATCAGCTTCACAGAACGGATCCGGGGGATAAATATTCTGAAAAATTAAGAAATCACAGGCAGGTCTGCAGTTCGGAGGAACCTCCCCTACAAGGTAAAGCACCTTCATTTTCTTGTCTGATAAAAGCGCCTGCGAGTTCCATCGAGAGGAGAGATGCGGCACATCTGCACCCCACCTTTTTGCGAGATCGCCTATCCTTGTCTTATTACTCGAGGAGAAGCCACCGGGAAGAAGCTCGGGGTAAACCCCCAGCAGAATTGAACCGAATAGGTTGGCTTGGGCTGGCAGGGGCAGGACTCCGGCGCCGACATTTTTCGCTATTTGCTTGATGGCCTCAAGAATTTGCGGGCTCGCATCGTACTGCATAAACTCCGAGCCGACCAGGACCACGGAGGCGGGTGCCCCTTTTAGCATCCCGGCAACCGCGGAAAGCTCTTCACCAAGATTCTCGCTTTTCTTACTGGATCTGGGTTGCGAGGCCGCTTTCTTCTTTCTTTGCGTCAGCCTGGCAAGAGAACGAAGAAGATCAACTTCCGTGCCAGGGATTGGCTCAATCCATTTGTCGGCGATCACGGAGAGGCTATGATGTCGGGGATTGATGCTGACGATCTTTGCTCCCCTAGCGATCGCTTCTCGTAACTCAACGCCCAGAACGGATCTTCCGAACCTCGCATCCAGCCCCACGCAGAGAACGACTGAGGCTTTTCGGAGTTCCGATAGGGGAACACACATTCTCATAAGGTCCAGATAAGCGTTGAGGCCAGATCCATAGAACAGCCTCGAGCTGGTATCAATATTGTGTGAGCCCAAAACGACCCGGGCGAACTTTTGAGCCAGGTACAGATCCTCGTTACAGCAGTCAGGAGAGATAAGCATGCCAAAGTCTTGGGGCGAGCAGGCTGATAGCTTTTCGGCAGCTATCTGGGTGGCTTCCTCCCAGGAGATCTCAACTTTGGTTCCGTTGCGGGTATTATATGGTCTTTTGAGTCGCTGGTAATTGTTTACCAGTTCAGTCACACAGAACCTCCCTTTGACACACAGCTGCCCATTATTCACCAGCGGGTCTTCAGCGGGCAGGGTCCCAATGATCTCGTTTCCCTTGACCTGAAGGCGCAGCTGGCATCCCACTCCGCACAAAGGGCAGGTGGTAATCTTCTCCCGCTGGGCTTTGCCCTCCCATTTACGAACCTTTTCCGAGAGAGCGCCGGTAGGGCAAACCGAGACACATGCACCGCAGAATTCGCAGCCGGCTTCCAGGTGAGTTCGGTCATAAGCTGGGCCAATTACGGTGTGGCGTCCCCTTTGCTTGAAAGCCAAAGTGTTGGCGGTGCGAACCTCTTGGCACATGCGGATGCATCTTCCGCAAAGGATGCAAAGGTTATAATCCCGGTCGTAAAAGGGGTCGTCTTTTTCCACCGGCAGGCCGCGATAATAGATGGGGTAGTCGATCTCTTTCACCCCCAACTTCTCCACCACCTCCTGAAGCTCGCACTGGCCATCGTTGGGGCAATAGCGGCATCCGGTGGTCACGCCAGCCTTGCGGACAGTGCCCATATACTCCCTGCACTCATCCTTCTCATCGCAGATCAGACAGCTTGAGGTGTGCTCGCTTAAGATCAACTGCAAGATATCTCTTCGTTCTGCCTGAACTTGTGCGGTATGAGTTCTTATTACCATCCCCCCTTCCACTGGCGTGGTACAAGCCGTGGGCAACCCACGCATCCCATCCACTTCCACTATACACATCCGGCATCCCCCAAAAGCCGTCAAATGCTTGTGGGCGCAAAGAGTGGGGATATAGATATTAGCTTGCTCTGCAGCTTGGAGGATGGTCAGCCCCCTTTCTGCTTCAAGGGCTTGGTTGTCGATGTTTATGGTTACTTTCTCATTCTGTTTGCTCATCAGCAGGTCTCCGTCTGGATCTGATGATGATAGCATCACCGGCTATGGCATCGAAACGACAGATCTCATAACAGGCTCGACACTTGATACATTTAGAGGGGTCAAGGTTGTGTGGCTCCGCTCTGGGCCCGGTAATAGCGCCGGTGGGGCACACACTGACGCAGCGCTGACAGCCGGTGCATTTCTCCGGTATCACTCGGTATTCAATCAGCTCCCTGCAGACGGTGGCGGGACAATGCTTCTCGGTCACGTGCAGGAGATATTCCGGTCGGAAGTAGCGTAGCGTGGTCAGAACCGGATTGGGAGCGGTCTGTCCCAAACCACACAGCGAGCCTCTTTTCACAGTTTCACCCAAAGTCTGGAGCTTGGTTAAGTCATCTGTGCAACCTTCTCCTTTTATTATCCTTTCCAGACACTCCACCATATGCCTGCTTCCTACACGACAGGGCGAGCACTTGCCGCAAGACTCCTTCTGGGTGAAATCCAGGAAATAGTGAGCCACATCAACCACGCAGGTATCCTCGTCCATCACGATCAGGCCGCCTGATCCCATTATGGACCCGGCAGCGTCCAATGATTCATAATCTATAGGCGTATCCAGAAACTCCTGAGAGAGGCACCCTCCGGAGGGGCCGCCGGTCTGCACCGCCTTGAATGGTTTTGTCGAGCCGCCCCCTATATCGAAGATGATTTCTCTTAAAGTCATTCCCAGAGGTACCTCGATCAGCCCGGAGCGACGCACTTTCCCGACCAGCGAGAAGGTTTTGGTGCCGTGGTTTCCCTGGGTGCCGTAATGCCTGTACCATGAGGCTCCGTTTCTCATGATATTGGGAAGAGTTCCTAAAGTTTCCACGTTGTTGATGATGGTGGGCTTGCCAAAAAGACCGGAGACCGCAGGAAAGGGAGGTCGGGATCTGGGCATGCCCCTTTGTCCCTCTATGGAAGCGATAAGTGCCGTCTCCTCACCGCAGACGAAAGCCCCCGCCCCTTCCTTGATGGCGATGTCGAAAGCAAATCCCGAGCTCTGGATGTTCTTACCCAGAAAACCATAATCTCTCATCTGGCTTATGGCTTTCTTCAAACGAACGATGGCTAAAGGATATTCCGCCCTTATGTAGACGTACCCGTGGGAAGCTCCTATGGCATAAGCGGCAATCAGCATACCCTCGAGAACCGAATGCGGATCGCCCTCTATTAAGGATCGATTCATGAAGGCTCCCGGGTCCCCTTCATCAGCGTTGCAGATGAGATACTTTGTTTTCCCGGAGGCGCTTCTGCATATGTCCCATTTCTTGTAGGTGGGAAACCCTGCTCCTCCCCTGCCCCGAAGTCCAGCTTCCTTCACCTCCGCGATCACATTTTCCGGTTCTGACTCGAGCGCCTTCATCAGCCCCGCATAGCCGTCATTGGCCAGGTAGTGATCGATCTGCTCCGGATCGATGAATCCACAGTTTCTGAGCACCACCCGAACCTGGGGTTTTAGCATGGGAAGATCAAAGAATCTGGGAATTCCATTGGTGAATTGGTAGTCTTCCTCGCCGAAATAACCCACGGCAAATTGCAGGAGAGGATCGTCCTTGATCAGATAGGACTCGACTATCCTTCTTGCTTTCTCGGGATTTACGTTGGCATAGCTTATCCGGGGGCGTCCGGGTGTGGTAATGTCCATCAGCGGTTCCAGGTAGCAAGGACCGATGCATCCCACCTGGACGGTCTTGGCCTTCAATCGGTTTTTCTTCAGGGTGGCCTGAATCGATTCCAGAACCTCCATGGCGCCGGCAGCCCTACCGCAGGAGGCGGTGCCCAGATAAATCACCGGGATTGGGCTGTTTTTCAGATCATCCCACTTCTTTTTGGCTTCTTTTGATTTCCTCTGAAAGCTATTCATGTTTGTCAAGAATCTCTCTTAAACGAACGACTGTCATTCGACTATAAATATCGTCGTTGACCTGGACCACAGGTGCCAGAGCACAGCAGCCCAAACAAGCCACCCGCTGAAAATCAAAGCGTCTATCCTGGGTGGTTTCTCCCGGGGAGATATCAAGCTCCCTTTGCACCGCCTCACACAGAATCTGCCCTCCCCGCACGTGGCAGGCAGTTCCCATACAGACTTTGATCGAGTTTCTGCCCGGCGCGGTGAACCGAAACTGGGAATAGAAGGAGGCCACTCCAAAGATTTGGTTCTCCGAGATTTTTAGAAACCGGGAAATACGTTTGACCGCTTCTTCCGGGATATACCCCAACTTCTGCTGAACGCTTTGAAGGATGGGGATCAAATCTCCTTCGTCGCCCTTGAACCCGGAGAACAACCGGACGTAATCCTTGCTCGTCACAGAACCGTCTCCGGCTCAGATTGGGTTGTCATTCTTCGTCTCCCTTTTGGGCCAGAAAGATGCAGTCGGTAAGCTTCGCTTCCCCCCGGACAAAGTCCTCGGCAAAAGCCATACAGGTAGGTGCCCCACAGCAGCCGCAGTCTGTCTGGCGAAGCTTCTGATACACCCTCTCTCTCTCCTTCATTCTCTTGATAGAAGTTTCCAAGTCGGTGTCGAAGTATTTGGTGGGACGAGGTAAGACCGGACTTTCCAAGAAATAATATCCGTCTTCCAGCTTTCGTTCGATATCCCGGTCGTCAACCTTTATGGGATTCTCATACTTGGCTCGCTGCTTTATACTGTTGGTTCGAGCCACGTATGGGTTCTCCACGTTAAAGGTTCCGCCAATGCAACCTAACATGCAGGCCAGAGCTTCCACGAAATCGACGTTTCGCAGCCGTGAGTTCTCGATATCATCAAATATCTTCATTACGTGGTCCAATCCAGAGACGGCCAGCCAGTTTTCCATCTCCACCGCCCGGGTTATACCTCCGAGCGTGGCCCAACCTGCATTGAAGGCGAATTCTTTCGGCACCAGGCTTTCGTCGAATTCCTCCCTTATGGCCACGATCTGAGGGAGCAGTACCGAATAGACGTCCTTTATAGAGACCACTCCATCAAACCAGGATCTGGCCTTTTCAGCCGGCTGCTTGATGGAAACGATCTTTGCCGGGCAGGGGGCTAGGTAGATAATTCCAATATCTTCCGGCTTGAGTCCGAGCTTGGCCGGAAGGGTTCTTCTGATCTGCCGGGCGGTCACTTCCCTGGGCACGTCCATGGGCACCACCAGCTCCACCAGATCAGGATACTTAACCTGGATGAGCCTGAGCATGGAGGGACAATGAGATGATATGAGGGGAAGCCGACCCTTGTATTTTTTCATGTACTTAACCAGTGCCCGGGCCAAAGCCGCAGAGGAGGTGCTCACGTCTGCTACCTCATCGAAACCGAGTCTTTTGAAGGCCAGATGAATAATGTAAGGGTGAATATTGGATTCAAATTGACAGTAGAGCACAGGAGAAGGTACCACCACCTTATATTTGAAATTGGAGATCTCGCTGACCGGGTCCGTTATCGGAACGATGGCCCCGGAGGGGCATACGGATATACAGGTGCCACAATCCACACAAAGCTCCTCGGATATGACCGCTTTGCCCTCTCTCACCCGGATAGCCTGGGAAGGACAGTGACGCATACAGGACATGTGTCCCCGACACTTCTCCGAAACTACCTTATGCGCGTGGTAATATTGGACCAATCTGACTTTGTCCTCCTGCTTAGAGCAAGCCCCTAGATGAAGAATCTGATTTGCAGTGTGGTTCCTTTTCCAACTTCGCTTTTGATTTCCAACTCATCGGCATTCTTCTTGATGTTGGGAAGACCCATGCCGGAGCCGAATCCCATGGCTCTCATCTCCTCGGTGGCAGTGGTATATCCCTCCTGCATGGCTAACTCCACGTCCGGGATACCCTGGCCTTCATCCTCGATCAACACTTCAATAAGCCGGGGCGTAATGGAGAGATTGACTTTCGCCCTTTTGGCATGCATCACCACGTTCATCTCGCCCTCGTAGGTGGAGATGGCGACTCTCCGAACCAGTTTGGGATCCAATCCGATCTTTTTGAGTATAGACTTCACCTTCGTCGATACCATACCCGCGTTGGCGAAATCGTTTCCCCGGATGAAGAACTCATGAATAAGCAGCATCTCCTGTATCTTTTCGCCGACTGAATCGGTTCTTGATCCAGTATTTCTGCTCCGGTCGAACGAGTCTATTCTGACGCATGCATCGTACATATCCAGTTCTGTGGAGAGTAAGACCAGGTCATTATCTCGGGCGAACTCCTTGGAACCGTCTTTGGGTCTTTTGCCCCGAACGAAAACGACCCCTTTAAATTCCGCCATGTGTGCGGAGATAACGGCCTGCTGGGTTGCCAGGCCGGTAAGCAGAATTGAATTAGGTCTGCCGAAGGCCAAGACGTCGCTCATCAAGTCAGAAGCGTATACCTGATCCACCGCGGCATCGAGTTTATCTTCTCCCTCGATTACCGAAGCCTCCAGCGCATGCTTTATCATTTTTATCTCCACTGCTTCTGCCCTGATTCTGATGTCAACACAAACTACCGGGCGATGTCGCGAACCCAGACTCGATTGTGAACGTCTTTAACCAATATCCAGAGCGGTCACTTGCTTCCCAGACCTGCCTCGTAGAGTTTTCCCACCAGTTCGAAGGTGGCCATTTCGGACGATAGGATCGCAATGTTGTATTTGCTGGCAAGATCTACGGTCTCCTGTGGTACGTCTTTGCCGCCTGTAATGATGACCGCAGAGACGTCCACCAGATTGGCGGCCGGAACGATACTCTTGTGAGTCTGGATGGTCAGCCAGAGGTTTCCCGATTTGGCGCTGGCCATCACGTCACTCAGCATATCCGAGACGATTACGCCGTCCACCTCGCGGTGTTCGAACTTGCTCAAAGGCTTAAGTCCGATCTTTTCGATCAAGTCTTGAGTGGTCATGAGAGTTCTCCTGGCTGATTTTGTGAGACGGGTTCAAGCTGAAGTCAAAAGAGAGGTTTCCGATCCTTGGGCGGCGGTTCTGCCGAAAGCATGCCGACATCATGTACAAAATCGCCCTTGCAGCGAGAAAGGTCATCAATGAGATTGAACGGAACGATCTTGATCCTGGAGCGGGAAGTATCCCTCCTCTGGTTGAAATAATCCGTGAGCGCGTCCAACTTATCCGAGGGAATCGGTTCTGTCTTCGCCCGGGGAAGAAAGCCGAATGCCACCAGAATCCAGGTTTTCTTCGCTTCGTATTTCTTTCGCAGGGCTTCGATCTCGCAGTCGGGAAGACAGCCGGTGCAGTGCAGGAGTCCCATGAGGTCGTCGAGCTTCTCCAGGCGGTTGCATCGGGTGCATTGAAGGTCAAACCTGAAGGACTGGGCGTTTTCCACCCGACTCCAGTAGTGATCACCCTCGCGATATTTGTCCCCGAGAAGGGGGGTGTGCTCCGCGGAGAAATACGTTCTAAGCTGGTTGCAGTGAAAGCACTTCTCGAAAACTACAAAGCCAAACTGGATATTTGTCATTTCCCACTGATGCTGACATTCCGGCATTTTCGTCAACTCCGTGCTCTGAGATGATCTTTCAGGCACCTCGCGGCTTTCGACTCAATTCTCCGATGGGAAAGATCCCGGATCGGCGCACCAAGGCGCTCGATGCCTAAGAATCTCTACCACAGTATGATACTCGCTCGGGAACCTGTCATCAAGTCCCGTCGTTGCGAAAACATAATACACCCACCCCAGAAAGTCAAGCGTGAAGTTCAGGGGAGTCAAGGCTCCGCCAGCAGCTCTTACGCTTCCGCTCAGTTCGCAGCATCTTATAAGGCTGCGACAGAAAACACAATTTCTGGCAACCTGATGAAGCTGGATGTTCAACGAAGAGTGGATTCGTGGACGATTTTGGAGCTTGTTTGGTAACCCAGGGTTTCAGTTTTACCTGGATCGTCCGCTTCCAGCTCGTCTAGGAAGCGATTACGAGTGGTGTTCGCCGTCGACAGATTAGAAGCGATTGAAGAAGTGAAAAGAAAAGACAGGGGAATCAGAGAATTGAAGATTGACAATCTCTCGATGTGGAAAGTACTCTTCAGAATCCCACTAGATGGTTGAAGGTTTCTGAGCAACAGCCAGATAGCCACCGGATGTCTTATCGCGTCGGCTGCTCCTCAACACCCTCTTTATCTTTGGCCTCAAGAAAGAACTCAAGATGCTCGTTTGGACGGTTCCGGGAACTGTATACTGTAACCTCAAGAGGCCGGTCTTCTTCTGTATGGCGTGAGGTTTCAGATTCGAGCCAAATAGCTTATACAAATATCCGGCTGTATGATTGGAGATGGACTCCCACGTACGCACAGCTGATTCTGGAAAATAATATTCCTCCTGGACGATTTCCAGGCCAACATTCTTAAGCATGGCCTCAGCTTTGTTATGATCGTAGTAATGATAATGTGCAAGCCTTGCGTCTATCATCCTGGAGTATTCTTCCAAATTCCCCCGCGAGAACTTCTCGGCCCAAAATCTGCTTGTCTTCATCAGCCTATCAAAACCGCTACTTGGCACGGTAAAGATGAATTTTCCGTTCGGTTTCAGAACCCGGCTGACTTCCGCTAACACGTCATCAACGTCAGGAATATGCTCAATCACGGAATTCGCAAAGCAGAAATCGAAACTGTTACTTTCTTCTGGGATGGCATTTGCTGAACAGGTGTGCACTTTCTCGTAAAGTCCGCTTGTCCTCGCGGTGGCAGAATCTTCGACATCCGGGTCAATTCCCACTAATGTACAACTTCTACTGTCGTTCCAGGAAGACCGTTTAGACGAGAATACAGTACTGGTTACCCTGCCGTCACCGCATCCAAGATCCAGTATCCTGCCTCTCATGCGCGTTTTCCTGACTAATGCCTCTATCTCGAACAGGCGCCAGAATAAGGTGGCCGGTTGAAATATGTTGCCGAAAGCCAAATCGTTCAGAATATGGCAGAGCGTACTATATGACAGCATACTATCCTCGTCTTGCTCCGTTTGCATAAGGCATTCCCGGGAGATCAGCCGGAGTCCCGCCGGAGGCGCAGGGTCTTTGGCCGTTTTGATTCTGAAAGGACAGTTCGAATCACCTGCCATCTCTACCTCCTGTGGAACTGCAGAGCGGAATATAATTTTCAATCAACTATCAAAAAAATGCAAAGCCTGAGATTGGTCACTTTTTCCTGGCTACCACCAGATGGTTCAAGCTGATCATCCAGAAATAAAGTGGAAGGTTTTTCTGCACGACCACCTCGAAGCCCGATCTCTCTAACAAGTCCCTGATCGATCGGGGCGTCCACTGCCTTACATGTAGTGGTGGGTGGAGAGCGGTCTGAATGCGTGGGCGGAAAGCCAGCTTCCATCTGAGAGTAGCGAGCCGTGCCAGCGTGTACACCAGATCATTCGGCACCGTGATAATTACGGATCCTCCGGGCTTCAGCACTCTTCTTATCTCAGAGAGAGCTTCATCATGATCAAGGTGTTCCAGAGTATGCATAAAGAAACAGTGGTCAACTGAATTGTCCCTGAAACACAGGGAATAAACGTCACCGACCAATGCCGGCAAATTGTGCTCCTTACAAATCATGATGCTCTCCAACCGTACGTCAACCCCGACCATCTTTTTCTGTGGGTATTTGTCTAAGAACTTCTCCAAAAGGATTCCCTCGGCGCAGCCGACATCAATGGCGATCTGCCCGTTCGCCGCATAGGCCATTATCTTCTCATCCTCGTAGTTCCGGTAAGTACGAGTAAAGAAGTTGCGGATTTGCTCGCGCTGATGCAATCCCTTTTGCCTGGGTGATTTACACGCCTGGTTCACCTAAAAGTCTCCCTCATGTACGGGCCTTTAGAACATGTGAGTCTGTATTCCCGGCAATCCCCTTGTAAATCCGGAGATACTTGTCTATGCATTGCTCCCAGTAGAAATACTTTCGTTCGGTCTCTTTGACGCCATCTTTATGGATTCTTTCGATTCCCTCTGCTATCTGTTCCGGACTTTGGGGATGGACCAAAACGTATTTTCCGGAGACGACCTCTGGAAGGGCTCCGGCTCTGCTGCAGACCACCGGCTTGTTCATGGCACAAGCTTCCGCAGCAACCAGTCCGAAGCCTTCCGTCAGCGAAGGGACCACCACACAATCTGAAGCGGCGATATGCCTTACCAGTTCGTCTCTGGACAATTGATTTTTCAGAACTACGTTTTCGCTGACCCCGAGCTTTTCCATCAACCTCATTATGTATTCATATCTGTCTTTAGGATCGGAAGCCAGGATCAAAAGAAGCTTAGACTTGGGCATCTTTCGTGAGATTGCCGGGACGGCTTCTATCAAATATTCGACTCCCTTGGAGATCCCCGGCCTGCCGTAAAACAGGTAGACAAACATGTCACTTAACCCCAGCTCTTTCTTGGCCGCCTGATAATCATATTTCGCCGGGTTAAATAGCTCGTAATCGACTCCGCAGTGCGCCACCTTCAGCCTCTCGCTCCTCAACCCCAACTTCATCACGGAGTTCTTGGTGTGCTCAGAGATACAGATGTAGTGATCAAATGGCAGCCTGATTACGAATCTCTCGAAAAGCTGATGTAATCTGGCGGAGGCCCAGCTCATTCCTTTGTACGTTCTCCACAGCGCGCCCCAGGCTTGCAGCACAGTTATGATAGATCTTTTCCTTCTCAGCTTGGCAGCCAACCAAGCCGGTAAAGAAGCATTATAGGTAGTGGTGTGAATGATATCATAACTTTTAGCCAAAGTGAATATCTTTGGAAATGACAAGAACGTAAACCAATAATGTCTGCCAAATATTTTAGGGGTAGGGATCCGGTACAATTTGACCCCATTAAGGATCTCCTCTTTCTTCGTCTCAGGTAATCCTGTCGTGACCACCGCCACCTGACATCCCTTCCCGGCCAAGCCCTCAGCCACGGTTTGGTAGAGAGTCTCCCCGCCGCCTACGTGCGGATGGTAGTATTCCACGACGAACAGGACTTTCGTCTTCAATTCGGCTCCTCACCAAATACAAAACACTATCATCGTTGAATTACATCATTTATGATACCGACACGAGCCAAACAGGCTCACAAGGTTGCTGGGCAGAACTGAATCACGGTTGTTGGTCCGAGAACAAACTGCCATAGGCACGAACTTGATGGCTGTAAGGATACCGGACCACGAAGCGTCTTGCATCAACCTTCTTTAGTGTTACCAGGCCTCAGCTTCTGGCGAACAAGCTTTAAGGAGGCCAGGCGATTAGGCCGTGAAGAATGAGATTCTTCGGCTGTCACTTGAGAAGGTTGTTGTTTTCTTGTTTTCAATCCGAGAATACTCATGAAAAAGCTGGAAAAGATTATCTGCACGCCAAGTGTCAGCGAGGTTACGGCTGGAATAACTATGCGCAGGCTGTCGGGATACGAAAGCTCTCCAAAACCGAGTTTCGCCCAGTAGAGGAAGGCGCTTATCAGAAGACCCAGCCCGGACGCTGCGAAAATAAGCCCGATCAAGATGCCCACCTCAAGGGTGATAAAGCAGAACAGACGATTCAGCCTTGGGTCTTCTGGAAGGAGTCCCTCGGATATGGCAAATATCTTGGTGAACATGGCGAATGAGATCAACTGAAAGCTCAAAATGATAGCCATGGCAGAAACCAGGAGGGTGTTAGTGTCAAAGAATGCTGTTCCGACTCTCAGAGGTCCGTGAAGCAGCAAGGCGAAGAAGAATGCTCCCGCGAGAAAACCTATGATCCCCGGAAAAAGGAAAAGCCACCTGGGACTGTACATCAGCATAAATCGAAGGTGCCGCCAGCCATCGCGCCAACTCCTCAGGTGCGGGGGGCGTGAGCGTCCGTCCTTGTGCAGGGTTATCGGTATCTGACTGACTCGCATTTTCTTCAAGGTAGCTTTTATCACCATTTCGGATGCAAACTCCATTCCGGTAGTCCGCATGTCCAGGTTCTGATACGCCTCTTTGCGGAAAGCACGCAGTCCGCAATGAAAGTCAGAAATCGGGCTGCGAAAGAAGAGTCGACCTATTCCGGTCAAGACCGGGTTGCCGATCCACCTGTGTTTCCAGGGCATGGCGCCAGGTTCCACGGTCCCGCCACCCGAAGGTAGACGACAGCCCATCACCAAATCATGGCCCTCTCGCAGTTTCTCGATAAACGGGAAGATGTTCGAAAAATCGTAACTATCATCGGCATCTCCCATAATTATGTATCGCCCTTGGGCTGCCTCGATACCTCCCCCGAGTGCGGCTCCATATCCTTTTGCTTCCACCGGGACCACTCGCGCACCGCACGCTTGCGCGATCTCCGTCGAACCGTCCGTGCTTCCATTGTCTGCTACTATGATCTCAGCTCTGAGGTTGTGCCGCCGGATGGACCGCTGGGCTTTTTTGATACACCTGTGGAGTGTCTCTGCTTCATTCAAACACGGCATCACTATTGATAATTCGGGCTCAGATACCTCCTTATCTGCTGGAACTCTTGTCTTGGGTACCTTATAAGTAGTCATTACCTTTGAGCCCTCAGCTCCGTCGAATTCCAGGTCTTGAGATCCTCGATTCCTTTCTGTTGCGCGAGTTCTGTCTCGTAAGATGTGCATTCTTCAATTTCCCCTGATCTCTTCCAATTGAGCTAACACGCGAATGTTCTGTGGATGCAGTTTCAGGGCTCTTTCCCATTCCTCGATTGCCAAAAGTCTGTAATTATAGCCTCTTTCTTGGCCGTACTGTTCTGAGTATACTGCGCCCAAGACCTCATGAATGAACGAGTTGGTCGGATCAGACCTTGAAGCTCTTTCTAAAAACAAAGCAGCCTTCCCGTAATCCTGTCCATCATAGTAAATCTCGGCTAAGGTCATGTAGCCGCTGGAATTTTGGGGATACCGGGAAACAAACCGGTTAAGTATGGCTATGGCTGAGTCGATTTGATCCTCTTCGATCAGCCACTTCGCTTTCTCAAAGTCGGACAGCTTGTAGTCCTTAGTCATGGGGTTTCCACTCGATTCAGCTACCCGAAGAACCTGCACCGGGAAATTTCTTAGATGATAGATGGCAACAGGCTTTGCGTTTCTCATAACCTCAGGATAATCTGCGAAAGCTTGCCCTCTCTGTCCGCCTTCCACTTCAAGAGCCAGATGTGTTATGGGATGCTTCAGAAAGAAATCCGGATCGTCATCCCCGGGATGGAACATTCGCGGAACCAGTTTCAACTTGTTTTCCATGACCAGCGCTTGGGAGTACGGCCCGGAGATGACCGCTCCTTTGCCTAATATCCGCCCCAGATCCTTTGACGAGTTGAGAAGAGAATACTGCACGTTTCCGGAAAACCGCCAAAACTGAGCGCCGTTTATGATGAGAATCAATAGCACAACTTCTGCCACGATCACCCTTTTGCGGGCCTTCATGCGGAGGGAAGGCTCCCATCTTTTTGCTTCATGAAAAGCGTAAGTAAAAGGAAATGAGAGGAGAACCGAGGGTATTATGACCGAACTCAGCTGGGCGGTCAATCCGAACAACTTCAAAAAAAAGGACATCAGGTGGAATATGAGAAATGAGGCCGCGGGAATAGAAAAGACCCAAAACCACACGCTCCTTTTAGGCTTCTTCCCAGCCTCGGAGGGATTCAGAAAGTCGATAAGGCAAAAGGCCGCTAAGGCGCACATGGGTGGGATCAGGAGCACTTGATACCTCAGGGGGCGATAGTTCCAAGGCATTAAGGCCAAGATGCCCAGCACAAGCCACAAGGCGAAGAAAAGTTCTAATCTTGAGCATGACTGAAGATTCGAAAGAATGCTCTTGACTTTAAAGATCCTGAAAAAGAATCCCAGCAGAAAAAACAGGGATAGGACGAATACAAAGGGCATCCGGTAGAACAGGTCTGTGCCCAGGGAGTATTCTCTGTTGGCAAACACCTGGGTCACCCCTCCAAATGAGAACAGCGAATAAATGAAATCAGAGACGGACCCAAAAGCCCTGGGAGACCCGTACAGTCCCACCGACATTCCCGACACGAACTGAGACACACTCTGAGAGAAAGGGGAGTAAATCAGAAAAAGCCAGAGCAATGCTACACACGAAGAGCCAGCCGCAAAGAATAGGACCGGGGAAAACCTGATCCTCGGGTGCTTCTCTGGAGATTCTTCAAGACCGCTGAGCACCACTAGGCCCAGAGATACGGGGAGGATGAACATCGCTAGCATCTTACCGAAGAAGACCGAGACGGCGAAACAAGCGCCCGAAAGGATCAAAAGGTAGCCTTTTTTCATACCCACTACAAAAAAGTAAGTTCCCAGAGCAATGAAGAAGATTACCGAGACTTCGGCAAAAGTGCTGCGGCCGTACATCACCAAGATGTAGTTGATGCCTAACAAAAAGGTCCCCAGAAGGGCGGTTTTCCGGTCTTTTCGCTCTTTAATTGCCAGATAGAAAAACATCAAAGTGAGAGAACCCAAAGCTGCAGCTACCAGGTTCGCCTGCCAACGACCTACCCCTAGGACCTTGAAAAAGAGAAAAGAAAAGAGAGTCAGGGCCGAATTCAAAGCCAAGACGAGATTACGCCCAAAGAGGTCCCAGCTGCCAAACAATGCCTTGCTTCTGGCAAAGGAGGTGTACTGGTCAGGATCGGTGTTGACATCCTGGCTCCAGGATAGATTCAACGGGAGATCGGCGGATAAACAGAAACATCTGAGAAAAACTGCCAAGCCCATTATTGAGGCGAATAGAAGGACTTTGACGGTTGAAGGGGTCAAGAAACGTATTCGGAGAAAGCTCTTCGTGGGGGACGTACTGGACGGTATCATGTTATTCTACCTGCACTTCGCTGATTCCTCGGCATGGGCGTTCCAGCGCTGGAGTTCCACTTTCTTTGCTTTTATCGACAGTTTACTAACCCCGCTTAAGCATCATTCTTTGCCGATTTTCCTCGCTTTATGCTGCCTCTCCACCCCGGGGCTTATGACCAGATTGTCGGAGAGTATTTGAAGGACTGTTTAGATATGGGTGGAAGTGATGGCCGGAGGGCGTCAATTGCAGCACATTCGAGCTTGCATCCTTGCGGATTCAGGACTTCGGCTGTTATACCGTCGATACTTGGAGAAAACCGGAGTCACGATGTGAAGACTATGTTAACATGAAAGGTCCAGCTTGAAGCCTCACGGACTGTACTCCGGATTGGTACTCAGGAACAGAAAATCTGAATAGGGAGAATTCAGAGAAGAGATATAATTGAGGCGGGTGGATTCGGGGACGATTTTAGAACTGCTATTTCGTCAGCACAGTTGGAGTCTCTGGTTCTGACGGATTCCTTCTAGTAGTCAGGATTCGCTGTATCTCTTTCGCCAGCCTCGAGTTCGGAGTTTGCTACGGATGCGTGTAGCTGAAATAGATGGTCACCTTGGCGTACACCCCCTGAGGCAAACCTTCTGGATGTACTAGCTGCGTGATTTTCCTCTCCTCCTCCACAGGAATGATTATCAAACCATAATTTGGCATCGACCCTTGCTGCCAGCGTGCAACCAGATGGGTTATATCAAATCTTGCCTCGCCGCCTGCCTTGACGAAACCGATGTCGTACAGTGAGTCAACGTAATCTCCACCCTCGTTAGCCCAGGGGCTTGACCACGAAACTGAAGCATTATCCCAAGCGGTCGTGATAGGGTATCCCGCAAATATGACAGAATATCGGCTCAATGTGTCTATCTTTGCTGTGAACACAACTTGTGCATAGTCGATTCGCTTATCATCCAATTTGGAAGGTAAGTCGAATCTAAACAGCAGTCTGCTTGACAGAGAGTCGTTTTCCGGCGTAATTATGCCAGCGTTAGATACCTCCATGTCAGCTGTGTTGTCAGAGAATGCAGGTGAGGCCGAAAATGTGACCAGGAGGCCCACTAGCAAAGGCAGGAGCTTGTTTGAGTAACTTCTTGTTTTCATACTTTTCTCCTTTCTTAGATGAGATTACGATTTTCAAAAGTGTATTAACGTAGCAGAACCATCTTTTTAACATCAGTAAATTCGCCAGCTTCGAGTCTGTAGAAATAGATACCACTTGAGACGGTTTTGCCATCTTCGTTTCGGCCATCCCAATACATGGTGTAGGTTCCTTCCGCTTTTTGTTC